>NZ_CP024199.1:3850147-4190196 GCF_002844375.1 Thalassospira marina | reverse complement strand
AATGTCATGAATGACGTCCGATCGAGTAATGCGATTTGCGTTCATGTACGTCGTGGCGATTACGTGAATAATCCAGAGGCGGCAAGAACACATGGCGTTTGTAGTCTTGACTATTACCGTCGAGCTGTTTCGACGCTTTGCTATGGTTTGGAGAACCCCCAATGTTTCGTCTTTTCGGATGATCCGAAGTGGGTCCATGAGAATATTGTATTACCTTGCTGCACTACGGTCGTTGACTTCAACGATAGCAATAATGTCCACTGGGATCTTGCTTTGATGGCGGCGTGCAAACATTTTGTGATTGCCAACTCATCTTTAAGCTGGTGGGGAGCATGGTTGGGGAACGCCAGGGATAAGCGTGTCATCGCGCCTATGATATGGTTTAAAGATGATAAAGATACAAAGGACCTTATTCCGGCAACGTGGGAACGTTTGTAGTGTCAGTATCTCCAAAGCCAGTTGCCAGAAAAATACTTATGACGACTCCTACCTATCCTCCTTTCAATAGTGGTTTGGGAAACGCTGTACAGCAACAGGCACGTGCTCTGGTTTCAGAAGGGATGGATGTAACAGTCGCCACAGGAGGGGAGAAAAGAGCGCAACGGTTTGATACGCTCATCGGCGTTCCTGTAGAAATGTTTCCAATTTCCGGCGCCGATAGTTTTTTGGATCCAATAAAGGGAGATATTCAAGGCTATCTGGATTTTTTGCAATCCCGGAGCTTTGATGTCATTCTGATGAATGCGTGGCAAACCTGGTCGAGTGATGTGATTTTAAAAAACATTAATCGCATTTCAGGTCAGAAGTTTCTTTTTAGTCATGGTATCTCTACAAACCTTTTCCTTAAACCTCAGCCTGTTCGTTCCCTGATTCGGTACCTTGCCTGGCGACCATATTGGTGGAAGTTACCTTTTTATCTAAAGAAATTAGATGGAGTCATCTTTCTGGCGGCTGAAGGGGATGGTACGCGCTTTGATGATTTGAAGGTGGCAAAGAAGATTGATCGAAATTTTTATATTATCCCAAATAGCATATCGGAATACAGTAAAAAATTTATATTGAATCCGGTTCCGAAATATGATGAGCGAAACCAGATTATTTCCGTAGGTTCATTTACCTGGCAGAAAGGGTTCGACTTTGTTTTGAGATCATATGCGGCGTCTTCTTATAAGAATGTTTTTCCTTTAAGGCTTTTTGGTCAGGAAAGAACTGGTTATATAGAATATCTAAAAAATCTAGCAGGTAAGCTTGATATTCTGGAGGATTATTTAAGCTTTCATGAAGGTGTGTCGGGTGAAGATCTCATCAATGAGTATCTTAAAGCACGCTTTTTTTTGTGTGGTTCACATACTGAATGTCAACCACTTGTAATATTGGATGCGAATGTGACCGGTACGCCTTTTGTTGCCCGGAAAACCGGCTGTCTCTCAAGTATGCCCGGTGGTTATGTTGTTCGTTCTCCTGAAGAGGCCGCCATTCGTATGAATGACTTGATGTCATCAACGAAGTGGTTAGAGTTGAGTGACGCCGGGCGTCTCGCTGCTAATAATCAATATCATCCTCATAATACAACACGTCTACTGATCGATGCTATCGGATCACCTTGATTTTTCATACATTTTTATAAAAGACATCGAGTGAACGTTTACCTTAAGGAATAAGTACCGTCATTATGTCGCAACGAAATCCATTGTTGACCATTGTTTTGCCAGTTTTTAATGGTGGGAGTTTTTTGGAAAATGCGGTTCAATCTATTGTTGACCAAACTTTTGTCGACTGGGAACTGCTTGTAATTGATGACGGTTCTACGGACGGTGCGGTGGAAGCATTGCCTCAGCTTGCGGATGCCAGAATACGTGTTTTGAATGATGGAAAAAACAAAGGCTTGTCTGTACGCTTGAATGAAGGAGTTCAACAGGCGCACGGTAGATATTTTGCCCGTATGGACCATGACGATATTTGTCATCCTGATCGTTTTGCTGAGCAGGTCGCGTATTTGGAAGCTCATGAAGAGCTTGATCTTCTTGCGGCTTACTGTGTGACCATTAATGAACAAAATGAGATAATTGGATGCCTGCCGTTATCTGGAAGTTCACATAAAGAAATTTGTGCAAAACCTTGGCTTGGATTTTATATGCCGCATCCAACCTGGTGTGGAAAATTAGAATGGTTCAAGAAAAATAATTATAAGCAAAATCCATCTCCTTACTGTTGCGAGGATCAGGAGTTATTGCTTCGGGCCTATGTCGACAGTTGTTTTCATATATTGCCTGAATATCTTCTGGCCTACCGTATTCGTAGCCGGACACCTATGAAGCGCCTCTGGAGCAATCGATGGGCGTGGTGTAGAGAGCAGGTTTTTCTTCTGCGCAAAAGGAAGTCTTATGTTTATGTTGTCTTTGCTGTTTTGGCTACGATAGCCCGAATTTGTGGGGACGTGTTTCGACTAATCAAGTATTTCATGGGCGTGCCAGTTTCTCGATATGGAACAATTGAACCCGAACTGCGAGCGTATTGGGAAAGCAGAATTTGCGCGATTTCAGGCAGTCGCCCCGATAAAAAATAGTCAGGCAAAGTGAAAATATATATGCCGTCAATCCTTTTGAGGATTGACGGCTCTTTCTTGCGTTATTGAGGGGAAATTAATTTCCGCTGCGAATCTCATCCAGCGTCTTTGCCGGCGTAAGGGCCTGCGGGTCGACCTGAACTTCGATGATGGCGGGTTTGTTAGCCGCCATGGCGCGTTCAAGGGCCGGGGCGAAATCCTCGGTTTTGGTGACGGTTTCGCCGTGACCGCCAAAGACGCGGGCATAGCCAGCAAAATCGGGATTGTGCAATTCGGTGCCAGAGACGCGAGCCGGATAGTTGCGTTCCTGGTGCATGCGAATGGTGCCAAACATGCCGTTATTGACCACCACGACAATGATGTTCGCCCCATATTGCACCGCAGTTGCAAATTCCTGCCCGTGCATCAAAAAGCAGCCATCACCGGCAAGGCAGACCACCGGGCGGTCCGGGTGGTGGAGCTTTGCCGAAACTGATGCCGGCAGGCCATAGCCCATGGAACCCGAGGTCGGTGCCAGTTCGGTGCGATAATCGCGGTAGCGATAGAAACGGTGCAGAAAGGCCGCGTAATTGCCCGCACCATTGGTCAGAATGGCATTATCGGGCAGGGTTTCGCGCAAATGGCCAATGACATGGGCCATTTTCACATCACCGGGCGTATCTAGCGGTGTTGAGAAGGCCAGATAGGCATCGCGGGCCTGTTTGATCTGGTCAGCGCGCGCAGCACCATCGACAGGTGCCATATTGGCCAGCGCGCGAATGAAGGAGCGCTGGGAGGCATTGATCGCGATATCGGGGCGATAAACCCGGCCAAGTTCATCAGGGCCCGGATAAACATGGATCAGGCGCTGCCTGGGGCAGGGAATTTCAAGCAGGCTGTAGCCACTGCTGGTCATTTCGCCCATGCGTGAGCCAATAAGAACAACCAGATCGGAATCGCGAATAAACGCGGCCAGCTTGGGATTGATGCCAATACCCACATCCCCGATAAAGTTGGGATGGGTGTTGGGCATGTAATCCTGGCAGCGGAACGATGTGGCAATGGCCACATTATTGGCTTCGGCAAAGGCGATCAGGTTTTTGCTGGTTTCGGCGGTCCAGCCGCCGCCACCGACAATCACGACCGGCTGGCGGGCTTTTTCCAGTTCGGCGCGGAAAAGGGCCACGTCTTCGGGTGCGGTGCGCGCTTCAATTTCGACATAGGGCTTGCCATCGGCAACCACGGCACTGGAAGAGAGCATATCTTCAGGCAGGGCAAGAACGACCGGCCCGGGGCGGCCGGATGTCGCAATGTGATAGGCGTGGCTGATATATTCGGGAATGCGTTCGATGCTGTCGATCTGGGCGACCCATTTGCACAGCGGTTCGAACATCTTGCGATAATCGACTTCCTGGAACGCTTCGCGGTCCACCATGTCCCGGCCAATCTGGCCAACCAGCAGGATCATCGGGGTGGAATCCTGGTGGGCAACATGGACACCGGCAGAAGCATTGGTCGCGCCGGGGCCGCGCGTTACCATGCAAATGCCGGGTTTGCCTGTCAGCTTGCCATAGGCCTCGGCCATGATGGCGGCACCGCCTTCTTGGCGGCAGATGACAGGGGTTATTTCGGGGTGATCGACCATACCGTCAAGCACGGCAAGGAAGCTTTCGCCCGGCACCAGAAAGGCGCGTTCGCAGCCGTGAATTTGCAGTTGATCGACAAGAATGCGCCCGCCATGACGCAAACCGGGTTGTGTGGACATGTTATTCCTCATTGGTGGCAGGTGGTGGTGGCGTTAACGCCAGGACTTTTGCCTTTGTCCTGGTGCCCAGGATATCAGCATGCGGGCACGGCAAGGTAAAGGGCGGATATTCGGTAGGGGCTGCCGGTGCTAGATTTCGGCAATATCGGCAATATCGGCCCGTTCCATCAGCCGACCGGCGGCATTTTCAAAATGCTGGCGCACGGCCATTTCGGCCGCCGTGCGGTTTTGCGTGCGGATGGCCTCATAGACCATTTTATGTTCGGCAAATACGGCCTCGCCCCATTCGGCGGTCATGACATTTTTGATCGCCACATTGCGCAGGTTGGCATCTATCCGGCCATCCAGCATGGTGAGAAAATCGTAGAAATAGCCATTGCCACTGGCCCGGGCGATGGCGCGGTAAAAGCGCCGTTCGGCATCATAGCGATGTTCGGCCATTTCAAAGCTGCTTTGGCCGGTTGCCCCCTGCATGGATTGCAGTTCATCGTGAATACGAACCAGGTCTTCCTCGCTGCGGGCGTCGGCGGCAAGGGCCGCGGCCCCGGCTTCATTACTGGTACGAAGCTGGAGGATCTGTACCAGTTCCTTGCGCTTGGCAAAGCAGTCGGGGCTGATACGAAAGACATTGCGGGACCCTGGCTCGGAAACAAAGGCGCCCACGCCCTGTTTGGACTGGATCATGCCATCGCTTTTAAGCTGGGAGACGGCTTCGCGGACAACGGTGCGGGCAACACCATAATTGCTGGCCAGTTCCTGTTCGGTCGGCAGCTTGTCGCCGGGGCGCAAAATGCCATTGCTGATCTGGCCGGTCAGATTGGCGGCAATTTCGTCGGGCAGGCGTCGGGGACGGATGATTTTTTCGTAATGGTTCGGATCTGTTTTTTGCATGTTTTCCCCGGCATCCTTGTTGGGCAGGTTCAACTGCCGCGTTATTCACCATATGGTTTTGTTGCATATGGGGTGCCATGTGTCATCATGGAATAATGTTGTCTGACAATCATACGTAACGTAAAACCAGAAGATCAAGGGAGGATGATTTGCCACGATTTGGCGGTATCTCTCGTACATCACGATCAGACGGAACATATAATCCATGCTTTATGACGTTCGCACATATACCTGCTATCCTGGTACTTTGAAAAAGCAGCTTGCCCTGTATGGGGAGTTTGGTTTTCCGGTGCAAAGCCGCCATCTGGGGGAGCCACATGCCTATATGGTTACCGAAACCGGGCCGGTTAATTCGTACGTTCATATCTGGGCCTATGAAGATGCAGCGGACCGTGAGGCAAAGCGCAAATCCCTGCAGGCAGACCCGGAATGGCAGGCTTATCTGAAGAAAAGTGCCGAAGCCGGGCATTTGGTGAACCAGGAAAATAAACTGATGGTTCCGGCCCCCTTCTGGACGCCGCCAGCACGTTAAGGCTGATCGCTAAATACACCATCAAACACCCCTGCAACGATGTGCGGGGGTGTTTTGTTTGGGCGCTATGAAGCTTTCGCGCGCACGGCCTATGCCTTTGGCGTCAGCTGTGGCGTAGGAAGGTGACCAGCACGGCCAGAAGCGGGATAACAATGATCGACATGATGGTGGCAACCAGCATGGTTGTTGCCGTGCGTTCGCGTGCGGTTTCATAGGAAGATGCCATCAAAACCGTGTTCACACCCGGCGGCAGGGCCGCAATCATAATGGCCGGACCAATGATGGTGATGGGAAGCCCCAGAACAAGCCCGAAAATAAAAACAATGGCAGGTAACAGGCAAACCTTGGCGAAGGCACCGATCATACTGGTTGTCATGTTGCCGCGCAGCTTCTGGCCATAAATGCCCGCCCCGATTAGCATCAGGGCAATGGGCGGCATGGCGCGTTTCAGCATCGAGAAGAAGGTATCGATCATCACCGGCATTTTCAGGTCAAGCGATGCGGCAATGATGGCGCAGACAATGGCGATGATGATTGGATTGCAGATCTGGGCGCGTAGGGTATTGGCAAGAACGGCACCGGGATTGCCGCTGTTATTGCGGCTCCATTCCATCAGCAGGATGGTCGGTGTCAGAAGGCTGAGCGCATGAATGCACAGAATGGTCGCGAGCACCAGAAGCCCGTCACTGCCAAACAGGATATCAATGATCGGAATGCCCAGCATGCCGATATTGGAAAAGATGGCACCAAAAGCCAGGACGATGCCTTCTGACCGGTTGTTTTTTTGCCAGCGTGTCAGCGTGACATAAACGATCAGGGCGGTCAGAACGACGGCACCGTAATAACAAAGCCAGATAACGGGATTGAACAGTTCCGATACCCGGTTGGATGAAATCGTTTGAAACAGGGTTGCCGGGATCAGGGCCCAGAAGGTCATTTTTGTGAGGCCCTGAATGGCCGCCCCGCCAATTAGCCCCTGCCAAGCCAGGGCAAAACCCGCACCAACCAGCAGGAAGATGGGGCCTAACTGATCAATCAATGCTGAAATCATACCGGTGGACCTGTCTTTGCCCGGCAAGGCTGTGGCAGCAGGATTACCGGTAGTGTGATGGACGCGTGCGGGGTAACCCCGAAACAGACGGGCCACTGACGCATAAAAACGCCAGTGGCACAATCAAGATCTGATGGTCATTGCCTTGCAGCGTTAATTAACCGGCTTTTTGGGCATTTGCCGGTGTACGCACGACCATGAAATAGAAGAACACCGCCGTCAGGGCCAGGAAGAACAGGCTGTCCGGGCTGGTAATGAAGGTAAGCGGGTTACCATCATTAAGCGACAGGGCACGGCGCAGATATTGTTCAAGGTCCGGCCCCAGAATGAAGCCCAAAAGCAGGGTGACGGTTGGGTATTTTTGCTGGCGCAGGAAAAAGGCCAGTACACCAAACACCAGGGCCAGCATCATCTGGAACGGGGAATAGGTGGCAACGTAGCTGCCGACCAGGGCAACAACGGCAATGCAGGAATACAGCACGGCCTTGCGGATCGAGACGATTTTAACGAAATACGGCCCGAGCAGATAAAGTGTAAGCGGAATAAGCACCAGCGCGCTGATCAGAAGCGACGCAAACATCGGCGCGATCAGGTCGATCTGGGTATCCAGCAGGCGCGGACCGGGCTGAAGGCCGTTAATGATCAGAACCCCAAGAACAATGGCCGTGGTTGGGTCGCCGGGGATGCCAAACATCAGCATGGGGACAAAGGCCCCCCCACACATGGAATTGTTGGCGGTTTCAGCCGCGGCAATACCTTCGCGCGAACCTTTGCCATACAGGTCCGGGTTTTTGGATTTGCGCATGGCTTCGGCATAGGAAACGAATGCCGCCATCGAACCACCCGCACCGGGCAAAACGCCGATGAAATAGCCGATAATCGCACTTTTGAGATAGGTCCAGATGCCGATCTCGCGGATTTCCGACATTTTCGGAAAGAAATCCTGCCGGCGGATGGCGGGGATTTCGGTGGTTTTTGTATCGACCGTCAGGGAATCGCGGTTTTCACAGGCCTGAAACAGGATTTCGCTGATGGCAAAGGTGCCAATGATCAGCGGCATCATGTCGATGCCTTCCACCAGAACTTCGGTACCGAAATTAAAGCGGGCGATGGGCTGCATTACATCAACGCCGATGGTGGCGATCATGATGCCCAGAAGGGTGGCGACAAAGCCCTTGGCAATGGCGTTGCGCTGGGAAATGACAATGACGATCAGGGCAAACAGGATCAGCGAAAACTTGCCGGGTGTCTGGATCAGCAATGCCAGTTTGGCCGCAACCGGTGTGAGGCAGATCAACAGCAACGCACCAATCACGCCACCGATCATGGAACCCAGTGCCGCATGGCCAAGGGCATTTGCGCCCTGGCCCTTTTTCATCAGGGCGTAACCCTCGATCGAGGTCATCATGGATGACGGGGCGCCGGGAATATTGATGGTGGTTGCCGTGATGGACCCCGCATACATGCCCGACATGAAGATCGAGGCGCACATCACAAGGGCCGGGACGACATCAAGGCTGTAGGTAATGGGAAGCAGGAGGGCGATGGCCAGAACCGAGGTCAGACCCGGGACAGCACCAAAGAAGGTGCCGATCAGAAAGCCGATAATCATGTAGGCCAGAACCGTCGGGTCGGCCAGGGCTGCAAAGCCGCCCAGAATGTGAAGGGTAAAGTCCATCAGAACATCCCCCAGAATTCGGTATCAAACAAAGGCAGGCGCACCTGGAAAATGAC
Source organism: Thalassospira marina (assembly GCF_002844375.1). Classification (NCBI taxonomy): domain Bacteria; kingdom Pseudomonadati; phylum Pseudomonadota; class Alphaproteobacteria; order Rhodospirillales; family Thalassospiraceae; genus Thalassospira; species Thalassospira marina. Next base: position 4,181,678 of record NZ_CP024199.1, on the reverse strand, counting down.
GGCAAACAGGACATAAAAAACGCCGGTGATCGCGATGGTATATATCAGGCGTTTGACATGGCCGGTATCTTCGAGGCCGAAAATGAAAAGCAGTGCATAGACATACAGAAATGTCGAAACCGGATATCCCAGTGGCTTGAAAGCCAGAATATAAAGGGCCGTTACGGCAACAACCTTGATGGGGGCGACAAGGCTGATTTTTTCGCTTTCTGTCGTGTCGCGGTCTTTGCGCATGCCATAAACGACAAATGCCAGCGCAACATACATCAGGATCGAGGCAACAACAGGCACGAAGGATGGCCCAACCAGCCCTTCGTCAAATTGTGCGGTAATTTGCAGGGCCGTGGCAAGATAGATGCTGGTAATGACAAACAGCACGAATGGCAGAATAAGGCGTCTGTCCCAGCCGCCCGATGAACCGGACTTCATTTGGTCGTCTCCGTTTCGACAAGGGTCGTCAAAATGGGGAACGGCGGCCAGGGTCGGCCGCCGTTCCTGCATGGGAGGTGATTATTTCTTGATCACGCCCTGGTCAACAAGGTCCTGCATCTGCTTGAACAGGGTTTCCTTGGTTTCATTGGCCCAGTCGGTTACCTCGGCGGTACCCAGCCAGTTCGGCGAAACGCCAACTTTGGAAACCCACTGCTGGAATTCGTCGCTTTCAAGGGCGGCTTTATAGGCGCCTTCGATTTTGGCAACGGCATCATCGGGGGTGTTGGCCGGGGCAGCAAGGACGATGAAGCTGCCGATCTGAAGGTCAATGCCTTCTTCCTTGGCAGTCGGGACGTCTTTGTAGGTCGGGTTGCGGCTGTCGGAAAACTCAACCAGGCCTTTGACATCACCAGATTCGATCAGCGACGAGAAATCACCAAGGCTGGTTGCAGCAACCTGGACTTCTTTTGACAGGATGGCTTCTTTCTGCGGGGCAGCACCACCCGGATAGGCGACCAGTTTGAAATCGGTGCCGGTCAGTTTTTCGAATTGCAGCATGGCAAGGTGCAGGCGCGAACCGGTATTCTGGATGGCAACCTTGATTTTGCCCGGGTTCTCCTTGGCGGCCTTCACCAGGTCGGCAACGGATTTATAAGGGGAGTCAGAGGCAACAATGATGGCATCGGGTTCGCTGGTGACACGTGCGATCAGCTTCAGCTTGTCGAGCTTGTAGGTCGGCAGCAGGCCCTGCCAGGGAACGGTGACAACAGAATCGTAAGTCAGCGAGCCGATGGTGTATCCATCCGGGCGTGCTTTCATGACTTCAAGAACGCCAGTGGCGCTGACGCCGCCTTCGATGTTTTCGGCATAGATCGAGGTGCCGAGTTCTTTTTCCGCGATTGTGCTGAGTTTGCGGACGATACCATCCGTGCCCCCACCAGCACCCCAGGGAATAATCATACGAATATCTTTGCTGGGATAATCAGCAGCAAAAGAAGCGGTGGAGAATGCGGTAGCGGTCAGAACGCCGATTGCGGCGATTTTTAACAAACGATTGATCATCGTTCCCTCCTTGATGGGTCTCAATACAGACGTAGAGCCGGGATGTTGCTTTTGTCGTTCATGGCAAGCCATGTGGCCGGATTTTTGGGGGCAGAAAAAGGCGGAATTCATTTCTGCCCCAACTCATCTTATCTATGCTTGTCAGACAACATAATATTTCGCAAGCTCAATATCATGTTTGCAGGCCAAAACGGCAAATCAGCTATTTTTGGCGATCAGGTCCTGAAGCATTTTATATTCATCCGGGCGCAGGTCGCACAAAGGTGCACGTACGGGGCCCGGGTCACGGCCAATGGCCTTCAGGCCAGCCTTGACGATGGAAACGGCATAGCCGCGTTTTGCCCCAAGGTCGCGAATGGCGACATAGGGATAGAAGAAATCTTCCAGCAGGGCTTTGACCGTGGTGGCATCATCGCTGGTGATGGCAGCATAGAATTTCTGCGCCAGCTCCGGCATGAAGTTGAAAACGGCCGATGAATAAGTGGTCATGCCAATGGCTTTGTAAGCCTGGGCGTAAACTTCGGCGGTGGGCATGCCGCCAATATAGGTCAGGCGATCGCCCATTTTGTTGCAAACGCGTGCGACCAGGTCGATATCACCGGCGCCATCCTTGAAACCAATCAGGTTCGGGCAGACATCGCAAAGTTTTGCCAGCGTGTCGGGTAGCAGAATGCTGTTATCGCGGTTATAGACAATTACGCCGATTTCAACGGCATCGCAGACGGCGCGAATATGGTTAAACAGGCCTTCCTGATCTGCGCCAACAAGGTAATGCGGCAGCAGCAAAATGCCATCAGCCCCGGCATCCTGGGCAGCGCGGGCAAGCTTGGGGGCAATGCCGGCACCATAACCGCAACCTGAAAGGATCGGCGTATTGCCAGCTTCGGCTTTGGCTGCACGGACAACATCGACAACTTCATCCGGGGCGAGCGAGAAAAATTCACCCGTGCCACCAGCCGCAAAAAGGGCCGATGCGCCGAAACCCGACTGCCAGGCGACCTGTTCACGGTAGCGGCCTTCATTGAAGCTGTAATCGTCGTTAAATACGGTGGCGGGGAAGGATAACAGGCCCGAAGCCAGTGCCTTTTTCAGATCATTAGGGGTCATCATCATTTCTCTTTGAAGGTGTACTCTTGCCTGATCGCGTCGCCAAGCCTGCGCGCACCGTAAAATAGGTGATATGTGTCGTCAATAACATAATATGAATCTTGGTGGAATTGGGGTGGGATGGTGTTTCTGTGGGATAACAGGGCCTGAAAACTACGTTAAACTGCGTAAAAAATGCCCGTTTTTGCGTTGTTTTTATCACTGATATGATGACTTGATTGCTGGCGGGGGTCGAATCAGGTGCGCTCGGCTATGTGCTTTTCCGTTATTCAAGTCAGATGATTGGATGAAATTTAAATTTGTGACTGGATTCAACGGGATCAGATTCATAGGATGCTGACAGGGTAGTACGCGGTCCCGAAGGGGTGGGGATTGCCGTATTCGACTTTCGGGTGTGCCAGGTAATCGTGCAAAAGCGGGTTTGAATGAAAAAGCTGTTAATTGGAGTCGTCGTTCTTGGGCTTGTCGCCGCCGGTGGGTGGTTCTACTGGAACCAGCAGCAGGCAAAACAGCAAAGGATGGCCGACCGCTTCATGCCGTCTCCGGCACAGCTTTATTCGGGAATTGCCGATCAGGTCACACCGGTTTTTGATCTTCATGGTTATAAGATTGCTATGCTGGTGCCTGGGGATCGTATTGAAGGCGATAGCTGGGTTTTCCGTGGCACGGCGCGCAGTGGTAACCTTTCGCCGGCTTATTATGGCCAGGTCGATTATAGCTGCGGCCCGAATGGCGGTGATGATGGCGCCTGCTGGAAGCTCAGCCAGCTTGTGGTCGACGGCCGGCCGCTTAAACTTGTGGGTGCAGTTGAAGGTGATTCTGCCGCGATGGCCGACGAAACCACAGCGCTTGAAAACCGGGAATCACAGGCATTGGGTATGAATAATGCCCTTGATAACAATGCAGCCGCTGGCGACAGCAATGATCGGCAGGCATCTGCCGGGCAAAGTGATACCAGTGATGTGGTGAAGCCTGATGGTGGGGCGAATGAGGCGGATGGGGCGGATGCTTCGTCGGAACCGGCTGCTGTAGCCGATAATGGTGTGACTTCGGCTACCAGCGGTGATGTTTGGCGCACCACGTCGGATAATGTGAATGCCCGGATGGGGCCGGGAACCGATTTTGAAATTGCCTTTGCCATGCCGCAAAGCACACCGATGCAGTTGCTTGAACAGAAAAACGACTGGGGCCATTTCGCCTATAGCGGGCCGGATGGAAAGACATATCGGGTCTGGATTTATATGAACCTGGTGGCCAAGGACTAAGCCCGGTTTGGTTTCGGTTATGGTGCCGAAATTCAGGCGCTGCGGCGATGGTTGAACGGGCATTATTTGCTGTCATGCAACGTTATCGTTGCCGTCACAGTGATCAGCCTGTTCACCGGCCAGGTTATAGGGCCGACAACCCGTTTATCTGTCTGTGCTGGCGATGACTTTCAAGACGTTCCCGATCGTCCTGATACGGGAAAAAGAATGAGGATGTTTCATGTTTGGGTGGTTCGGCAAAAAGAACAAGCCGACGCAATCGGCTGCAAAGCCTGCTGGTAATCGCAGGGTTGGGCTGGATGATGCATCCGTGCCGGAGGCAATTGTGGCTTATGCCATTGGCGATATCCATGGCCGTGCCGACCTGCTTGAACAAAAGCTTACTAAAATTCTGGCAGACCCGGTGAAAGAGGGACAGAAAAAGACGATCATTTATCTGGGCGATCTGGTGGATCGCGGGCTTAAAAGCCGGCAGGTGATTGATCTTATTTTAAGTCATGAGGATCAGGACATCGATCAGGTGTGGCTGATGGGCAACCATGAAGAATTCATGGTCAGGTTTCTTGATGATGCACCCAATAGCCTGGAATGGCTGACCTATGGTGGCGCTGAAACATTGCTAAGCTACAATGTGTCGGTTGCGGCGGGTGCATTTAATGCCGAAAAGGCAATCAAGGTATCGGAAGATTTGAATGCGGCGATGCAGGCCGCCGGGCATGACCGCTTCTTTACGCGTTTTCGCGATAGTTTCGAGCTTGGAGACTATCTGTTTGTTCATGCCGGGATTGATCCCGAACGGCCGATTGCAGGCCAGGGGCCAGAGATTTTGCGCTGGATCCGCGAACCGTTTTTAAGCTTTTCCGGGGCTTTGCCAAAGGTTGTGGTGCACGGTCACACTGTGACCGAAGAGCCAACCGTGCGTAATCATCGCATCGGCCTTGATACCGGGGCCTATTATTCCAATAAACTGACCTGTTTACGCCTTGAGGGCCGTGATTACAGGTTTGTTTGATAGCCAACCTAGCTTGTTTGGCATTTAATGGCTTTTACGCAAAAAAAGACCGGCACGGGACCGGTCTTTTTCAATTTCGGAACCTGACGTGGCTTAGAAGAAACGTTCTTCGACACGGACAATGTCGCCCGGCAGCACGATTGTTTCAGGCGTTGCCTTTTCCGGTTTGCGGCTTTCATCGCCGCCACGGATGATCAGAATGTCATCCTTATCAGCGCGATAGGTAAAGCCGCCGCCCAGTGCGACCGCATTAAGCACGCTCATGCCATTGACGAAAGGATAGCTTCCCGGTTCCTTGACTTCGCCCAGAATATAAAACGGGCGATAATTGAGGACTTCGGCGCTGACTTTGGGGTCAACGAGGTAGCCATCTTTCAATTTGGTTTCGATATCGCTGCTGAGCTGATGCAGGGTTTTGCCATCGGCGCTGACAATGCCGATCAGCGGCAAAGACAGCTGCCCTTCGCCGGAAACTTCAAATTCGCCCGATAAGTCGGGTTCGCCAAATACCGTAATTCTTATCTTGTCGCCCGAGCCAAGTGTATAAACCGGCTGTGCCGCATAGGCAGCATTGATGGCCATAAGCGACATGAACAGGGCGAAGACGAATCCACAAAATTTACGCATAACCAACCTGTCTAAAAGAAATCCCTTCGGGCGAACCCGAAGGGATCATAGCATCTATAACAAGAATGCGGAACGGTAACTCGGCAGATTAGAACTGGCCGCCGACCTTTACCATAATCACATTCTGATCATATTCATTGACGGTGTTGGTCGAATCGCGGGTTTCATGGGTCAGCTTGATGCCGCCAAAGAGGTTGCGATTGAGTTTGTAATCCGCGCCAATGGAATAGGTGTATTTGTCGTCTTCGCGCGAAATACCCTGGTAGTCAGAGTTGTAATATTTCGCATCGGCATTCAGGATCAGGTTGCGAAGCAGTTCGTGATCCACACCAAGACCAACTGCAGTACCGATTGTCGACGATGCACCGGTTGTGGTGGTTTCGTTGATGGTACGCGATGCGGTTGCGCGCAGCGTGGTCAGCTCGGTGATGTTCCAGCGAATGCGGGCATCTGCCGAATAACCATCAACATCCTTCAGGGACTGGTCATCGTAATCCTGTTCCATCCAGCCAACGCCAAGGTCGGCACGGATCAGGCGGTCAAGGTCAATGGCGATACCGGCCTGGACTTTGTAACCGCTGGAATCACGGTTCACACCACCATCATCAACGTTCGAATCGTAATCACGTTCGTTGACCGAGCTTTTGATGAAGGCTTCGTAACCGGTCTGGATTTCGTAACCGAAGCGAACTTCACCTTTGGTTTCGGTGCGGTCACGGTCATCGTTGTTGTCGGTGCCGCCACCAATGGTGGAGTTGTCGTCGTAATCGTAATCGTCAACCGTACCGGTCAGGCCAACGCTAAAGCGGTTGGGCTTGTAGGTGCCGCCAATAACGCCGGTCAGTTTGTCATATTCAACCGGTTCTTTGGCATCGGTTGCAACATCGTCGCCACCACGGTCTTCATGCAGGTGCTGCATGCGTGCATCACCGTTGAATTTAAGGGCTTCGGTTGCATCTGCACGGCCCGTTGCACGAAGATTGTAGTCAGCATAATCGTTGTCGTTGGTATCGGCATAAATGCCGAATTCTGAAGATGCTTCAAACTGCAGGAAGTGACGGTTCCAGTTCGAACGCAACTGCAGGCCCGGCGAAATCTTGGTGATGTAATCGTCGGTTTCGTTGGTGTTCGACTTGTAGATATTGTCGTTATATTCTTCCGCGGCTTCAACCTTCGGATAAAGGCGGAAAGAACCAACGGTAATGCCGTTCGGCTCATATCCTTCAGGCGCGCGCTGGGTCACTGCCTGATCAGGATTAACTGTTTCCTGCGCCGCTGCCGGAAGAACAACCGCCAATGCGCCAACTGCTACGGATGCGAGCAGTCCCCCTTTAAGAAATTTCACTTTGTATCCCCTTACTAAATCTTCAAGCATTTAATATGTTGGCAGGGTGTCCCGATCAGCCTTGGTTCTGGGGCTGAGTTGGGCTACTCTGATTATCGTCCTGAGCAGCGCTGGGTGTTTCGTTTTCATTTGCCACTTCACCAGCATCACCGGCTTCACCGCCTGTATCATTGTTTGCTTCGGCTGTTTGGGTACTGGTATCAGCCTGGTCATTTGCCGTTTCAGCCGTAGCTACGTCACTATTCGCGGCGTTTACTGTCGCGTCTGCATTTGCCGCAGCGGTTGATGCTTCAACTGCCGAGTCATCAGCTTGATTGGTTACTTCGGTTTCTGTCTGGCCGGTCGCAGCGGCGACAGAACTGACCACACTGTCCTTATTTACATTGGCACTGGCTGCAACGGTTGCTGCAATTGCACCGGAATTTGTCGTAGAGCCGCTTTGGGCTGCAGCCACTGCAACCTGGCTTGCGATCTGGTTAGCAGCGGTCGGGTTGGCTTTTGATACAGAAGCTGCAACTGCCAGTGCGCTGCTGGGTGCTGCACGCGTCGCAGCGGCAGCAACGGCTGCCGGATTGGCGTTTGCACCGCCCGCTTTGGTAACCGAAACGGCAACCTGTGCAGCGGCGGCAGGAACTGCCGAGACGACCTGAGTGGTTACGTCTGTCGCCGAGGTCGGAACTGCCGCAACAACAGAAGCCGCAATCGCACCGGCGGAAGTACTGGGTGCAGCGGCAGCAGCAGCGCCTGCTACCAGGCCAGCCGCAGCCGGGTTAAATTTGGCAGCAGCAGCGGCAATGGTGGCTGCGGCGCCAGGATTTCCCGCAACCAGTGCCCGTACAGCTGTGGCAAGCGCATCGGGTGACGTGTTTGCAGACTGTAGCGATGCAATGATGGTTGGTGTAATAGAGGCGGATTGTGCCATAGCAGGGGCATAGGCCCCTAAAAGCATGCCACCGGCCAATGCAGTGACTGCTGCAAGTTTGCTCATCATCTTCATGTTCCAGCGACTCCCTTACGTGCGCTTTGTTCTGTCCCCAGTGGGCAACAAGGCGTACATATCCTGCCTTTTGACCCTTATCCGTGAGAATAAATCTATGGGAGCGATTTCGCGTAAGCAAACAATATTGCACGTTTGACGTGATTTATCACGAGAACGGGTCAACACTGTTGCTAATTTACAACATAATTCGAACGGCCATTAGCTCTATACCAGATATTCAGATAGGAAAGCCCCCTCTTAAAGCACAGGTAGGGTTATGACCCGAGGTCATCTGATTCGGAAGTATCTGTTTTTGGCTGCAAATTAGCCGTTTCGGATTCTTGGTAATAGGGCTGAAATTAGGCGGATTGCGTTGAGATTTCGCAAATTCCCGGCTGTCACAAGCGTTTCAATTGTCAATTATGCACTTAAAAAGTGTGGTGTGATGCTTTGGTGACAGATGTGGCGCTGTCGTATCAGTTCGGCCGCTGCTAGGGGTATCAATGGTTTTACGCTGCGCTACTTCAGCTTGGCCGGTTATTTCGTATTTGAACCGGGTTTGTTGATATCACGGATAAAACGCTGGAATAAATTTGTCGGGGCGGTGGACATTGCACCGACCGTGATTTCGAGAGCTGATGAATTGCGTTTGGCAAGTGCCACCAGATCCCGGTGTTCCAGCGTGTCGATCCAGCGGATTTTTTCCTGGATGTCATGTTGTTCAGCCGGGGTTAATTGTGACCACAGGCTGACGGCATAACTGATCTGGTTAACGGCGATATTACGCTCATAAGGGCCGGTCAGCAGGGACATGCGCAGCGACTCAACTGCGGTGCCATCCGTTGCGCCACCGGTTTTCAGGCGGGTAAAGGTCAGGCGTGTCCAGGTATAGGTATCCATTGGCGAAATGGTCAGGGCAGAGGTAAAGGCGCTGTCGGCCTTCAGGTAGTGGTCGGTTTGATCTTCTGTTGTATCTGCCCGCTTGGCGCGCTCCATTTCGATATAACCGATCCGGGTCCATGCCTTCGAGGTTGGAACCCAGTCGATGGCATCCATCGTCGTGTCATAAAGCTCGCCCAGCGTGGTGTCGCTGGTATTGGGATTGCTGATATAATCGTAGCGCTGGGTTGAAAGTGCCAGCAGCATGGCTGCAATGGTATGGGGCACGGCGAGAACGAGTAACCCCGTTCCCGCCAGAAGGCCGATAATCGCAGGAAGCCTGCGCTTTGAAATAAAGCGCATCTTTATCCCTTGGCGTAATAGTCTTTGTAACGGCCGTAATAATAGCCGTAATCACCATAGCCATATTTGGCGTGCTTCTTGACATTGACCTGGGTCAGCACCGCACCGGCAAGGTCGATCCCGGCTTCGGTGGTTTCTTTAAGCCCAGCCTTGACAAGACCGCGCGGCGTGCTGTCCCATTTAACGACATAAAGCATTTTATCTGCCATCAGGCCGATGACCTTGGAGTCTGAAACCGCAAGGATTGGCGGCGCATCAAGCACGATGAAATCGAAATGCTCGCGAAGTGCCATCAGGGTTGTCTGCATATGGCTTGAGGACAGAAGATCAAGCGCATTGGCCTGTGTGACCTTGGCCGGCAGCAGGTAAAGACCGGTTTCCTCGTCTTTCTTGATCGCCTGGTCGATGGTGCATTCATCGGCAAGCAGTTCAACAAGGCTGTGTTTGTTATCCGCACCAAAGGTTTTATGCACCGTGGGACGACGAAGGTCGCAATCCACCAGAAGCGTGCGCTGACCGGAATTGGACGTAACCTGTGCCAGCCAGGCGGCCAGAGTGGATTTACCTTCGGAAGGTACAGTTGAGGTAATGCCAACGATGCGCGGCGGGTTATCCACGTTTGAGAGCATCAGCGAGGTGCGCAGGCTGCGGACCGATTCTGTTGTTGCCGAACCGGGCTTGTGCGTTGGAAACCGTCCGACATCGGTTTTGCCCAGCAGGTTGCCGGTCAGAAGCGGGATCATGCCGATCCCCGGTACACCGGCAATCTGTTCAAGCTGCTCGGTACTGCGGAAGCTGTTATCAAGCTGCTCCAGCACGAACACCAGAACCACACCGAGGAAGATGGAACCAACAAACGCAACAGCAATGATCAGCTGCTTTTTCGGCGCAGAAGGATCAACCGGGACTTCGGCGCGTGAAATGATGCGGGCATCGGCCTGCTGCAGGTCTTCCTGGCTGTTGGTTTCTTTGAACCGGTTGAGGAAGTTTTCGTAAAGCAGCCGGTTGGCATTTGCTTCGCGTTCCAGTTCACGCAGGCGGATTTCAGCCTGGTTCTGGGTGTTGTTTTTGCTCTCAAGGCTATTGAGGCTTTGCTGCAGCGTGCTGACACGTGCCTGGGCAACACCAACCTCGTTTTTCAGGCTCTGGGCGATCTTGCGAACTTCACGCTCGATCGAGCCACGTAGGTCGGTCAACTCGGCCCGGGCCTTGATCATGGCCGGGTGACGGCTGCCGTAACGGGATTCAAGTTCTGATACTTTGCGCAAAAGTTCCGCTTCCTGGTCGCGCAACCGCTGGATCAGGGGGGAGTTCAGAACTTCGGCGGCGGATGAAAGGTCCGCTGTGTTACCCAGCAGGCGCTGCACCTGGTTTAAGCGCGCCTGGGCTTCGGCCCGGTTGGCCTGGGCCAGAATAAGCTGGGAGTTGAGCTCGGAAATCTGCTGTTCGGTGAGCTTGGAGCCCTGGCCAACCTGACTTGAAATTGATTCCCGATACGCCTGAACAGCACCTTCCGATACCTGGACTTTATCGCGAAGCGAGGCGAGACGGTCATTCAGCCACGAGGTGGCGCGGCGGGTGGCCTCGAATTTTGCTTCCAGCTGATCGACGATATATTGATCGGCAATGGTATTGGCGATCAGCGATGCCTTGCGGGCATTGGTCGAGGTGAAGCTGATGGCAATGACCTGGGAACGGCCAACAATGCTGACATCCATATGCTCTTTGACATTGTTGATCACACGGTTGGTGCGTTCTTCGGCCTGTTCGGTCTCGCTAAGCAGGACTTCGGGTTTTTTCAAACCTATGGAAACCAGAAAATCATCACCGACATAGGTTTCCGGCTTGAGAAGGGTTTTATACCAGGGAACTTCGCGAAGCTCGGCATTGAATTCCGGGTCTTTTTCAAGGTTAAGGTCAGTGACCACCCGGCGGATCAGCGAGCTGGATTTGATCACTTCCACTTCGCTCAGCAATGCACCCATTTCGGATGATACGCCGCTCATCACGCTTTCAATATCGACAACCTGGTTTTTTCGGCCATCGATAATGACATTGGTTGCAGCGGTATATTTTGGCGCGATCTGGAAAACGACGAGCGTGACCAGAACCGTCAGCAAAACGACGATCGAGAAAATAACGCTTTTGCGACGCCAAAGCGTGCGCAGAAGTTCCTGCAGGTCGATTTCGTCGTTATCGTTATTGGGTGTAAAGCTGTTGGCCAGCGATTTCAGTCGCGACCGTTTTTCTTCCGCCTGCGCATTCGCAGTTACGGTCGATGAGGTGGTGGAGTTGCTCAAACTGGCCCCCGGTATGTATCCCTTGGTCCCGGGTTGTCCCAAACCCGGTTTTGTCGATTAGCTATACGGAATTTTCAGGCGCGCAGCAACCAGTAGGCGATGAAGTATCAATAAAATTATGTTTATTGCTGACGTGATCCCGGATCAACGGTAATTAGGCAGAAGGGACAGCTTGCAAAAGCGATGGCAGATCGCGCCTTTGCTGCGGGAAATGGAGGGAAGAAAGTGGCACGTCTTTTACGCCGCATCGTGTTTTGGGGATTGCTCGCACTGGTTGCGCTGGCACCTCTTCCCTTTGGCAGCAACCTTCCCTGGGCCTGGTCTTTATTGTCCTTGTGGGTTGGTATTCTTGTTGTTTTGGATGCGATCGCGTGCCTGATGTCGCCACCGGAGGGCGAACGCCGCTTTTATACCCGCATAAAAATTCCAATGATCCTGTTTTTCATCGTTGTGGCTTGGATCATTGTGCAGGCGACGCCGGGGATTGTTCCCGCCATTGCCCATCCAATCTGGGCGGAAGCCAGTGCCCAACTGGGTATCGAGCTTGCGCCACGCGTCACCATCGCCCCGGACCTGACATGGGACGCCCTGATGGTGCTGCTGGCCTATGCTGGTGTCTTCTGGTTGTCAGCGCGCTATGGTCGCAAACGCGAAAATGCATCGACGATGCTGAAATTCTTTGTGCTGGTCTCAACCGTTTACGCTGTCTATGGCCTCATTGTTTATTTCGGTGGCTGGGAAACGGTGTTTTGGTACGACAAAACCGCCTATCGCGGCGATTTGACCAGCACTTTTATTAACCGCAACAGCTATGCCACCTATGCGGCAATCGGCCTCGTCGCCTCGCTGGTTTACCTCGTTAAAATCCTCGCTCGCGATTTCCGCGATGGCGGCACCGCCCGCCAGATTACCCGCAAAATGCTTGATGGCACGCTGGTCAGTGCCTGGTTGCCGTTGGTCGGCGTGCTGACCACCGGCACGGCGCTCATGCTCACCCATTCCCGCGCGGGTTTTGTCAGCGGTATGATCGGCGTGTTTGTCGCTCTTTTATGCTTTCGATTTAGTAAAATGGTATCGCCCCGCTTTGGCAATGTGATGATCGCCGGCGCGGTTTTGTTGGCGGTGGGAGGGTTTGCGATTAGCGGGGCCGGGCTAGAGAAGCGATTTGAGTATCTTGAAGGAGATCAGCAGCTCCGTTTACATCTTTATGACGCCGTAGCGGCAGCAGGGACACAGGCATTGTCTACGGGCTATGGTTACGGAACTTTTGAGCCCGGATTTCGACCCTTTAAGGATGTGAAATTGAGCCCGCTGACATGGAGCCTTGCTCACGATAGTTACCTGGAGTTTTATTTTGGTACGGGTTTTTATGGGTTTGTGATTCTGTTCGTTATTTTTCTTGTTGTTTTTTATCAGGTTACCAAAGCTATATTTGTAGCTCGTAAAGATAGTGTGTATTTGATTGTTGGTACATCAGTGATGTGTATTGTAGGGGCACATGCCTTGACTGATTTTAGCCTGCAAATTCCTGGAATGGGTATTACGTTTATTTTTGTATCTGCAGCAGCATTTTCACGAATGACTATGGCAGAACATGGTCGGAGGTAAGTTGAAAAACATAGGTATGCGTTATGGTTTGACCGGTTATCTTTTGGATAAATTTTTTCCGTTTGTTTTTATTTGATATAGGATTTGTGTCCATACATGAAGTGCGCCTGCCGCACATTCTGTTTAGTTTTCTATTTCCGGAAAATAACAGAATAAGAGACGTCCGTTGGATACACTCAGATGTATCCAACGATTTCGTGCGTTCTGTTTACAACTATGGAGCATTGACGATGGCCAGGTCGAAATATAATTTCATCCGAAAACGGATTTACATTGCAGGGCATATCGGCATGGTTGGATCCGCATTGGTGCGCCGGTTGGAACAGGAAGACTGTGCAATTGTTGCATGTAATCGGGGTGAGTTGGATCTTATGGATCAGGCTGTAGTTAAAAACTGGTTGATGCAGTAGAAACCTCATGTGGTGATCATGACAGCGTCTGGCGTATCAACAACAATCAGGTCTTTGACACCAACGGTGACAACAAGGCGGTTCGGGTCCGCATGTACAAATGTATTTTCTGTCGCAATGGCTTTTACGTTGCCAGTCGCGCCACCCGCGCTATTGCCAGCTTCATCCGCCGGATTAAGATCAGCCAGGGCATTCCAGCTGCCCACATCGCTCCAGCTTCCGGAAAAGGGACAGACGACGACATTCTCGGCCTTTTCCATCACTGCATAATCGATGCTTTTCGCTTCGGCATTGGCAAAGGCTGCGGCGTCAGGACGAATAAACCGTCCGTCTTTTGAATGATGGCTGATCGCCTCTTCGCAGGCTTTCAGAGTTGTTGGTGCAAATGTCGCAAGGGCGTCCGTCAAAACATCCCGGCGCACCAGAAAAATCCCGGCATTCCAGACATGCTTTCCCGATGCCAGAAATTGCGTTGCCCGTTCAATACCGGGTTTTTCCAAAAAGCCACGTGACTGAAAACAGCCATTCTCTAGCTTTTCACCCATTTCAATATAGCCATAAGCCGTACTTGGCGCATGCGGCACAACACCGAACGTTACGATTTTGCCTTCGGCCGCCGCTGGTGCCGCACCTTGCACCATTTCCACAAAAGCCTCGTCATCGGGAATAAAATGGTCCGCTGGACAAAACAACAGGAGGTCATTTGCTTTGCCAACCGCCAATGCACCAAGTGCCATCGCAGGGGCTGTATCACGAGCAAACGGTTCAAGCACCTGCGTGACATCGCAACCAGCAAGACCAGCGGCTTCATCAACCAGAAAACGCTGTGCTTCCGAACCGATAGCGACAATTGACCCGAAAGGCTTTAACCGGGAAAAAGTCATCTCCAACAGGGACCTGCCACCAATCAGGGACACAAACTGCTTTGAGTAATCCCGGCGTGATAACGGCCATAAACGTGTCCCAGAACCACCACATAAGACGATTGGGGAAATATCATTATTTAAAATGACCACATTCGCCTAAAATTCTCATATTCTTGAAAAAATAGAGAATTTTTTGTGTAAGATATTAATTTTGATTCTTTGTGTGTTTTTTATTTATAGCAAACCGCTATCATGCTTTTGGCCAATGCAGGTATCCTCCCGACTCGGTGATATTTAATATCAGAAAATCCGGCCTCTTTCAGCAATTGGTCAAGTGTATTTATGGACCAGAACTTGATGTGACCATGATCCCATAAGGCAGTGAAGTGTTTATCAAATCTTCCCAGTAAGGCTATAGCGAGATTTTTCCAATAACCGTGGTATGGGGTGCTGATAATTGCGCAACCTTTTTCACTAACCAAATTGTGTAAAGTCTTAGCATAGATGCGCGGTGCATAGACATGCTCTACAACTTCGATGCTGACGACAATATCAAAAGTTCCATATTGTTTTGCTAGATCATCATAAGCGGAGCCTTGCGTCAATTTTAGGTGTGGGAATTCTTGGTTTGCGATCGAAATTCCTTCTTGGGAGGGGTCTACCCCGCAAACGTCATATCCAAGTTGAGAAAGCTGGTGTGTTAATGAACCATTGCCACATCCAAGGTCAAAAATTTTTAATTTATTTTTTTTCTTTGATGCGTGTTCGGAAATAATTTTATTAATAGCAGGTAAGATATAACTGTGAGAGTTTTCATGGGATGAGTTTTCCCATGTATATCCATCGATAGACTCAATATTTGTTGCCATTTTTAATATTATCCATGTTGGTTTCAAAAATTTTCAATCCTGTTCTTATTTTTAGTATTTCCTTTTTTTTATCTTTATCTTTGCATGAACGTAAGGCTAGATCCAACTCTTCTACCTTGGCACCAACAAGAAAGCGATACCACAGTCCTTGTAGACCGTGGTAAATTAGACCTTCTTTTCCGTCAAGGAAGCCTAATTGCCAAATGTAACGATAGATGAAATAGGCGATTGGTCCTATCCACAAGGGAAGACGATTATAGATTTTCTCTTTGATTTGACGTTTCCATGCCGCTTGCTGAGCAGATGTCTTTGCGGTGAGGGCTTCGTCTGGTGTGGTGAGACTATGGCGGCGGATTAAGACGTCTACTGCCTCGCGGGTAGCGTATTTGTTATGCTTGTCTGTAAAATAGGTGAGGTCATTGAGATTATGATCTGCAAAGCCGCCCGAGAAATGCACTGTCCTTCCTTCTTCAACGACAATATGCTCATCCATCCACCTCTGTTCGATCCGGCCTTTTCCTCGCCGAAAAAGGCGTAAAAGCCGCAGCGGATAACGTCCGCCATGACGAATAAAACGGCCTAAAAAAATGTGTTTTCTATCAAAACTAATGCCGGAAATATCCGCTGTAACATGGGGTAGTTCTGTTCGGATACGAGCAGCTAGATCTGGTTCGATAATCTCATCTGCATCGAGTCGTAAAATCCAGGATGCATTGGTGGAAATATGCTCTAATGCCCACTGGAATTGGTCTGCATAATTTTTAAATGGATGAGTAAGTATTTCTGCCCCGAATTTCTGGGAAATGGCACATGTGGAATCCGTGGAACCAGAATCAATTACATGTATCGAGTGGGCAACGGATGCCACGCTGTCCAGTGCGCGTGCCAGATGGATTTCTTCGTTATAGGTGAGGATGATTACTGCAATAGATGGGATCATGTGACTTGTCGCTCAAACAACGCGTCCGCATAAACAGGTTGACCCTGTTTGTCGGTGCTTAGATGGTAAATTGCTTTGAGAATAAAACCTTGTTGTTGCAAGTAGGCAATTAATTCTCCCGCGAGTACTTGGTTAGAATAAAGTTCTTGAAACGAAATCTCGGCATAAACGTGGTCGGCTTGTGCAAGTAACGTGGGCATTCCCTCTAGTACCGATTTCTCGTAGCCTTGTACATCTAGCTTGATGAGTAAAGGCTTGGGAAGGTTGATCCCGAATAGAGCGTCATCGCCACGGGTAACCTTAATGTTTTGTGTGCCAACCTCATTGGTTCCCGGAAATAGATGACTTTGGCGTGGTAAAATAGGTAATAAGGATGAGCTATCCTCGCGGCCTGAAATATGAATGACATTTATGCTCCCGTCATTACCGAGCGCGCAGTGGTGCAATATTATGTTGGATTTATCCTGGAACATGCGTGTAAAACATTGTGCCGGTCCCTTTAAAGGTTCGAAAGCGTGAATGATTGCGTGAGGAAACAGAGCGTGCGCGAATAACGAAAACTGTCCCTTGTTAGCACCAACATCGATAATGGTTTTTAAGTTAAGTGTCTCTAACGCAACACGGTGCTCGATTGTCGCCGCAACACCATGCCGCAATCCGTGCCGATAAATCGGGTTGGAGGCTAAGTGTATTGCTTTGAGAAAACGTCGAAAAATGGTTTTCATCTAGCTATGCTCAGTTGCTTATGTTTCATCATTTTGATAATACCGTGACGTCGGTTCTTAGTAATCCCCATAAGTAAATGATATTTTTACTTTTTGCATGTCTCGGCGCGAATGACGTTTATCTTCACAAAACTAATCATTTTGCATTGAGCCTACTTTTATCTTTTGTGTGAATTTTTTGTGTTTTAATTGGCTTCATGCGTTTCCCTTTTCTAATGCGGGTTTTAGGGGGCGTGTAATGATAATCTCTGTTGTATTGAAAAATCATTCTTTGCTGTGGAGAGAATGAAGTCAATTTTTTATTTTTTGTTGATTATCTGATGGTTTTTTCTGCATGAAAACTAAAATAATTGTTTTCATGCACTCTGGAGAAAATTTTTGCCATTTTTCTGTTGCCCAGAATAGCCAGTTTTTGTTCGCATGGTAAGCAGGTTGTGTAGAAACTCTGTATGTACAATTATGCCAATGATCTTTCTTGAATGCGGTGGATAAGGCGGAAAGAGTGTTCAATTTGTGGTGTTTCGGGAAGACATCAATTGTCTGTCTTTCTGGTTGAAGCCAGGGAAGAATTATATGCTCGAAAGCACCCAAAAAATTGACGCCAAGGCCTATAAGACCGAATTTATTCGGAGTTCGTGCACAGAACCACCCTCCCGGCTTTAATATTCGATACAGTTCAGAGCTAAAAGATGATATGTCGTCAATGTGCTCTAATACCCAGTCCGAAATTATGATGTCGAATTGGTTATCTTTAAAAGGATAGGGGGCATTAGGCTTGAGAACGATCGTTTCGTGCGCAAACATATTTTCTGTGACGATTGGGTCAATGTCTGCAGCGATCAGATGCTGGCAATGTTCGTATAGATTCATGAACTTCCAGCGAAACTGGCTCTTGGAAGCCATTTCTAAATTTGGGCCGCGTCCTGCACCTAAATCAAGTATAACAGCATTTTTAGGTAGAATAGCATGGATGCGTAGATAAAAAGCCATATTGGAGTCATCATTTGCGTATCCTCCTGCGCCCAACTCTGGCCGCCATTTATGGATGTCAAATTTTTTCATTTCTATTTATTCCATTATTTGGCTATATGATCAGGATATTTTTGCGGAAACTATATTAAAATTGAAAGAGATAAGTTTTCGCAAGAGAAAAAATTTCATTCTATTGAGTCTTCTGAGCGATTAATTATTTCTAGAATTTTCTCGCCGAGGGGAGGGGTGTTAAGGTTCCAATATGATTTTTGAGCCGATGTAGAAATTTCATGAATTTTATGCGTTGGCATGAGCCATATTTCCTTCAGCTTTTCGGATAAATTTC
Organism: Thalassospira marina; assembly: GCF_002844375.1. Classification (NCBI taxonomy): domain Bacteria; kingdom Pseudomonadati; phylum Pseudomonadota; class Alphaproteobacteria; order Rhodospirillales; family Thalassospiraceae; genus Thalassospira; species Thalassospira marina. Next base: position 4,163,571 of record NZ_CP024199.1, on the reverse strand, counting down.
CAGGGGAAAATAAAAATCCATTTATTCCTTCTTGAATATAATGAGGCTCTGGACCCATATGTCGATGCATTTGGTCGTGGACAATTGGAGGAAGAGATAACCCAAAATAGTGCACAATGGAGAGCCCCGCGTCTCCAGGATAACAACCAACTCTACACTGACGACTAATTTCTGCTATTTTTGAATCTTCAAAAATATTTCCATGCCAAATTATCCAATTTTTATTAGAATATTTTTTGCGATAAAAGCTTTCCAGTTCACCTGTTCCAATGACGTGAGCTGTTATCTCTTGTCCATTTGAACGAAGATCTGAAATGGCATTTAATAAGATTTCCAAGCGGCATCTTTCACGCAGTCGTCCGATAAAAAGTATTCCTGTTTCCGTTCCTGTTTTTTCTTTAGGGACTACGATGGATTTTAAGTTTAGAGAGTTATTGGCAACGGCTAGTTTTTGTTTTGAACATCCTATGTCGATGAGAGTTTTCCGAGCTGCGTCATTATAGCATATATATGTAGTAGATAAATTTACTAATGTTTTAAAAAGTATTCGATGGATTAAGCGTGGGTAGAGGACACGATAAGCTCCTTGCCCGTGTAAATATAACTTTACGCCTGATAGGCGGCAGCGGAAGAGTAGCAACCAAAGGGAGACTAAACGAATATTTGCATCAATTAAAATTCCATCTATTTCACGGAGTGACATTAAGTCGACGTGCGGTTGAAATAATAACCGATGGTTGCATATTGATAGGCGTTTTGAATTAATATATTTGTGTGCTGGTAGTTCACCTCTGGTATTGTATCCTAGGCTATCTTCAGGGTTCAAGTCGGCCATGATTGTAAGACGAAATTTTTTGGCTAGAGCAAGAATAACAGGTTCGCGATACAGCGTAATAAATGATTGTATGTAGATAAATTTTTTCATTATAGAAACTGTCCTTTATCGTGCGATCTGTTGTTTTTTTTTGAATAAATTGATGCAAGTAATTTTCTATCTATCCACATAATGGCAACTAAAATCAACATGTAAATTATGAAATCTGACATGGGGAATCGAATAATTGCAATTCCAAACAAAAACATTGTAAATTGATAGCTTAAGGAGTTATGGTAAAGAGGCGAAAATAACTTGTCGACGAAAAACAGTGTAATAGGGAGTGCAATCAAGGATATTACGCCAAAGTTTGCATAGAACTCTCCAAAAATTGTTGTTACTAGACTTAATGTAGATATATTTGGAGCCATAAATTGTGCCATGATGACGGTGATGGTTTCTGGCTTGTTTTCCCAAAAAGAGCGAGGGACCCAAAATACGAAAATTTTTCCAATAGTTTCACCCCATAGTAATGGGGTTGTTGTTCCAAAGTTTTTTACTATTCCGTAATAAACATTCACGTTCGCGGATTCCACAATTCCTTGAAAGAAATCTCTTTGTTTAAATCCCTCTAATGTCATCTGCTGCAGGGAGAAGTTTATTCCAGAGTTGATGCCGGATAATATTCCTGAGACGGAAAAATCAGAGTAAGTGTGCATATATACACGAATCCATTTGAAAATGCTCATTGCAAACCCAAAGGGAATTGCGGCAATTACTCCAATAAGAATTAAAAAATATCTTCTTCTTATGATAAGAACGATAAGGATTTCTGCGGCTATAAATAGAAGAAATATTCTATTTCCCGTGGTGTATAATGTGGTTAATGAAATGAATATGCAAAGGCCTAGCGTGGATTTTGTCGATAGTGCTCCCGATAGGTGTTCTGACATAATTCGTGCAATTGTTATAATTCTTAAGGCAGACACTGTAAAAGAAAAAAGAACGGCGCTTTGTCCGTATTGACTGTAAAATTCATTCCTGGATCGGTACCAGTGTTCTCCTCCACCTATCAAACCGGATGCAGCAAAGAATAATAATTCACTTAAAATGTATATGAACACCCAAGAGCGTAGTGATAACGTATTTTTTTCATTTTCTGATTCTTGAAAATGTTTTTTTTTCGAGGCGCGAAATACATAGGGGGTGACGGAAATGATAGGGAGTAGCATCCAAAAAATAGTTTCTGCACCTTTGTTCCATTCAAGAATTGGGATGCTGGTCAACATCGTTGCTTGTAAATCAAGAGTTAATTCCCCATTTAAAGCTGCGATCCATAGAGGAAATAATAAAAAAAACAACACGCCAAGTGTTATGCCCAAAGAAAATGTTGGGCCATATTTGCGGATTCTACTGAAAAATAACCAGACATAAAAAAACGTAAGAAAAATTAGGATAATGAGGTTAATGGCTGACATGAATTGAACCTATTAGTTTTGACCGAGAAGCCACGGTTCCCACCATTCCTGCCTCAACTAATGCCATACCCCAAGCAGAAGTGAGACCTTTATCCCAAGGCGAGACAACGAGAACAGAGATAAGTAAGGTCGCTGCGATAAGGTAGTGGTATGAGAAGAGGCCCTGCTGATTCAAAGAGAGGAGAGGTGTTGCCAGGGCTCCCCAAACAGCGTTTAACGTGGCTGCAAGAGCAAGCCCGATAAAGAGCATCCGTCCAGCGTTCAGCTGGTTATGAGAGATAAGCCGCAGCAAATCGGTACCAAATAGGCAAAGAAATAGGGCGAAAGGCAGTGTAATAGACAGCGCTGTCAGGACATTTAGACCGGCGAGACGGTTGGACAGCAGAAAATTTTTTGCGGTGAGGGCGCGTGTCAATTCCGGCAGGCTGGCGCGCGACAGAAGACTGGAGAGTTGGAGGGGCGCGCGGCTCAAGAAGCGAGCAGCACCAAAGATCGCCACTGTGCTGGTGCCTGCCACCCAGCCCAGAATTACAATTATACTTTGCAGCATGAGAGCGTCGGCGACGACGAGGCAGAAGGCGGCAAGGGAAGGCCTGAAGAGAGTTTTAAATTGGTCCCAAGTAGCAGCACGCCAGCCAAGAGCAAACCATGGCTCATGACGCCGGAGGATGCGATAGAAAATCAACCATGCTACTAACCGTATACCGAGCATAGCCAGAGAAAGCTCCAAAATAGCACCATTGCTTATGGCCACGATGACCATCGCGATTCCCTCGACGGGAACGACTAAGCCATTGAGAAATGTACCTAGAGCATATTTGTGGGTCGCCTGATATAATCCTTGCAGCAGACGCATTTGCACAGAAACGATGGCATAAAGTGTCATTGAAACTATTGCGAATGCGAGCGATACACCTTCGAAACGGTTCGCATTCGGTGTCGCATTGATTGCAATATGAGTGGCATATCCTATCGCCAGCATCGCACACGTCCCGGTTAGTCCGGTCATGAACACCCACGCGCTATGATAAGTGGCATGTGCGCCTTGCGGATCGTCGTTTGCAATCCGTCTGGTCATTTCGACGCTTGCGGTTGTCCCCAAGCCAACATCACTTAAATTCAGATAAGTCGGGATGGTAATTAACATTAGCCAAACGCCATATCCATCCGCCCCCCAATAAGCGGTCAAAACTGGAATTGCCAAGAGTTGCGCTAACAACACCCAGATTTTTCCCAGTAAGTTGGCTGCTACCCCTTTTACTAATCGTTTTGTCACGACACCTCGTCGCAAACGCAGAATAAGAGGATATTGGAAGGTCTTTCCAATCATATAGATGTTCCATTGGCCAGACAAAACTTCGGTGCGGCTGCAACACGCTCCAGGATCGCTTGTTTATGTGTTAATTTACAGAAAATCGTATTACCTTCCCCTATATGGGCATTTTGGAAATCTCTCGTGAAGGGGTCATATGAGAAAGGAAAAAAACCGTTTTTTGCCATTAGATCTAAAATGTCTTGATCTTCTAGTCCGTATCTATTGTTGTTACCGTTCATTTCAAGGATGACGGCAATAAGCTTATCTGATTTTAAGGCAGATTCAGCACCTTTGAGCACAAGGCCTTCAAATCCTTCAACATCGATTTTGATCATTGTGGCGGCTTGGTCTTTTAACAATGTATCCAGAGTAATAACTGGTACCGTAATCGTTTGAGTTGGTATATCTTTATCTTTTTCTGAGAGATCTTTTGGTACAACGTGATTCGTTGTGTCTAAATCTGCAGTAAAAACAAGTTCTCCTTCCTGATCTGCCAATCCGATACAATGTGCTACAACATGTGTATTTGTGAGAAGATTGACAGCAATCGTCTTTCTTAGTTGGTTAAATGTGAATGGTATAGGTTCAATTGAGATAACATTCGCTCCAGTGTGACTGGCCAGAATTGTATAAGAGCCGACGTTTGCACCAACATCTACGAAAAGGTCTCCTATGCGTAGAGAATGTAGTACAAATGCCATTTCTTTATGTTCGTGCAAACCACAATAATAATTTCCTGTTGCTCCAGTCATGCCATTGGATACCAGAAGAACTTTGTTATCTACAAACGGAAGTACAACTTCTCTTTTGAGTATTCGAGACCCTATTTGCCACTTTATAAATCGGATGATTGTTTTCGCCCGACCATGCTGAGTTAGAGGGTGGTTCCATAGCCAAAAAATAAACCTTCCCTGTTGTATCAGTCTTTTCGCGCTAGACATCCATAAAATCTCTCGTTTTCGGGCTTTCAGAGTTCTTACAATGCAACTCTTTCTCCCATTCTGCTAATATTCCTAGTCCGTTCCAGCGTACTTCAGCACGGGTTCGGGCGTTTTTTGCGTAAGACGCGTGGAGCGAGGGGCAGTCTGCCAGTTTTGCAATGGCCTCAGCGAATGCTGTGGGATTGTCTGGCTCGGTTACAATCCCACAATCTGCCACTTCTAATGCAAGGCCGCTGTCAGCAGGTGTGCTTGCTACTACCGGCCTACCCGAAGACAACATATTGGTTAGTTTGGAGGGTAATACCAAATCAGCTGCATCTTTTATTTGGGGCATTAAGTGGATGGTGGCTAGGTTGAGCAGTTCACCTAGGCGTTCTTTCGGCTGAAGATCAAAAAAGTGTATATTAGGAAGGTTTAATGCCAGTGACTCAAGAGCTGCGCGATTTGGTCCCTCCCCACAAATGACAAAGGTGAGGTCTTGGCGTGCTACCAACATACGAGCAGCTTCGATGATTATCTCTATGCCTTGTTTGTTGCCAATATTTCCGGAATAGAGTGCGACATGAGGTGTTTTGATCCCCCATTCGGCGAGATAAGGCGATGGAGTTTCGAGAGGGTACACTGCAGTGATGTCCGCCCAGTTACGAAACTCTCGGATACGCTCAGGCTTAACGCCCTTTTCTGCCAGTTTAAGGCACATTTGCGGTGATATAGTACTTACCCGTCGGAAAGCTTTAAGCATTCTCTGTTCGAACCAGCGCGCAGAGCGCGCTGCAAGACCATGTTTGGCTAACAGCTCAGTCGCAAATGCTGCCTCAATCTCGAAGTCTTGGATGTGTAACCAGCTTTTACTACCACTGATCCATGCAGCAAGGAGTGCCACGGGAGCCGAGAGGAGTGACGGAGCAATGGTGATGACCCAGTGTGGCCGAAGATGTATTGTCTTATATAGCGTAGGTACAAGGCAGGAGATGGCAAAACTTGCATGATGTAGAATACGTAACCTTCCACTAGGCCGTGCCGGTATGTAATGAGGGCAGTGGGTAACGTGGACACCTTCTTCAGTTCGTTTTTTCCATAGAATGGCTCGGTGGTCATTCATAATATGCCATCCTGGATAATAAGGCTGCCCTGTCACTACATGTACCTCATGGCCCATTTCAACAAGATGAGCGGCCATGCCGCTGGTGTAGACCGCTATACCAACCTTTTCAGGTGCATAATTAAGACCAAGAATCATGATCTTCATGCATGTTCCTCTTTGTCATACGCAAGTATGCAAGCGTAGACCGCAGCTATTTTCTGTATCAAGTCAACGTTTTATTTTGCATTTGGAAGATATTGAAGCAAAATTAACCATCGCATGCACGTATACTTACTGACCTCAAAATGTGTATTTTTATTCAGTACGTGCATAAAATTTTTTACAACAGTCTTTATTGTCAATAAGCATTCCGATGAACAAACCCGTTCACCAAGGTCATAAACATAATCCGGATATCCAGCCATGGGGACCAGTTCTGGATGTAGAACATATCGTGTAGCACCCGTTGCCGCATTTTTTCGTCGGTGTCGGTTTCGCCGCGCCAGCCATTGACCTGGGCCCAGCCAGTGATGCCGGGTTTTACCCGGTGGCGGGCGAAATAGCCGTCGATGCGGGTGCGGTAAAGCTCGTTATGCGCCGTAGCATGGGGGCGCGGGCCGACCAGTGACATATCGCCGCGCAGCACGTTAAACAGCTGCGGCAGCTCGTCCAGGCTGGTTTTACGCAGGAATGCGCCCAGCGCCGTGATGCGCGGGTCGTTCCGGCGCGCCTGTTGTACTTTTTCCGGGGTGTCGGTCATTTTATCCACATACATGGAGCGAAACTTCATCACCCGGATTGTCTCGCCATTAAAGCCATGACGCAACTGGGCAAACAGTATAGGTCCGCGGCTGGTGAGTTTAACGGCAAGTGCAATTGCCAGCATAATGGGCGACAGGAGCAACAGGGCAACAGCACCAAGAAGAATGTCCTCCAGGCGCTTTACCCACCATCCCCGTTCGCCAAAGGGTCGCATGGCCCGGCGCAAAAAGGGAAGCCCGGCCAAAATAACCCATTCGCTGGCAACATCGCCCGTCTGGCCTTCATTAAGGTCCGAAATCTCGACCAGATCCGATGAGATCGCGCCAATATCATCAAGGATATCAGCATAGCGGATTTTGTCGTTGGAATTAACCGCCATCACCACAATGTCGGGCTTTGCTGAGCGCATTTCCAAAAGGGCGTCGCGCAGGCTGCCGCCAGCCTGTTCGTCCTGCACAATCCGGTGATTATGGACAATAGTAAAACTGTGGCTCTCGGCGCGGGCTCGCAATTGCGAAATGATCAACGGTTCAGGTGCGCTGGAAATGAGCGCCACACGCGGCCGGAAATGGCCAGCAATGCCTTTGCGCCGCAGCCAGACAAACACACCTATCCGTAAGGCGATCAAAAGCGCCGTGCCGGTCAGAAGTGAATAACCGGTCCAGAGGCGGGAGAAATCTTCGGAAACTTTGGCGAAATAGGCAAATACCAGCAGCAAGGCATAGGTCCCAAGCTGGGCCGTCAAAAGCCGGAAAAGGCCGATCTGCATGGTTTCGGGGTTAAGGGTTTGATAGCCCCGCACCATGACCATCACCATCAGATAGACAAGTGGCGCCATAAAGGTGGGAACCAGAAATCCGTCGGGCGGGAAAAAGGTATCAAACCGCAGGAGAGAGGCCACAATCGCGCCCAGCAGCAGAACGACAACATCGCCCAGCGCAAAAAGGTCGCGTAAAATCGCCTGATTTCTGCTGTGTGTTAACACCCAGCAACCCCCTGTCCCTATGCCGCAATTCACCGGGTGTAATACCCGGTCTAATCGCCGCTTTATCATCCCTTGATGCAATTTGCACCGGGTTGCCTTCTACCAAAGCAACCGATCGTTCTATTACTCCAGCGTCCCAATACTGGTCGAACGTATAATCCCTCTTAACGCCTTGCCTAACAAGCTGGCAAGCCAAATGGAACTGTCCAAAGGAATAGCCAGGGATAGAATGTGATTATCTTCGCACGTGAAGCGGCTTAACAACGCCCGGCGGTATCGCTGAAGTTGTTGAAAAACGGTGTTTAATTTTGAATTGTACAAATTTCGTAGCAAATAACTGCATCAGAAAATTTTAATATTTCCTGCTGCACTGCAAATTGAATTCTGACCATCGGGACAGGAAAGGCGGGCTGCAGGCGACCAACGGTCACTTGCGATTCCGCACGATGCGTTAATCCCTAGCCGATCCGGCGCGCAAACCACGCAATAACAGCCCCCAGCGCAACGCCACACAGGCTGGCCGTCATATCAGCGAGAGAGGCAATGCGGCCATTGCCAAAATGGGCCTGCATAAGCTCCAGCCCCGGCGCGCCCAGCACAACGATGAAAACCAGAAACATGCTGATCTTGCGTCGGCCACACACCATGATCGGCCAGAAGGCCATGGCGGCAAAAACGCCAACATGGACAAATTTGTCGAGATTGTTTTTGTCAGGTACGGCAAAGCGCCGTTCAATCCCGGCATAGCCAATCGCAACCAGCCCCAAAACCCACAACAGCAGCAACAATATACGAAAACGAAATAACAGGCCCTTTAACCCGGCCATAAAGCCGGATTTCGGGGCATTGGTGTTATCAGCCGTCAGGTCTGTTTCCCGCAGGATCTGGTCAGAAGAATGTGCGGAATTATCAGACATAAGGCTTCCATTTATGGGGGCAGAACGATGGCACCGTGTGAAGTGCGTTTGCAGGCATATCCATGATGATGCCGCGATAGCCACAAGCAATATCGCAGGTTTTGCAAACCGACAACCATATGTGTGCAGTGCACCCCCCGACGGGCGCGGATAAGGATAGCTTAGCCGTCGCTGGGATGTTGGGGGGCGAAATGCCCGCCAAGCTGATAGCTTTCGCCAGGATGAATGAACTTTGCCACGGTAATGGGTGTGCCATGAAACCAGGTGCGCCGGTGCAAAACAAGGCAGGGCGCGCCATGCGCAATATCAAGGCGCTTTGCCGTGGCATTGTCGGCGGCAATCGCCTCGATCAAATGCTGGGCATCGGAATAGGGCGCATTTTCCAAAAGCCAGGCGGCTGCGGTAATATCGCGAAACTCCTGCCGGGCAAAGGCCGGGGCGGCAGCAAGGTTGACCCAGCGATCCTCGATCTGGACAGGCTGGCCTTCTTCCCGATGCAGGCAGATAAAATGGCTGAGCTTCGCACCTGGCGTCATACCGAACTGGGTCGCCAGCGTGGTATCGGCCTCAATCGTGTCAAAGGTGATGATTTCGCTGTCATGGCGATGGCCCCTGGCGCGAATATCGCGGTCAATCGCCCGAATTTCCAGAATGGGAGATTGGGCCTTGCGATCGGCAACATAGGTGCCTGCACCACGGGTGCGGGTTAAAACCCCTTCGGCGACCAGTTCGCGAAGCGCGCGGTTCACCGTCATGCGCGATGCCTGAAAAACCTCGACCAGTTCCATTTCAGTCGGGATCTGCTGCCCTGCAATCCAGTGCCCGGAAATAACATTGCGCGCCAGCACACGCTTGATCTGGTCATAAAGCGGGCCGTTGCCATCAAGGGCAAGGTTGGCATCCGGAAGTGTCGCGGGCAAATCTTGGGTCAAGGAGCAGGCCTTTTTCGTCGGGTTTAATGTTTGCATCATCGCGAAACTTGCGGGCGGATCAAGCAGCAAAGCACGATTCCGCTAAATGTATAGATATTTTTGAGCAGATTTGTGCCGGTCTTTCAATGCATCGGGCAAGAATATACCGAAAATCAGCCATTTTTTAAGGATGAATGTTTTTCTTGCCAAGCTTGCAAAATGCGATCTATAAATTTGTATATACATATCGCATCAGGAGAGGGTTCATGTCCCAGCAAAATCGAATTGCCAATGACCGCGTCATTCGCGCACCCCATGGCAGCGAACTGACCTGCAAGAACTGGCTGTCAGAAGCAGCGCTTCGTATGTTGCGCAATAACCTGGACCCGGACGTGGCCGAAAAGCCCGAGGAACTGGTGGTTTATGGCGGTATTGGCCGTGCGGCCCGCAATTGGGACTGTTTTGATGCGATTGAACGCAGCCTGAAGGACCTGGAAGCAGATCAGACCCTGCTGGTACAGTCCGGCAAACCGGTCGGTGTTTTTCAGACCCATGAAAATGCCCCGCGTGTACTGATCGCCAATTCAAACTTGGTGCCGCACTGGGCCAACTGGGAACATTTCAACGAACTGGACCGTAAAGGCCTGATGATGTACGGCCAGATGACGGCCGGCTCCTGGATCTATATTGGCAGCCAGGGCATTGTTCAGGGCACCTATGAAACCTTTGTCGAAATGGGCCGTCAGTCCTATGGCGGGGATTTGAAGGGCAAATGGATTTTGACCGGCGGCCTTGGCGGCATGGGGGGCGCACAGCCCCTGGCATCAACCATGGCGGGCGCCTCGATGATTGCAGTGGAATGCCGCCCGTCACGCATCGATTTCCGCCTGCGCACCGGTTATGTCGATACCAAAGCCGATAGCATCGACGAAGCCCTGGCAATTGTCGAAAAAGCCCATGCCGAAGGGCGCGCGGTTTCGGTTGGGCTTTTGGGCAATGCTGCCGAAATTTACCCGGAAATGGTGCGCCGGGGCATTCGCCCCGATGCCGTAACCGACCAGACCAGCGCGCATGACCCGCTTAATGGTTATCTGCCAGCAGGCTGGAGCCTGGATGAATGGGACGCCAAACGGGAAACTGATCCGCAGGCCGTTGTCAGGGTTGCGAAAGAATCCATGGCCGAACAGGTCAAGGCGATGCTGGCCTTTGCCGAAATGGGCATCCCCACCTTTGATTACGGCAATAATATCCGCCAGATGGCCAAGGAAGTTGGCGTTGATAACGCATTTGATTTCCCCGGTTTTGTACCGGCCTATATCCGCCCGCTTTTCTGCCGGGGTGTGGGGCCGTTCCGCTGGGCGGCTTTGTCAGGTGATCCCGAGGATATCTATAAAACCGATGCCAAGGTGAAGGAAATCATCGCCGATGACCCGCACCTCCATAACTGGCTGGACATGGCCCGCGAACGTATCCAGTTCCAGGGGCTGCCGGCACGTATCTGCTGGGTCGGCCTGGGGCTGCGCCACAAGCTGGGGCTGGCCTTTAACGAAATGGTGCGTAATGGTGAATTGAAGGCCCCCGTCGTGATCGGCCGTGACCACCTTGATAGCGGTTCCGTCGCATCCCCCAACCGCGAAACCGAAGCCATGAAAGACGGGTCCGATGCGGTGTCGGATTGGCCGCTTTTGAACGCGCTGCTTAATACTGCGGGCGGGGCAACCTGGGTCAGCCTGCATCATGGTGGTGGTGTTGGCATGGGCTTTTCGCAGCATTCCGGCGTCGTCATTGTTGCTGATGGTACCGATGAAGCCGCCGCCCGCCTTGGCCGCGTTTTGTGGAACGACCCGGCAACCGGCGTCATGCGCCATGCCGATGCCGGCTATGACATTGCAATCGACTGTGCCCGTGAACAGGGCCTCAACCTGCCGATGGTGAAATAATCATGGAAACGATCAAGCTTGTACCGGGCGAATTGACTCTGGCCCAATTGCGCAAAATTGCCGCTGGCAATGTGCACATCGATATTGACGATACCTGTCGTGAACGGGTTGCCATTGCAGCTGGCACGGTGGAAGAAGTGCTGAAACGCGGTAAAAGCGTTTATGGCATCAATACCGGCTTTGGCCTGATGGCGAAAACCCGCATCGATGAAGACAGCCTGCGTGATCTGCAGCGTAATCTGGTGCTGTCGCATTGCACCGGCACCGGCGATCCGCTGCCTGATGCAGTTGTACGTCTGATTTTGGCGCTTAAGGTCACAAGCCTTGCCGCAGGCCATTCTGGCGTGCGCCCGTTGGTGATTGATACCCTGATCGCCCTGTTTAACCACGGTATTTATCCGCTGATCCCGGCCAAAGGGTCTGTCGGGGCATCGGGCGATCTGGCACCGCTGGCACATATGAGCCTGTCGCTGATTGGTGAAGGTGATGTTCGCCATGAGGGCACTGCTATTTCGGCAACGGCTGGTCTGGCAAAGGCCGGGGTGGATGCCGTAACCCTTGCCCCGAAAGAAGGCCTTGCCCTTTTGAACGGCACACAGGTTTCAACCGCCCTTGCCATTTCCGGCCTGTTTGCCATCGAGGATAACTTTGCATCGGCCGTTCTGGCCGGTTCGGTTTCGGTGGATGCCGCCAAGGGCAGCGATACCCCGTTTGATGACCGCATTCACAAGCTGCGCCGTCAGCCGGGCCAGATTGCCGTTGCCGCAAAATACCGCGAATTGCTGGCAGATTCCGAAATTCGCCGTTCCCACGCCGATTGCGACCGTGTGCAGGACCCGTATTCATTGCGCTGCCAGCCCCAGGTGATGGGGGCGTGCCTTGATCAGATCAATCACGCCGCTGCCATTCTGGAACGCGAAGCCAATGCCGTAACCGATAACCCGCTTATTTTCCCCGATCAGGGCGATATTCTGTCAGGCGGTAACTTCCATGCCGAACCGGTGGCTTTTGCGGCCGATATTCTGGCGATTGCGGCATCGGAAATCGGCGCCATTTCCGAACGGCGTATTGCCCTGCTGATTGACCCGGCGATGGTTGATCTGCCAGCATTTCTGGTGGAAAATGGCGGGCTTAATTCCGGCTTCATGATTGCACAGGTCACGGCGGCTGCTTTGGCATCGGAAAACAAAACGCTGGCCCACCCGGCCTCCATCGACAGCCTGCCAACATCAGCCAACCAGGAAGACCATGTATCCATGGCAACCTTTGCCGGGCGTCGCCTGGCCGATATTGCCGATAACGTAAATGGTATTCTGGCAATCGAAATGCTGGCCGCCTGCCAGGCCATTGAATTTCGCCGTCCGATGACGTCCAGCGATGCGCTGGAAAAGGTCATTGCCTCGGTACGCGAAGTGGCCCCCTTCTATGACAAGGACCGCTATTTCGCGCCCGATATCGCCGCGGTCAAAGCCCTTATGAAATCATCGGCCATTCATGGTTATGTCGATGATCTTCTGCCCAGCTTTGCCTGAACATAAAACTTTCCCGGTCTGCCAAACGGTCTGGCGGGCCGGGAAAGTGCCCAACGCATGACTGACTGCGCCATTGACGTTGCCGCGTGAATGGCGCATGTTTATGTATATACATATAAATTGCCAGAACAGGGATAAAGCCATGTGGGATCATATCTGGATCAACGGTCAGTTTGCGACCATGAACCCGGCCATCGACCAGCCCTATGGCACCATCAAAAATGGTGCGATTGCGATCAAGGATGGCAAGATCGCCTGGATTGGTGCGATGGTTGATCTGGCAGGTGAACCGGCAACACTTGCAGACAAAGTAAGCGACCTTGCCGGTGCCTGGGTGACACCGGGACTGGTTGATTGCCACACCCACCTTGTTTATGGCGGCAACCGTGCCGATGAATTTGAAAAACGTCTGAATGGCGTCAGTTACGAAGAAATCGCCCGCGCGGGCGGTGGTATCCGGTCCTCGGTAACGGCGACCCGTGCGGCAAGTGAAGACGAACTGGTAACAAAGGCACAAAAGCGGCTGGGCAATTTGCTGCGTGAAGGTGTCACCACGATTGAAATCAAATCGGGTTATGGCCTGCGCACCGAAGACGAAGCCAAAATGTTACGCGCTGCGCGTCGCCTTGGCCGGGAAAATGATCTTGATGTGGTGACGACATTTTTGGGTGCCCATGCCCTGCCGCCCGAATTTGCCAATGATGCCGATGGCTATATCGATCTTGTTTGCAACGATATGCTGCCAGCCATTGCGGCCGAAGGGCTGGCCGATGCGGTGGATGCTTTTTGTGAAAATATCGCGTTTAACACCGCGCAAACCCGCCGTGTGTTTGATGCCGCGCGCAAGCTGAACCTGCCGGTAAAACTGCATGCCGAACAGTTAAGCGACCAGAAAGGCAGCATCCTTGCGGCTGATTACAGCGCCCTTTCAACCGATCATCTGGAATATCTGGGCGAAGATGGCGTGGTTGCGATGGCAAAGGCCGGCGTGACGGCGGTATTGCTGCCCGGTGCGTTTTACTGCCTGCGCGAAACCAAATTGCCGCCGATTGACCTTTTGCGTCAGCATGGCGTGACCATCGCCATTGCGACCGATAGCAACCCCGGTACATCACCAGCCTTATCGCTGCTTTTGATGGCAAATATGGCCTGTACCCTGTTTCGCATGACCCCGGAAGAAGCCCTTGCTGGCATTACCCGCAATGGTGCACGTGCCCTTGGCCGCGGTGACAGCCACGGAACCCTGGAAGCTGGCAAGGTTGCCGATTTTGTCGTGTGGGATATCGATAGCCCGGCGGAACTGTCCTATGCCATTGGCGGTAACCCGTGCCAGTTGGTGGTGCGACGGGGCCGCGAACGCGCATTGGCAGCCTGATAAACGGCCATTTCAGTGAACAGATAAAAACCGGCGCGATGGAGTTTCGCGCCGGTTTGTTTTAATCGCTGTTTTGCAGGGTTTTGCGCAAATGCCGGTTTTGCAACCATTTCGCCAGCATGGGCGCGAACAGCACGATTTCAAAAATTCGAACGATATGGTGAAAGGCGACAAAGCTGGGTTCGATATTCAGGGCCAGCGCAATAAGCGACATTTCCGCCACCCCGCCCGGTGCAAAGGCCAGCAGCACCGCCATAAAATTCAGATCCAGCCAGACCGATACGCCATAGGATACCAGGCCGGTAAACCCCAAAATGACGATGGTTGCCAAAATGGCATAGCCCGAAAGCCGGATCAGGAATGACAGCTTAACACCGGCAAAGCGGCTGCCAATGGCAGAACCAAGAATAAGCAGGCTGCCATCCATCAGCCATTCGGGCAAATTGCCTTCGACCACGCCACTGATATGCAATGTCGCACTGGCAAGCATTGCGCCCGTCATTTCGGCGGCAGGAACACGCAAACGGCGAAAAACCAGAATGGTCACCAGGGCGCAGGCGGCGGTCAGCAGGCCTTCATTCAATGTCATGATCACGGCATCGCCATCGCCGTGGCTGTTGGCAACCACGCCGGTAATCATCAAGACAATCATGGGCGCGGACATAACCAGCAGCAAAACCCGCAACCCCTGCGTCAGGGCGATTTCCTGTTCATTCCCGCCTGATGCCGCGCCTAAAACCACCATCGGGGTCAACCCGCCCGGTGTTGCGGAAAAAAGGGCGGTGGCCGGGTCCAGACGGGCGATTTTGGCATAAAACCACGTTACAATCGCGGTAATGACCGGCACATAAAGTAGAACGGCAATCATGCTGGCAGGCCAGCGTGCCGCATGGTCAAAGGTGTCGGGGGTAAAGGACCCACCCAGAAACACACCAATCACCCCCAGAATAACGGCGCGAAATTTCATCGGGATCGCCATGGGCAGGCGCATCAGGGCGACAATAAAGGTTGCCAGCATTGGCCCCATCATCCAGGCCAGCGGCATGGCGATGTAATCGGCGGCCAGCCCGCCCAGCAGGCCAATAAACAGGGCCGTAAACAAAAGCCGGAAAAATCGGGGTGTCAGACCAGCCAGAAAGTCATCAAACCGGGAATTTGCGGGCATGGTTTACCTTGTGCTGTATCGGGCCATGAATGGGGCGGTGTGGTTGTGGTGCGGATCAATCATATGGTTTATGGGCGGTGGCATATGATTCTGGCAATTGCAAATTTGACGCAATCCTGAAAAAGGCCAGGATCACCGCCCTGATCCTGGCCTTTTGAAATGCTTACGGCGCAACAGTCGGGTCTTTTTTGGGCCGCAGGAAACGACCAACCACGAAAGGTGCAATAAAGCCGGCAATGGCGAGAACCCAGATGGCAATCGTCAGCCACGATCCCCACAGGATATTGACATCTCCATTGGAAATCTCCAGCGCACGGCGCAGGTTCTTTTCCATCTCATTGCCCAGCAGAATGCCCAGAATGATCGGCACTGTCGGGATGTTGAGCTTGCGCAGCACATAACCGATCACCCCGAAAATGATCATCATCAGAAGATCAAAGGTCGATCCCGAAATGCCGTAAATGCCGACAAACGAAATCATGGTGACGGCAGGCATCAGATATTTGCTCGGAACCCGCAGCACGCGCACAAACAGGCCGACCAGCGGAATGTTCAGGCACAGCAGCATGATATTGCCGATAAACAAGGCGGCAATCAGGCCCCAGACCACATCGGGACGCTGGGTAAACAGAAGCGGACCGGGCGTGATGTTCAGGGCCATCAGCATGGCCAGCAGAACCGCCGTGGTCCCCGAACCGGGAACACCCAGGGCCAGCATCGGCACCAGTGCACCACCGGCTGCGGCATTGTTGCCCGCTTCCGGTGCGGCAACTCCGCGCGGGTCCCCGGTACCAAAGGTGCCTTTTTTATCGCTGATCTTTTTTTCCACCGTGTAGGACACAAAAGAACCAAGCGATGCACCCGCACCAGGCAGAACACCGGCGAGAAAGCCGATAATGGTGCTGCGGCCCATGGTGCCCGCTGTGTCTTTAAGCATCGAGAACGGTGCCGTGACACGGGCAAGCTTCTGGTTGGCTTCGCTGGGTGCGGCACCGGCCTTGTGTTCAAGGAACAGCAGAACTTCGGAAATCGCAAACAGACCAACAATCGCCACCAGGAAGTCGATGCCTTCATAAAGGTGGATATTGTTAAAGGTCATGCGCGGCACACCGGTCTGGTGGTCAACACCGACCATGGCAATACCCAGACCGATCATGGCGGCAATCACCGCCTTGGCCTGGTTTTGCGAGGCAATCCCGCCCAGGGTGGCAAAAGCCAGCGAGAACAGGGCAAAATATTCAGCCGGACCAAACAGCAGGGCGACCTTCACAAGCTGGGGTGCAAGGAACACCAGACCCCAGGTGGCAAAAAACGCACCCACGAAGGAGGCAATGCCCGACAGGGCAAGGGCTTCGCCCGCCTGCCCCTTCTTGGCCATGGGATAACCATCAAGGGTGGTCATCAGGGCCGGTTCGTCACCGGGAATATTCAGCAGGATCGAAGAAATACGCCCGCCATACATGGCCCCGTAATAAACCGAGGTCAGCAGGATCAGGGCGGGTGTCGCAGGCAGGCCCAGCGTAAAGGCAACCGGGATCAGAATGGCGACACCGTTGGACGGGCCCAGACCGGGCAGGGCGCCAATGATGGTGCCAAGGAAACAGCCGACCAGGGCGAGTGCCAGATTCTGGAATGTCAGGGCGACGGCAAAACCATCGGCGAGTTGAGAGAATACATCCATGTCAGAACCCCCAGGGCCCGCGGGCCAGCGAGAGTTGAAGAACAAGGTGGAACACCACGTAAATGCCCACGGAAATCGACACACCTGCAATGGCGGCCGACAGGGGCTTTGCGCCCAGACGCCAGCTTAGAATGCCCGATGTGATGGCGGTCGAAAGCACGAAACCGGCAATCGGCAGGGCATAGGTGTAGGCCACCATGACGGCAACGGCGAAGACGATTTCCACCAGACGTCCGATACCGGGCCAGTCCGGGTCGGGATCGGGCTTGATGATCGGGAAGATGGCGGCGATTGCCAGCAGACTACCAATCAGGATGGGGAAGAATTTAGGCCCCAGATAATCGGTAATGAAGCTGGTCTGAATCTGGGTCGCCATGAAAATATAGAATGCAGATAGCAACAGGCATGCGACGCCCAGGGCTCTGTCACTCATGGCACATCTCCAAAATGACGAGAGCGCCGCACCCCTGAGGGATGCGGCGCCCTGGAAGGGCGGAAATTACTTGATCAGACCGATTTCGCGGCTGAGATCCTGGGTAGAGGAGATCTGGTCGGCCACGAATTTTTCGAAGTCGGGGCCGAATTTTTCGAGCGGCATCAGGCCATTATTGGCCATAACGCTTTTCCATTCGTCGCTGGCATAGGTGTCTTTAATGGCCTTGACCCAGTAGTCATAGGCTTCGTCGCTCATGCCTTTGGGGGCATAGAACCCACGCCAGTTGGCACCAATGGCATCAATGCCCTGTTCTTTTGCGGTCGGGAATTTGTTGAATTCCTCGCCCGGCAGGCGGTCTTCGGAAAGAACGGCAAGGATTTTCAGGTCGCCGGAATCAACAAAGCCCTTGGCTTCGGAGATGTCGCCGGTGAAAACCTGAACGTGACCACCCAGAAGCTGGGTTACGGCTTCCCCGCCGCCTTCAAAGGCGATGTATTTGATTTTACGGATATCTTCGATCCCGGCGGCTTTGGCAGCCAGCAGAACTTTCAGATGGTCCCAGCCGCCAACAGCGGACCCACCGGCAAATGCCAGCGAAGACGGGTCAGCTTTGACCTTGGAAAACAGCTCGGGCAGGGTGTTGATGTCGGAATCTTTTTTAACCGCAATCACACCGTAGTCTGCACCGATGGTGCCAACCCAGCGAACCTGGTCCATGGTCGAACCCGGGAATGCACCCTGGGCCAGACGGGTGGTGGTCGCCGACGAAGCAGCAACGATCAGGTCGTTGTCTTCGTTGCGCTTGGAAACGACTTCGGCATAGGCAACACCGCCTGAACCGCCAGCCATGTTGACAACCTGCATCGGGCTGCCGATGGTTTTAAGGTCATAAAGGGTTTTACCGATCTGGCGGCAGGTGAAGTCCCAGCCACCACCGGCATTTGCCGGGGCAATGCATTCAGGCTGTTCGGGTTCGAATGCCTGTGCAGCCGAAGAAACGATGACCATTGATGCGGCAATCGCAAAAGCTTTAATCAAGGAACGCGTCACTGATACCTCCCATTATTGGTGTGACTTGACTATTGATTGTCTTTTGGGGCAATGCGCCCCGGTACACGCGGCGGGCCGTCATAGGTCCACCGGTAGGATGGGGGAGTCGGACCTTTGTTCCGTCCTCCCTGGCCCATTTGCTCCCAGGCGTGCGAAATGACACCCACACTGCGAGACAAACAGAAAAGACCACGCGCAAGCGGGGCGGGAAAGCCAAGCTCGGCATAGATAACGGCCGTGGCACCATCGATATTCATGGGCACGGCTTTGCCTTTGGTTTCGGCAAGGGTACGTTCAATGGCGCGGCCAATGGCGGCAAAGCGGCCTGAAACAACACCTTTTGCGGCGGCTTCATCAACCAGGCCCAACAGGCGCGGTGAACGCGGATCGACCGGTTTGTGAAAACGGTGCCCAAAACCGGGAATGAATTTTGTCCGTTTTTCCTGCCACCGGGCGAGGATCTCGGCGGTATGTTCTGGTCCGCCGGCAGCATCGATCATGTGATAAAGTTCGACGGCCTGTTCACCGGCACCGCCATGAACATCATCCAGAAAATTGACAGCCGATGCCATGGCACCATTAAGGGGCAGACCACAGGTTACCGCCATGCGGGCCGCCGCAATGGACGGGGCCTGCGGGCCATGGTCAACTGCGGCAACAAGGGCAGCCTGAAACAGGGCTGCCTGGTTTTCATCGGGCAGGTCGCCGCGTGTCATCAGCCAGATCATTTGCGGGAAACTGACATTGCCAATCAGTTCTTCAACCGGATATCCCCGGAAACTGATTTTGCCGGGTTCCATTTCAATGATGGATGTGCGCCACCAATCGGAAACGTCGCTCATAACGTTCCTTCCTTTTTCAATTTCGCAAGGGCTTCATCATCGATGCCCAGCGAGTGGTAAATTTCATCATTATGCTGGCCCAGACCGGGGGGCGGGGTTGCCACATCGGGGGCTTCACCGTCGATTTTAAAACCGGTCCGAACGATGGTGATGTCGCGATCCACACCGGGTGTGTCGCTAAAGGTTGCCAGCATGCCGCGATCGGCAATTTGCGGATGGGCCAAAATTTCCGGCACGCTAAAGACCGCCCCGGCAGGCACGCCAATTTCATTAAGCTCGCGCGCCCAGTCCCGGGCGGGGCGGGTGCGCAGCGATTTTTCCAGATCAAGCTTCAATGCCGCGCGGTTTGCCTTGCGGTCTTCGCGGGTGGCATATTGTGGCTGGGTTAACAGTTCCTCGCGGCCAAGATGGCGGGCAAGGGCTTCCCATTGTTCGTCCTTGTTGGCCGCAATATTCAAGGGGTTATCTGCGGTTTCAAAGGTGCCGGACGGTGCGGAAGTCAGGTTTTCATTGCCATTGGCCGTGGGTTCGATCCCACCGATCAGATAATTCGATACCGCCCACCCCATGGTGGCAATGGTGGCCTCAAGCATGGAAACATCAATGAATGTTCCGCGTTCCGGGGCATTCAGCGCCCCGGCAATGGCAAGGGCGGCCGTCAGCCCGCCAATGGTATCGGCAATCGGGTAACCGGCGCGCAAAGGCGCACTTTGGTCATCGCCGGTAATGGACATGACACCCGATGCGCCCTGGATGATCTGGTCATAGGCGGGGCGATGCAGCCACGGTCCCGCCTGGCCAAAGCCGGAAATGGCACAATAAATCAGCCTGGGGTTCACGTCGCGCAGGGTTTCATAACCCAGTTCCAGGCGGTCCATAACACCGGGGCGGAAATTTTCAACCAGCACATCGGCGGTTTCAACCAGCCGCTTTAAAAGCTTTTTGCCTTCCGGGTGTTTAAGATTCAGCGTCACGGATTTCTTGCCGGCATTTTGTGCCAGAAAGGAAATGCCCATGTTCTTTTTGCTTAATTCGGGGTCAGCCCCCAATTGCCGGGCAAGATCGCCCCGGCCTGGTGCTTCAACCTTGATGACCTCGGCCCCCATATGGGCAAGCTGATGGCAGCAAAATGGTCCGGCCAGAACATTGGTCAGGTCAAGGACACGAATGCCCTGTAGCGGTCGTTGCATCATTTTCCTCCGGCAGTATGTCGAAACGCGGGTGCAATGGGAAAAATCGTCACGCGTTCTGACTGGGGAGGAAGCCGCGCCAGACCACCGGAATATGCGTGCCCGCATCGCCCGCTTTGCGAGGGACGGTGGCATCCGGCATCTTGACAGGGCAGACAGGCTTGCCCATTGATTCCTCCCAACTGGTCTATTGTTCTGTTTGTTGGAATTTGATTCTATTTAGCAGAATGGTATTCTGTGGTCCAGAACGAAATTCTATTTAGTGGAACGGTGTTATGTCTGACGAAAAGGGGGTCGATGCAGTAGAACGGGCCTTAAGCCTGCTTGACTGCTTTGACGGACATTCTGAAACCCTGGGATTGGCCGAGCTTTCCAAGCGCACGGGCTTTTACAAAAGCACGATCCTGCGGCTGGCGGTATCGCTGGAAAAATTCGGCTATATCCGCCGGCAGGCCGATGGCCAGTTCCGGCTTGGGGCTACTGTCTGGCGGCTGGGTTCCCTGTATCGGCGCGGGTTTAATCTGGGCGATATCATCCGCCCGGAACTTAAAATTCTGGCTGATGAAATTGGCGAAACGGCCTCGTTTTACGTCCGCGAGGGTGAAAGCCGCGTGTGCCTGTTTCGCAGTGAACCGATGCGCGCCATTCGCCATAATGTAAATGAAGGGGCGCAATTTCCCCTAACAGCAGGGGCCAGCGCCCGGGTTTTGATGGCCTGGTCAAAGGACAGCCCTGAAAGCGGAAACGAAGCTGCCATTCGCGAGGCTGGCTATGCCGTTTCAAAGGGCGAACGTGATTCCGAGGTGGCGGCGGTTGCCGTGCCGGTTTTCTGGAATGATGGCGCAATTGCCGGGGCGGTTTCGGTTTCGGGCCTGATCACCCGGTTTGACGATGCCCTGATTGCCAAATGCGCGACGGCCCTGAAGGAATCGGTTCAGCGGCTGGATCGCGGCGGGGCGCTGGTGCGTTAATACTTTTATGTCGCGACGCCGGGTTTGTTGGGCCGGGTCATGAAACCAAAACGGGCGCAGGAATGAACCCTGCGCCCGCTTTTATATGGTTTGGCCTGCTATGGCTTACGGCGCAACAGTCGGGTCTTTTTTGGGGCGCAGGAAACGACCAACCACGAATGGCGCAATAAAGCCGGCAATGGCGAGAACCCAGATGGCAATCGTCAGCCACGATCCCCACAGGATATTGACATCCCCATTGGAAATCTCCAGCGCACGGCGCAGGTTCTTTTCCATCTCATTGCCCAGCAGAATGCCCAGAATGATTGGCACTGTCGGGATATTGAGCTTGCGCAGCACATAACCGATCACCCCGAAAATGATCATCATCAGAAGATCAAAGGTCGATCCCGAAATGCCGTAAATACCGACAAACGAAATCATGGTGACGGCAGGCATCAGATATTTGCTCGGAACCCGCAGCACACGCACAAACAGACCGACCAGCGGAATGTTCAGGCACAGCAACATGATATTGCCGATAAACAAGGCGGCAATCAGGCCCCAGACCACATCGGGACGCTGGGTAAACAGAAGCGGACCGGGCGTGATGTTCAGGGCCATCAGCATGGCAAGCAGAACCGCCGTGGTCCCCGAACCGGGAACACCCAGGGCCAGCATCGGCACCAGTGCACCACCGGCCGCGGCATTGTTGCCCGCTTCCGGTGCGGCAACCCCGCGCGGGTCCCCGGTACCAAAGGTGCCTTTTTTATCGCTGATCTTTTTTTCCACCGTGTAGGACACAAAAGAACCAAGCGATGCACCCGCACCAGGCAGAACACCGGCGAGAAAGCCGATAATGGTGCTGCGGCCCATGGTGCCCGCTGTGTCTTTAAGCATCGAGAACGGTGCCGTGACACGGGCAAGCTTCTGGTTGGCTTCGCTGGGTGCGGCACCGGCCTTGTGTTCAAGGAACAGCAGAACTTCGGAAATCGCAAACAGACCAACAATCGCCACCAGGAAGTCGATGCCTTCATAAAGGTGGATATTGTTAAAGGTCATGCGCGGCACACCGGTCTGGTGGTCAACACCGACCATGGCAATACCCAGACCGATCATGGCGGCAATCACCGCCTTGGCCTGGTTTTGCGAGGCAATCCCGCCCAGGGTGGCAAAAGCCAGCGAGAACAGGGCAAAATATTCAGCCGGGCCAAACAGCAGGGCGACCTTCACAAGCTGGGGTGCTAGGAACACCAGACCCCAGGTGGCAAAAAACGCACCCACGAAGGAGGCAATGCCCGACAGGGCAAGGGCTTCGCCCGCCTGCCCCTTCTTGGCCATGGGATAACCATCAAGGGTGGTCATCAGGGCCGGTTCGTCACCGGGAATATTCAGCAGGATCGAAGAAATACGCCCGCCATACATGGCCCCGTAATAAACCGAGGTCAGCAGGATCAGGGCGGGTGTCGCAGGCAGGCCCAGTGTAAAGGCAACCGGGATCAGAATGGCGACACCGTTGGACGGGCCCAGACCGGGCAGGGCGCCAATGATGGTGCCAAGGAAACAGCCGACCAGGGCGAGTGCCAGATTCTGGAATGTCAGGGCGACGGCAAACCCATCGGCGAGTTGAGAGAATACATCCATGTCAGAACCCCCAGGGCCCGCGGGCCAGCGAGAGTTGAAGAACAAGGTGGAACACCACGTAAATGCCCACGGAAATGGACACACCTGCAATGGCGGCCGACAGGGGCTTTGCGCCCAGACGCCAGCTTAGAATGCCCGATGTGATGGCGGTCGAAAGCACGAAACCGGCAATCGGCAGGGCATAGGTGTAGGCCACCATGACGGCAACGGCGAAGACGATTTCCACCAGACGTCCGATACCGGGCCAGTCCGGGTCGGGATCGGGCTTGATGATCGGGAAGATGGCGGCGATTGCCAGCAGGCTACCAATCAGGATGGGGAAGAATTTAGGCCCCAGATAATCGGTAATGAAGCTGGTCTGAATCTGGGTCGCCATGAAAATATAGAATGCAGATAGCAACAGGCATGCGACGCCCAGGGCTCTGTCACTCATGGCACATCTCCAAAATGACGAGAGCGCCGCACCCCTGAGGGATGCGGCGCCCTGAAAGGGCGGAAATTACTTGATCAGACCGATTTCGCGGCTGAGATCCTGGGTAGAGGAGATCTGGTCGGCCACGAATTTTTCGAAGTCGGGGCCGAATTTTTCGAGCGGCATCAGGCCATTATTGGCCATAACGCTTTTCCATTCGTCGCTGGCATAGGTGTCTTTAATGGCCTTGACCCAGTAGTCATAGGCTTCGTCGCTCATGCCTTTGGGGGCATAGAACCCACGCCAGTTGGCACCAATGGCATCAATGCCCTGTTCTTTTGCGGTCGGGAATTTGTTGAATTCCTCGCCCGGCAGGCGATCTTCGGAAAGAACGGCAAGGATCTTCAGGTCGCCGGAATCAACAAAGCCCTTGGCTTCGGAGATGTCACCGGTGAATGCCTGCACGTGACCACCCAGAAGCTGGGTTACGGCTTCCCCGCCGCCTTCAAACGCAATGTATTTCACAGCGCGGGCATCGGAAATGCCTGCAGCCTTGGCCGCGATCAGAACCTTGAGGTGGTCCCAGCCACCCACAGCCGAACCACCGGCGAATGCAACGCCGCGCGGGTCTGCTTTAACTTTTTCAAACAGTTCCGGCAGGGTGTTGATCGGCGAATCCTTGGAAACCGCGATCACGCCGTAATCCGCACCGATGGTGCCAACCCAGCGAACCTGGTCCATGGTCGAACCCGGGAATGCGCCCTGGGCCAGACGGGTGGTGGTCGCCGACGAAGCTGCAACGATCAGGTCGTTATCGTCATTGCGCTTGGAAACGACTTCGGCATAGGCAACACCGCCGCCGCCGCCAGCCAGGTTGACAACCTGCATCGGGCTGCCGATGGTTTTAAGGTCATAAAGGGTCTTGCCGATCTGGCGGCAGGTGAAGTCCCAGCCACCACCAGCATTTGCCGGGGCAATGCATTCAGGCTGTTCAGGTTCGAATGCGAAGGCAGAAGAAGCAAAGGACAGGGCAGCAAATACAGTTGCTGCACCAAGTGCGGCAATCTTTCTCATGGTTATTCCTCCCAGTTTCTATTCGCACCTTTCTGGTACGACGGTATATATGAGATTAGCGGTCCAACCTTTCACCAACCTGTCATCAGAAAAATTACAGGAGCAGCACATTGAGAATACTGGTCGTCGAGGATACCGAAGATGTGGCCGATGCCATCCTTTCGCATTTCTCGCGTCAGGGCCATGTCTGCGAGGCGGCGGCGACCCTTGAAGATGCCGCGCATTTCCTGCGTTTGGAGCCCTATGACCTGATCATTCTTGATATCAACCTGCCCGATGGATCGGGGCTGGATTTCCTGAAAAAGCTGCGGGCATCGAAAAACGGGGTGCCGGTCCTGGTGCTGACAGCGCGTTTGCAGGTTGATGATAAAATTGATGCGCTGGATTTCGGCGCAGATGATTATCTGGTCAAACCGTTTGACTTGCGCGAACTTGAAGCCAGGGCACGCGCCGTAACCCGGCGGAAACACGGGGCGAATGAAGCTGGCGTTTCGGTGGGCAACCTGCATTGCAATTTTGCCGACCATTCGGTGCGTGTCGATGATGCCGAAATCGAACTGACCCGGCGTGAATTTATTTTGCTGGAAGCCTTCATGTCGAATCTGAACCGGGTTTTACAGAAAGAAGAGCTTTATTCCCGCCTTTATGGCCTGACCGGCGAAGCAGGCCTGAATGCGGTTGAGGTTTATGTCGCGCGCCTGAGGCGCAAGCTTTCGGATGCCACCCTTGAAATACGCACCCTGCGCGGGTTGGGATATCAGGCGGTGCCGGGTGGCCGGGCAGATAAAGCGTGATGAGACCCTATCCCGCCCTTCCCACCACCAATCCACGCCAGTCGGTGGCTGTGCGCTTGGGCATGGCAATGGCGGTGATTTTAGCCGTTGTCCTGTTGGGAACGATTTTTGCGGCCAATAAATACGGGCAGGATGCAGCCGACGAAACCTTTGACCGGCTGTTGCGCGGGGCCGCTCTGCAGATCGCAGAACGTATTCTGGTTACCGATGGGCATGCCAATGTTGATTTGCCGGTTTCCGCCTTCGAGCTTTTGTCGCTGGCACGGGCGGATCGCGTTTTTTACCGCATCATCGGCCCGGATGGCAAAACCCTGACCGGTTATGGCGATTTGCCCATGCCCAAGGATGACAAGGGCCATGCCGACCAGACCTATAATACCCGTTACAAGGGGGCCGATGTGCGCGCCTATCTGTTGCGCCGGCAATTGGCGGAACGGTTTGTAAGTGGTGATGTGAAGGTGATTGTCGCGCAAACCACAACGGAACGTGTTGCCCTGGCGCGCAGCATTACCGCACAGGCGGTACTGACCATTGCCGCGGCGGGCATAGTGCTTTTGTTGCTGGTGGTGGTGGTGATGCGCATTGCGCTGCGCCCCCTGGCGCGGGTGGAACGCACCATTCTTGAACGCGATGTGAATGACCTTTCACCCATCGATATTGCCGCCCCGGCCGAGGTGGCCGTGCTGTTAGAGGCGATCAACCGTTTCATGCGGCGCCTGGACCGGCGGATTGAAGCAATGCAGAATTTTGTCGCCGATGCCGCCCACCAGATCAGAACGCCGATTACGGCCCTGCGCGCGCAATCGCAACTGGCACTGGAAGAAGACGACCCCGAAGTTCTGGCACGCCTGCATCAACGCTTGCATGAAAGGACCGTGGGGCTGGGCCGCCTGGCAGATCAATTGCTAAGCCATGCCCTGATTGCGCACCGTGCCGATATGGCCGTATCCCAGGAACTGGATTTACGCCGCATCGCCCTGGAGGCCGAGCGCGAAATACGCGCCATGTCGGATGAATATATTCAGGTCGAGTTGCCGGACGAACCCGTGATGATCAAGGGGGACCCGATCAGCCTGCGTGAAGCGATCAAGAATTTGCTGAACAACGCCCTGAAACACGGTAAACCGCCGGTAATTCTGGTGGTGACACCGGTAAGTGATCGTCATGCCTGCCTGTTGGTGCGTGATTGCGGGCAGGGCATCGCACCGGAAATATCGGCCCGCATAGGCGAACGTTTCGCCTCCAACGGGATTGGCCCGGATAGTGCCGGTTTGGGGCTGTCGATTGTGTCGTCGGTGGCATCGTCGCATGGGGCGGTTCTGGTTCGGCACAGCACAGGGGACGGGTTTGAAATTGGTCTTGAATTTGTGGTGAGCGCATCATGATCCGGGCGATTGGCACATATGGACGCCGGGTTTTGCGCCACCGGCGGGTGCGTACACTGGTATGGGGTGTGGCGGCCTTTGTTGCGGCGGGCACGGGCATTGTTGCCACCATTGAAAATGTTGCAACGGCGGGCGACCGCGAATTTCCCGTGGCGACGGATTATTCCGGGCGCCTGGTTATTCAAAGCACGACCGATTACATGATCTTTTCCCCGGTGATCGAAGCCTTCCAGGAACGCTGGCCCGATATTTTGATCACCTATAACGAGCTGACAACAAACGAGCTGAATGCCGCTGTTGAACATGCCTGTGACCAGAACCGGTTTATGGGCGATTTGATCATTTCATCGTCGATTGACCAGCAATTGAAACTTGTTAATGACGGTTGCGCCCAATCGCCCGGCCCACGCGTGGGGGAAAACCTGCCCGATTGGGCGAAATGGCGCGACGAACTTTTTGGCCTGACCTATGAACCGGCGGTAACGGTCTACAACAAGGCCTTTTTTGCTGATCGCGAACCGCCTGAAAACCGGTTTGACCTGATTGATTTGTTGCGTGAAAGCGATACGTTCCGCGCCAAAGTTGGAAGTTACGATATCGAAACATCTGGCGTTGGTTATTTGTTTGCGTTCCAGGATGCTATACAGGCCAGCACATGGGGGCGTCTGGTGGAAAGCCTTGGCCGTAACGAAGCCCAGCTTTTTTGCTGTACGGGTGAAATTCTTGACCGGGTGGCTGATGGCCGCCTGTTGCTGGGCTATAATGTGCTGGGGTCCTATGCCCTGTCGCGCATTGGCCGCGATGATCGGGTGGGGATGGTTTTGCCCAGTGACTATACCCTGATCATGTCGCGCGCGGCGTTTATTTCGCGCGATGCCGAACAGCCGGGGCTGGCGCGTGCCTTTATCGATTTCATGTTATCGGCACCGGGGCGGGCGATATTATCGCGCGATGCCGGTTTGCTTTCCCCTATTGACGGGCCTGCACGCCTGGCAAGGCTGGTGGGGGTGCCCCGCGATGCCGACCCGCAGGAATTACGCCCGATCGCCCTGACACCGGCTTTGCTGGTCGGGCTTGATCAGGCAAAGCGCAATATCTTCCTGCAACAATGGCGGGCCGCTTTGCCACCTCGCCAATTATCCAAACATCCCTAGGGGCAGTGTCCCCTTGTCTGATTGCGATATCGCCGGATCACGCGGTCAGTTGCGCAGGGACGGGATGCTGGAAAACACGGTTTTCAAAAGTTGCGGCTGCCGGTTCACCCCGGTTTTGACGAAAATCGCCTTTAAATAGGTGCGGGCCGATTGCACCGAAATGCCAACGGCTTCGGATGCTTCATCCAGCGCGACACCTTCGGCCAGTTTCTGGGTCAGGCGGGCTTCGGACCGGGTTAGTCCGAAAACATCCATCAGATTATCAACCGATGGCGGGCCGACACTTTCGGGTTCGACCAGAATAAAGATGAAACCCGATTTTTCGCCATTTGGGGCAGGGATACGGCGCAGAAAGATCGATACCGACATTTCATCGGATTCCAGCGAAAACCCCTTCTGCTGCGGGATCGAACGGCCCGCAGGCGGGTTTAAAAACCTGTCCAGGTCTTCGGGGGCGCGGTCCAGTGCCAGGCGGTTATCGGACTGCACATGTAAAAGCGGGCAGCGCCGCACCAGTTCGGCGGCCTGTGCATTCATGTGATTGACCGACAGGTTATGGTCGGTGGCAATCAGGCCAAGATTGAAAATATCAAGAAAGGCCGGGGATATATGGCTTTGGCTGCCACGGCTTTTTTCAATCGCGCTCGAAACGCCTTCCAGCAGCGTGCGCAACGGGGTTGGCTTGGGATAAAACCGGTAAACACCATGTTCATTCACAGCTTCCAGCGCGGATTCAAGATCGGCATAGCCGGTCAGCATGATGACAATCAGGTCCGGGCGCGATTCGCGCAGTTTGGCCGCCAGCTCCAGCCCGGTCATGATGGGCATGTGAATATCCAGAATCGCAGCTTCCACGCTGGAATCAGCGGAAATGGTATCGAGTGCTTCCTGGGGATTGTTAAAAAACAGGGCCTCCCAATCCAGTGCCATGCTGCGCAGGCTGCGCCGGTGTGCCGCCAAAAGGTTGTCGTCATCATCGACAAACGCAACTTTTACGCCTGAACTGGGTAATTTCATTAAAACCCCTCCTCGTTTGGGGATATGGCGGACGGGTCGTCTGCCGTATCTTCCGGTCAACAAAGCCTATCCGTTAATTGATCCGACTTGCAACAACGTCGTGTTGAAATGGATGGCCGATATTGTTCAGTTTCCGCAACGGGATGAATCGCCAGATGGAACTCGCAGCCCATAATTTCCGACCCACCATTCTGATGGTGGATGATGACGAGATGCTGTTGTCTTCGGTCCGTCGTACCCTGGGCGGGAACTTCAATATCGTCACCAACAGCTCGGCTGTGGCGGCTTTGGCTTGGCTTTCAAAAAACCAGGGCATGGTCGATGCGGTTATTGCCGACCTGATGATGCCTGAAATGGATGGTATCGAATTCCTCCAGCAGGCGTTCTCGGTTGCACCTTCTGTGCCGCGCATGCTGCTGTCGGGCAATGTGTCGTCGGTTTCGCTGCGCGATGCCATTAACCGTGGCATGGTCAGCCGTGTGCTGGCAAAGCCGGTTTCTCCGGCGGTTCTGCGCGAAGCCCTTAATGAAAGCATTTCATCCCCCCTGCCATGCGGGCCGCAGCGCCGGGTATCGTCGCTGCAGGTGGCCGAAGCGGTCGAAAAAGATGGCCATCAGATTGTGGTGCAGCCGCGTGTTTCGGCCAAGGATTTCAGCATTGTTGGCGGCGAAGTGCTCAGCCGGTTTGACGATTTGCAGCATCGTTTCACGCTTGATGAAATCATCAGTGCCAGCGAAGACCACCCGGTGATCAACCAGTTGACCTCGAATGTGTTGCGCCTTCTGGAAAAGGCGGCCCATGAAGTGCAGCCCAAGCTGGGCATGCCGGCGCGCATTTCGGTAAACTGTTCGCCCTATTCGCTGGCGAATATGGATTTTGTCCAGTTCCTCATGCAGCGCGTGATTGACCTGCGCCGGGTGAATATCGAACTGGAATTTGAAATTACCGAACATAACGCCAAGGTCCTTTCCGAGCCATTCATCCGCAATGCCCGCTTTTTGAAAGAACAGGGCGTGCAGCTTCTCATTGATGATTTTGGTACGGGCAACAATTCTATCCAGTTGCTGCGCTATAATTTTTATACCGGCATCAAACTTGATCGCGGGCTGGTGTCACGGATGATGACCGAAACCATCGACGATTCCTTTGTCGAATGGACCATCCAGATCGCGCATAAGCTGGGCCTGAGCGTGATTGCCGAAGGCGTTGAAAATCTGAAAGTTGCCAAACGCCTGCAGAAATACGGCGTCGATGAAATGCAGGGATATTACTTCTGCCGTCCGACGGCACCGTGCGATCTGGCGATGAATGACATCGTTGGTGTGACAACTTCTTGATCTATCAGTTTGGAACCCCCAGATTTAACCAAGGTCTTTGGGGGACCGGATCTGTTTCCGTGAAGGGGAAAGACATATGCTGAAAACCGTTACCAGAATGGCATTTGCCCTGGCCTTTGCTGCCTGGCTGATCCCGGCGGGCCCGGCACAGGCCCGAAACGAATTGACCGTGACCGCACCAGACGGGGCACAATCGGTATTTTCCTATGATGAACTGGCGAAAATGCCGGTCACCGATGTCAAAACGACAACCCCCTGGACCGAAGGCAAACATGTCTTTACCGGCGTGTCCTTTGCCGATCTGTTCAAATCGACCGGCATTTCCAGCGGCACTGTCCGTGTTTCGGCACTGAATGATTACAGTGTGACGGTTCCGGTGGACAGGCTGGTGGAAACCGGCGCCATTCTTGCCTATCAGTTTGATGGTAAAGCAATGTCAGTACGTGACAAAGGGCCTTATTGGGTGATTTTCCCGTTTGACAGCGATCCGTCTTTCCAGACAGATCAATACTGGTCTTATGCTGTCTGGCAGGTGAAAAGCGTTAATGCCCAACCGTAAGCGCAATCAAAAAGTTTCGCTGGTCACAAACGGGGTCGCCATTCTGGTGCTGACCCTGTTTGTGGCCGTTTATTATTTCTATTCCATGGCCATCGTTCGTAAACTTGAAGACGAACGTTTTGCCTATCGTGAAAATTTCGCCTGGGCGATGTTCCAGATTCAGAAACAGTATCTGGTGCTTGACCGTGACATTCTTCAGTTTTCCGAAGAACACAAAGACGGTGCCCTGACTTACGACGATATCCTTTTTGATTATGACCTTTTTGTCAGCCGCGTTTCCATTGTCCGGGACGGCAGCGGTTTTTCCACGCTTCAGGAAATTCCCGAGGCAACCAAACTTTTAAATGACCTGACTGCCATTATCGCTGAACTGGACCAGAAAATCAGTTCTGGCGAACCCGCCGCCAAAGTGGTCGCCCTGATCGACCAGAAACTGGGCGATATGGCTGAACAGATCCAGGATGTTGCAGTTCTGACGACAAATTATGTGTCGGTTTATAATTCCACCAATATTGCCGGTGTGAAAAACGACATCGAGGAACTGTCCTATCTGTTCATGTTTGGCCTGGTCGTCATGATCGGGCTTTTGGCGATTTTGCTGCATAACCGGCAACGTGCCCTTCGCGCCGATATGGATGCCCAGGTCGCCCGCCAGCAGCAACATGTAGTCGAAGAAGCCGCCGAATATGCCAAAATGCATGCCCTTGGCACGCTGGCAGGCGGTGTTGCCCACGAAATCAATACGCCAGCTCAATATATCCACAACAATCTGGAATTCCTCTCTGACAGTTTTAACGAACTGACCGGTGCCATCCGTTACGAGGAAAATGGTGCCGCGCAGCTTGATATCGAACGTGACCGGGTGGAATTCATGGCCGAAGAAGTGCCCCTTGCCCTGCGTGAAAGCCTGGAGGGGCTGGAACGTATTGCCGGGATTGTGCGCGGCATTCGCAAATTTGCCCATCCGACCAATGATTCAATCGAATCGGTTTCTGTCCCCGATGAAATTGAAACCGCCATTACCCTGACGCGCAACCAGATCAAACATACCGCCCAGCTTGATTACAGCTATCATGCTGACGTGACCGAAGTTATTGGCCGGCGGAACCATCTGTCCCAGGCGTTGATCAATCTGATTGTCAATGCAGGCCAGGCGATTAAGGGCAATGGCATTAAAAACGGCAAAATCGCCGTTACCGTGACCCAGCTTGATGAAATGATTGAAATTCGGGTGCGCGATAATGGCGGTGGTGTGCCCGAAGAATTGCGAAACCGGATTTTCGATTATTTCTTTACCACCAAGGAACATGGTGTTGGCACGGGTCAGGGGCTACCGATTTGCCGCAAGCTGATCCAGGACGATTTTGGCGGTGATTTGATCCTGACCGACGGTCTGGTGGGCGAAGCCGAATTTGTTATCAAGCTGCCGGTAGCGGCAGAACATCTCGAACATCAGGGCTAACACGCCTGACGAAATGCAAAAAGCCGGTCTTCTTCGTGAGGCCGGCTTTTTTGTGTGGGGGATAGAGTAGTGATGCCGGTATCTCAGGCGCCTGATTGCCACGGGTTAAGTGTTGCTGTTCGCCCTTGGTGGCAGGAACTGAGTAATAGGGGACGGCCAATACTTCACCTGAGCAGACGGACTGGCTAAACGCCAGATAGAGAGCACCCATTTGGCTGAGGGTTTGACGGTTTATAGCGTGCAGAGCCACGTGGCACCTCGGTCAAGCGGTGAAATGCTTCGCCTATGTCCAACCTTATGGCCGGGATAACCTGTTGCCTGTCAGCGTCAAGCCGCATGAAACCGGCCTTACCAAGTCTGTCTGGCCTGTCCTCGGCGGAACGAAGGTGACGGTGACCTTTGGCAGAAGGGCGCAGGGTGAAAACAAGGCGGTTTAAAAGTGAAAAACCCCGGCTTCCATACCTGTCAGGGAATGCAGGTGGAAACCGGGGTTTTCGATCATGTGCCAGGGAACTCACATGATGAAACTTGACAGGTCAAAGCCTAACGCATTTCGTGCAGGCGCACGGTTTCGCGGGCGATGTTTGACCATGCTGTCCATTTTTCGCCAATGCCAACAGTGGCAAGGTAGCGCTCGGACAGGGGGTATTTTTCCTTTACCAGCCGGCCCGAACGGCCATATTCGCGGGCGAAATGCTGGGCGGCGTAAACCGTTGCCAGGGTTGAAGAACGTCCCGTCGGGGCCGATTCCGGCCGGTGATGGAAGGCGATATCTTCGATAATTTCGTGTTTGAAGCTCCAGAGCGCGGCCATACAGGCCGACAGACCGGCATGGCTGATGCCCATGACATCAATTTCGGCAGAAATGATGTCGCACTGGTTTTTGTCGGCAATGTGCCGGGCCGTCATGCTTTGATTGGGCAGGACGGTTTCAATCAGCTTGCTGCCAATATGGGCCAGTAGCGAAGCCGCACGGCTGGCATCAATGTTTTCAAACTCGCTGTTTTCGTGGCGGCCGATCCGGGCGGCAATTTCCGCCATGATCAGGGCACGGATCAGTTCCGGGTCATTTTCGGCAACAGTAATGTCGCCATTGCCGTAAATTTCAAACAGCAGGGCCAGTGCCTTGACACTTTCAACACCCAAAACCTCGAAAAGGTGATGCAGGGTCGCGGTGCTGTTTTCGCCAATCAGGCCTTCGCGGCGGGCATAACGCTGAATGAAGGTGATGCATTCGCGGTGGTCCATCGCATAATGCGACAGGTTTTCTTCCGAAATCGGGCCTTCGTGATACAGCGTGGTTTGCAGATTGCGAAAGGCTGTCGGCCACAGGTAATGGCCCGGCAGGCACGACATCACACCCAGCAAATAGGGATCACGCAGGTAGGACCGCAAAATAAGGGCGCGTTCAATCGCATTGATGATCGACTGGTCATCGCAGGGCTTCATCAGGAAATGATGGGTAGCCGACGTGCCTAGCAGGTTTGCATGCTCGTCGGCATAACCTGACAGCAGAATACGGCCGATTTCCGGGTAAAGCCGGGAAACCTTGCGAAACAGTTCCGCCCCGTCCATGACAGGCATGCGCATGTCCGAGACAATCACATCCACGCTGTGGCGCGATTGCAGCAGATTGAGAACTTCTTCCCCGTTGTCGCAGAATTGCAGGCGCCAGTTCGGACGTTTCGCCCGGACACGACGGCGTAACCCGCTAAGGACATTAGGATCGTCATCGACGAATATGATCGACGGTGCGTCAGCCATGAAGGTATCCCTTATACGGCGCAAGTTTTACGATGCGCCACCATACGACGGAGAAAGTTGAAATTTCGATGCGATTTTCGCGTTTAAGGTAAATCGCGTTCAAAAGTGCGCAACAGGTCAGTTGCAAAGCCAGTGTGAAAACACCGTATGCCGTGATGTGCGACGTGTTTCAATGTTCCAGACAATAAAGGACTGCAACAGATCGTCCTGGTTTGTCTGTGAAGTTGATTTCACGTTTGCCGGCATGTCCCGGTCTGCGCCGCTAACGATGATGTTCGATACCGCCATCTTTGCAGGATAACCGGCAGTGATGGTTTCGGATGCTGCGGCAGTCGGACGGTTGTGATCGCGGTTCATGGCTTTGACTTCTCTTTGGGGTGTCTTTCTGTCTGCAACCCTAGGAAGTTTTCGCACTTTTCTATATCCCCATTTGGGGAGTGTCATAACGCATTGAAAAACAACAAAAAACAGGGCACCCAAAAGGGTGCCCTGCCGATATAGCCGGTTGTGGTGTTAAAAACCGGAATGATTAGAATTCGACGCCCAGCTTGCGGTCCAGCGAGAAGCGCCCGCCGCCACGGATCAGGACGGAAAGGGCCAGCATGCCCCACATGATCGGCATTTCAACGCCGGCATTGATCCAGGCATAACCATTGGGCAGGTGGATGAAAAAGGCGACGGTCATAAAGACCACAACGGCAGCGGCAACCGGGCGGGTCAGAAGACCAAGAACCAGCATTGCACCGCCAAAAAATTCCAGCAGGCCAACAAGCAGGGCAAACAGATAGCCAGGGTGAATGCCGATGCTGTCGAAATAGCCGCCCGTTCCTTCAAGTCCATAGCCGCCGAACATGCCAAACAGTTTGCCAGCGCCATGCGGCATCATCAGGATACCGGTGGTAACCCGCAGAATCAGCCATGACAGGGGTTCAAGGACGGCCCAAAGGTTACCAAGGGCAGGAATGATCGGACGGGCGCCAGACTGGCTCAGGGAATTGCTCATTTTAAAATCTCCGTATGGTTTGGGGCATCATTACGCGATGCAAACTGGTTCAGGCCTTGGGGGACGTTCAGGCTGCCATGTCAAAAAGCAGCGCTTCGATATCGGTCCGGGCCTGTAATTTCAGGATGTCTTCCTGGGCAATGGCGGCACCATCGCCAGCATTAAGGGTGGTATCGCCAAGGGCCAGCGTGCCGCTGATCATTTGCAGCCAGGCGATACGGCCGTTTTCCAGGGTATGGTCAACAGAACTGCCCGCACTGAGATGGGCGGCATAAAGGTCGACATCCTGATGAATGGTGATGGACCCGTCGCGGCCCGAACGGCTGCCAATAAGCTGCAGGTCGTTTGATGCGGCGGCGATGTCCTTTTCCTCGTAACCCGGCGCAATGCCCTGTTCTTCAGGAACAATCCAGATTTGCAGGAAATGCACGGGATCGGTTTTCGAGGAATTGTATTCGCTGTGACGAATGCCGGTTCCAGCACTCATGCGTTGCAGGCGACCGGGGCGAATGACCGACCCGTTGCCAATGCTGTCTTTATGTTCAAGGGCCCCGTCAATGACATAGGAAATGATTTCCATGTCACGGTGGGGGTGGGGGTCAAAACCGGCACCGGCAATGACCCGGTCTTCGTTAATAACCCGTAACGGTCCCCAGCCCATATGGTTGCGGTCATAATAATGGCCGAACGAAAAGCTGTGGTTTGAATCCAGCCAGCCAAAATTGGCCCGGCCTCTTTCATCTGATTTGCGTACTGTAATCACTGTCGGCTCCTGTGTCAGGGTGACATCTGTTGAAGCCAGATTACGTTGTTTTCAGTTATGCACAATCAACCAATGGATAGACAAACTGTTTCCAAAATGCGGCAAATCAGCCTCCGGTCTGGCGGTAAACAGCCAGGGCGACATCCTCAAGATGATCTTTGGAAATCTCGCCACTGACGGCATAGCCGACTGGCCCGTCTATCCAGTAAAAAGTCTCGATTTTTCCGGCATTTTGATAGCGAAAACCGGTTGATGTATTATCAGGATTATGGCCAACCATCAGGGTCAGGCGCTGGCCGCTATTGTCCTCATACATCAACAATGCGCCGGGTTTATCCTCGAACGGAACAAGGCGCCCCCCCACCAGTTGAAAACCCTCCGATGACAGGTCGGGTGCGGAAAAATCAACACCCAGCCGTTTGCCCAGCCAGCCCACCAGATGGTCTTTCTGATCGGCATAAACTTCCACCGGATGGCGGATTTCGCTCGCATAAATGCCATAACCCGCGCTGGAAACGGCGGGCAGGGCTGTGACAAAGTCGGGGTTGCCCGGCTGGCCGGACAGGGTGGCTTCCATAATCGCAGCTCCGCCAATACCGCCAGCAAGGAAAACCATGAATATCGCCGCGATCTGGCGCAGCGGATAACGGCCCTGGCGTTTGCCGGTTTCGGTGCTGTCGCCCAAAAATGATGGGGCCGATGGCATCCGGCGGCCCAGATGGGCCGAACTGCGCAGGTTGCGGGTTAAATCCTCGCGGTGGGTTGGGCGATGCCGTTCACCGTGTATTCTGTTTGGCCCGGCAGGATAACCGGTTTCGTGGTCTGCCCGGGCATTGTTGCCCAAATCGACCTGATCGTCGAGATCATCGTGATCAGCACTATCGCCAAATGAATGCTGCGCACCAAAATCCCGTGCAAAGTCGGGTTTGTCGTCGGCTTGCGCAAATTCTCCTCTGCCGTCTTCGCCGTTTTGATCATGCGGTTTGCTTGCGGTGTTTGCTTGGCGGGTGTGGCGGGTGCTGCGGGTGCGTTGGGCCTTGGCATCAAGCGCGGCATCATCTGCGCTGGCAACGGGTTGAAACAGGTCCTGCAGGGCCATGTTCTGGGCCTGCCAACTGGCAACGTCTCGGGCGGCTTCGGGGTTATCTTTCAGCCATTCTTCGACCTGGCGGTGGCGTTCGGCTGAAAGCTGCCCGTCGACATAACCATGCAGGTCGTCTTCGCCAATATCATCATGGTTATGCGGGGTCATTTCGGTCTCCGTAACGCAATCACATTGGCAGTATTGGTC
This sequence comes from Thalassospira marina, assembly GCF_002844375.1. Classification (NCBI taxonomy): domain Bacteria; kingdom Pseudomonadati; phylum Pseudomonadota; class Alphaproteobacteria; order Rhodospirillales; family Thalassospiraceae; genus Thalassospira; species Thalassospira marina. Next base: position 4,126,544 of record NZ_CP024199.1, on the reverse strand, counting down.
GCATTGTCAGTGGCGGGCGACTCGCCTTTTTCCCCGGCCAGTGTCTGGGCCAGCGCCCTGCGCGCCCGTGACAGGCGCGACATAACCGTTCCCTGTGGAATTTGCAGGATATCGGCGCATTCACCATAGCTGTAGCCCTCGATTGCCACCAGCATTAGAACGGCGCGCTGATCGCTGTCCAGGGCCTCAACCGCGCGGCGCAGGCTGTCCTGTGCGGCGAAATCACCGGCAGCGGGGCTGGCGATGCTTTCCATCATGTCGTCGCTGTCTTCCCTGAAAATGGCGCGGCTGTTTCGTTGCTTGCGCAGGCGGTTATAATTCAGGTTGGTCATGATTTTCATCAGCCATGCCTTGCGATTGATCCCGCGCCAGCTTTCGGCATTGTCATAGGCAGAAACTAGGCAATCCTGCAACAGATCCTCGGCATCGTGGCGGTCGCGCACAAGGGCACGCGCATAACGCCGCAAATTCGGGATCAGTTCAAGAATGCCTGGTTCTGTCATCAGGGTGCCTTTCTGTTCGCCCGTGGGCGATCATGCCCTATTGGGCACGTATCCTTAGGGGCGTGCAACGTCCCACAGGTTCAAAACACCGTTACCGGTGGTATCACCCGGTTTGCTGTCCTTGATCCAGAAATAAAGCGGCTTGCCATCGGCGGCCCACTGCTTGCCACCATCCTTGCGGGTGATGATGGAATATTTGCCATCGGCCATGTCGCCATCGGTTGCCATCAAGGGCGGCCAGTTGGCAGCACATTTGTCATAGCAGTTGGATTGGTTCTTGCCGTCTTTCTGGAAGGTATAAAGCGTCATGCCGTTTTCGCCGGTCAGAACCGGGCCAAGGGTGCTGTCGGCGGTTTTGACCGGGGCGGCAAAGGCGCTGGTGGCGCCTGCAAGGCACAGGGTCGCGGCAATCAGGGTTGTTTTCAGCATTGTGGTGTCCTTTGTTAAAACAAAAAGCGTTGAAAGCCCGGCAAGAAGGGGTGCAAAGCGGTTTGGAAAGGTTTCCTTGCCATTTCGGGCTGGATGGATCGGTTTGCTCGGTTTGTTCGGGTCTTTACGGGGTTTGGAAAAACGTCTCACCCTGCCTGACACCACAGAAGGCGGGTTTATTCCCGATGATTTGAAAATTTTGCATTTTGTCGGGCTGGCAGGTTTGGCATGGTCAAAAAACAGCCCCAAAGCGCTGAAAAAATTTGATCGGATTGTGGATTTTTGCCGTACCCGAAATCAGTCTGGAAACGTTCTGGAATTTTGGCAGGCTGCAAGGTGATCAGTGACCCATGCCCTATCGCGGTAAAACAACCTTATTGATTGTCGCCCACGGCACCTCTGTCGAGGATGGTGACCCGGCAGGCGTGCTGGCCCATCGTCTGGCCCCCAAATGGTTTGGCGATGTTGTCCCGGCCTATATGCGGTCGGACCCGGCATTGGTCGATGTGCTGGCCGACCTGACGGCACAGGGCAAAACCGACCGCCTGCTGGTCATGCCGCTGTTTTTCAGTGCCGGTTATCTGGTGACAGAGGAACTGCCGGAAATCCTGTCCCGTGCGGGTCTGCACCATGCCATGGTTTTGCCGCCCGTTACCGGGCTTGGCGGGTTTGTGCCAATGGTGGCGCGCCATTTGGAACAGGCATTGCTGGGTCAGGGCTGGTTTGCCCATGATACAACCCTGTTTTTGATCGCCCATGGTCTTAAAACCCTGAAAGAACCAACCGACGAACAAATCTGGTTAGCGCAGCGTATCGCCAATGTTGTGCCGGAGCTTGCGGTACGCATTACCAATATCGAAGGTGCGCCGTCGCTTAATGACTGGCGCGATCGGGCGGACCGGCCAAACCGGCTGTTCTTGCCGGTGCTGGCGGGCGGTGGCATTCATGCACGCGAAGATGTCCCTGCCATGCTGTCGCTGATGCCAGGGGATAATGGTGTGCTGCTGGACCCTGTCGGTGTCTGGCAGGCTTTGCCACCGCTGATTTTGGAACAGGCCGAACAAAAAACCCGCCGTGCCGTGGTGCTGGCAAATTATATGATGCCGCCCGATGGCCGGGGGCCAAAGGCCTTTTCGCCGTAAATGGCGGGAATGACGCGCAATGCATTGTGCCGGTAACGCCATGTGGCGGAACCGGCATTTTCATATCGGATGCCGCCCGGAATTTGCGCCGGATTATTCCGGCGATACAGCAGCGTGGGATTTTTTCAGCAGATAATCGCGCAGGGTGCGCGTGGCGGTGGACAGGTTCTTTTCGGCCTCATGCACGATCAGCAATTGGCGTTTTGCCCAGTCATCGGCAATTGGCGTGCCGGAAATATTCATATGGGGCAAATGTTCTTCGACGCTGGAACGGCGCAAAAAGCCTATGCCCAGTCCTGCTGCAATCACCCGGCGCAACGATCCGAAACGCATCACCTTGATATGCGGGTGCATTTCATGGTTCAGCTTGCTTGCAGCCTCGCTGATCAGATCATCAATCACCCCGCCTTCATGCAGGGATATGATCTGGTACTTGATGGCATCGGCGAAATGCACCGGCTGCGGATTTTCAGGATCGGGAATAAGCGGGTGGCCCTTTGGCGTGACAAGCCAGATCGGGTCATCGCAAAAAACATGATAATCAAGGTCATAGCGGCCAATATTATCGGCCACAACAGCAAGATCAGCACGGCCTTCGCGCACGGCATCAATTGATTCACGGCTGGTCAGTTCGCTGACATCAACCGTAATACCGGGAAAATCCCGGCCAAAATCAGCCAGATAGGACGGCAGACCCGTCAGGATGCCCGACGTTACCGTGGCAAGAAAGATCTCGCCTTTTTCACCGGCGCTGAAATCGCTCAGCTCGTTTGACAGGTGGCGCAAATCACCCAGCAGCTTTTCGCCATACCGGGCGAAAATGGTGCCTTCGGGGGTGGGTTCAACACCACGCGGCAGACGGCGCAACAAACGCACGCCCAGCAGGGCTTCCAGCTCGCCAATACGGCGGCTTACGGCGGAAGTCGCGATATGTTCGCGCCGGGCTGCTTCATTGATGCTGCCGGCCTTTACAATGGCGACGAACAGCCTGATCGTGACGATGTCAAACTTTTGCATATAATCGTTTAGGTCGCCCGGCGTGAAACGGTCAAGCGCGATTATTACCGATCAGGATCAGGCAGGGCAGAGAAGAACAATCAGTTCTTCTCGCCAAGCATGTTTGCACGCCATTCGTTGATCAGGGCAGTGTGATCACGGGCGGGGCTGTTCTGCATGATCTGGGCAACGCGAACAGCTTCAAGAAAGTTTACAAACCAGCCAAATTTCGGTTTTGCGGCAGCCGGTTCCGTGCGAGCAACAGGGGCGCTGTCAAATGCGAGAGTAGCCATTTTCAAATCTCCTTTTGAGCAGAAGCTTGGGTCGTTTTCCTTGAGTTGAAAGCTAGCAAAGGCCAGCATTGTCCACTATCACTGGTTTGCGGCGTCCCCGTTCTTGTTTGGAGAACGATAACAGCCAAGTCATTGAAATTGCTAAATATGCGTTTTTCGCAACGCACAAGAAAAACGTATTATTTATGTTTTTGGTTCAAAGGACGCGGGATTAATTTGTTTATTATGTGCAATTTATTCATCAATTATGTGAGAAAACGGCACATATTGGAAAAGAAGGACGCCTATGAATAACGACGCTGACAATCTTTTATACGAGCAGCAACATGGCAGCGGCCTGCAGGAAATGCTGGGTTACCGCCTGGTCGATTGGCAAAACGAACGTGCTGTTGTCGAAATTGATGTTGCATCGCAGCATTGTAATCGCGCCGGAATCCTGCATGGCGGCGTCCTTGCAACGCTGCTTGATACAGCTTCTGGTTATGCCTGCTGCTATTGTCCGGTGCCGGGAAATATCCGCCGTTGCCTGACCCTTTCCCTGACCACGCAGTTTATGGGGCAGGCGGGAAATGGCGATATCGTCAGAGTCGAAGCGCACCGCCAGGGCGGTGGCCGCAAAATCATTTTCACAACCGCCACGGCCTATAATGGCAAAGGCGAAATCATCGCATCTGCCACCGGAACATTCCGTTATCACCGTGGCAGTGAAGATGCTGCGGGAGTGCCCCGTGATTAAGGTTATATCTGTATAGCTGCGGGGCTTTGGTAAACGGTGGGTAGGGTGGGCCGACGGGCCGATAACGCCACGAGTCCATCAAAAGAAAAGGCGCCGCAGGGGATGCAGCGCCTTTCGTATTTATGATCGGGTCGATACCGATTATTTCGGCATCTGCCATTTGCCATCGACCAGACGCGGGATGTTCAGCGGGTTGCTGTCTTTCAGCGCGTCAGGAAGCAGGGCATCGGCGAAGGCCTGATAGGCGACCGGGCGGACAAAGCGTTTGATTGCCAGCGACCCAACAGAGGTTGCGCGCGAATCGGTGCTTGCCGGGTACGGCCCGCCATGAACCATGGAATGGCAGACTTCAACGCCAGTCGGCCAGCCATTAACCAGAATACGGCCTGCGATCTTTTCCAGAATCGGGCGCAGCTTGCCGGCAAATTCGGCATCGGTATCGTCCATCTGGATGGTCGCGGTCAGCTGGCCATGCAGCTTGGCCGAGATTTCAAGGATCTGGTCGGTATTGTCGCATTCAATGATGATACCGGCCGGTCCAAACATTTCTTCGGCCAGTTCCGGGTTTGCGGCCCAATCGGCGGCCGAAACACGGTAAACGGCGGGGCTGCCTTCAAACGGGCCGTCATTTTCACGGCGTTTCAGGGCACAGGTGACCTTCGGGTGTTTTGCCATCGCGTCATTGACGTCGTGATAGGCGCTTGAAACACGGTCCGTCAGCATGGCCTGGCTGGCAACGCCACCCAGTTCTGCAACAGCAGTGGTGACAAAGGTATCAAGCTCGGCACCCTTAACCGCCAGCAGAAGGCCAGGATTGGTACAGAACTGGCCAACACCCATGGTCAGCGAACCAACCCATGCCTTGGCAATACCGGCAGCGTTTTTCTGCATGGCGTTGGGCATCAGGTAAACCGGGTTGTTGCTGCCCAGTTCGCCATAGAACGGAATCGGTTCCGGGCGGCTAACGGCAATGTCAAACAGGGCGCGGCCACCACCGGTCGAACCGGTAAAGCCGACAGCCTTGATCATGGGATGGGCAACCAGTGACTGGCCAACAACGCGACCGCCACCGTGAACCATGCTGAAAACACCTTTGGGCATGCCGGTTTTTTTGATGGCGGCATCAATCGCCTGGGCGACAATTTCCGAAGTACCAGGATGGGCAGCATGGGCCTTGAATACGACCGGGCAGCCAGCAGCCAGGGCCGATGCGGTATCACCACCGGCAACAGAAAATGCCAGCGGGAAGTTGGATGCGCCAAAAACGCCAACCGGGCCAAGGGCCTTGAACATCGAACGGATGTCCGGGCGCGGCAGCGGGGCGCGATCGGGCTGGGCAGTTTCGATGCGGGCTTCAAACCACGAACCTTCTTCGATCCAGTCGGCAAAGAAGCGCAACTGGCCAACGGTACGGCCGCGTTCACCCTGCAGGCGTGCTGCCGGAAGGGCGGTTTCAAGGTTGCCCATTTCGGTCAGTTCATCGCCGCGGGCGTCAATTTCTTCAGCGCAGGCACGCAGGAAGGCCGCACGTTTTGCCGGTGCCATCGAGGCAAATTCTTCAGCACAGGCATCTGCCGCACGGGCAGCCTGGTCTACATGTTCTTCAGTACCCTGCTGAAACTTGGTCGGCAGTTTTTCACCAGTGGCAGGATTATCTGCCTGAAAGACATCCGGGCCGTCCTGCCATTCGCCAGCAATATAGTTTTTTCCGCTCAGCATCGGGTTCTCCTGTGGGTTGGATCTGTGCATCCGTTATCCAGGGGGCGCGCACAAGGACCAAAGGGCTGCCTCCTGGTGGGCAATGGCCAGTTGACCGTGCCTGTAACCATATGGTGCCCAGCCCGTCTGTTCTATCTGCGGGGCTATCGTGGCCTTACAGATAAACCCAGTCATCCGGCGCGCCTGATCCGGACGGGTGTTTGCTGACGGGAATGTATGAGGCAGACCGTGGCTTGTAAAGTCATCATATGAAAAGTAATGCGGTTGACATCAATTCGCGATGCCGGAAATCGGCCTGATATTCAAATTTGCCATGATAACAATTGCATATGAAGCATCCCGGACAGGGAAATTACGTACGAATATTATATGCAATTTTATCACTTCAAAAAAGATGAGGAATTTGGCGGATCTGGCACTGTGAAAAATACAGCCCGATCCACAGGGCCGTGCGGCATTTCTGCTGCGATGCCGTTTGCGCGAAGGCATATCTTTTGCCGGATCGCGGCGTGCGCAGAACAACCGGTTGCCAACTGCCAGGATGGCAGAAGGGCGTAAGACCTGTAAACACGCGTAAGCAGCCCGCTAAAAGCAGGTTTGTGAACGGTTTTGACGCTGGGTTGGGGGCGCTGAAAGATAGTGCGGGCAGTGATTTATATGGCCGAAACAAAAAATCACGAAGTGATCGTCGGGTGCATAGGGGCTGTCAGGGAGCCATCGATTTTGAGAGTGGACGCAACAGGCAAAATAGCAGGGGCAGCTTGGGACATTTCTGCGTTAGGTGATATGCGCCGCGACGGAGGGGCAGCACGGCCGGGAAAATTGGTGAGGGATAAGGGGCGCGAGAGGTGGGGAGGCGGGCCGGGTCAGGAAAGTGGGGGCTTGGGAAAGTAGCGCTGTCATTAAGGCGGGGTTTGCGCCGGTTTGATAGCTTGCGGGGGTGATGATCAGTTTTGATGCAGGGCGCGTTCAACCTGGGAAAGGTGGATGCGCATGGCTTCTTCGGCGCGGCCGGGATCGCGCTGTTCGATGGCATCGACAATATTGCGGTGCTGGTCGGACAGGGTGCTGATCAGCCGGTCGGAATGCGAACTTTCGCGCATACGTGACCAGGCGGCATCACGGCGCACGGCATTTACGGCTTCAAACACGGCCAGAAACAGGGTGTTGCGCACACTTTCGGCCAGTTTCTGGTGAAAGGCGGAATCCCATTTTTCGTAGTCGGCCTGGTTTTTGGCATTGGCGGCGTTTTCGACCATGGTGCGCATGGCATCAATATCGGCTTGCGAGGCACGCAGGGCGGCAAAGCGGGCCATCGAAGGTTCGATTTCCAGCCTTACTTCCATAATTTCAAAGGGGCTGGTTTTGGTTGCCAGGCCTTCGAGGCGGCGCAGGCGCGGGGTTGGTGGTGTGCCAACAAAGGTGCCCTGACCCTGGCGGCGCCAGATCAGGCCATCGGTTTCCAGTTGGTCAAGCGCCTTGCGTAGTGCGCGGCGGCCAACATCAAGCTTTTCGGCCAGGGTGCGTTCGGCAATGACGCGGCCATTTTCGACATATTGGCCCTGGTCAAACGCAGTGCGCAGCGTTTCGGCCAGTCCCTGGGTTGAGATATTGTTCATGGCGGTTGTTTTTCTTGTTGGGTGTCACGTTACAGGTGCAATGACCTATCAAAAAAACAGGTCGTGGAACATGCGAATTGATGTAATCAGCAGGAAAAGCCCAAAACAGATGCGCAATGCACGCTGGGGAATGGAATGTGCAATGCGTGCGCCGACCGGGGCGCATAGAACTGTCATGGGAATAAGCAGGGCAGCGGCAAGCACATTGACATAGCCAACGGAAAAGGGCGGGCGCCCGTCAATGCCAATACCGGACATGGCATAACCAATGGTGCCGGGCAGGGCGATGATCAGGCCGATGGCCGATGCCGTGCCAACGGCCTTGCGGATGTCATAGCCCATAAAATTAAGCAGCGGGACGCAAATGGTGCCCCCGCCAATGCCCATCATGGCAGAAAGCCCGCCTGCCAGAACGCCCAGGGTTGCCCAGACCGACCGGGGCGGGTTCTTTTGCGATTCACCCGACCTGTCACGGGCTAGCATCATGTTTGCCGCCACCAGCAACGCGACCACGGCAAAAACGCCGGTCAGCACGCGGCCATCAACATGCCCGCCAATGGCGGTGCCGATAATGACGCCAACAATAATGGCCGGTCCCCAGCTTTTTAACAGGCCGATATCCACCGCACCCTTTTTGTAATGGCTGCGGGTGGATGACAGGGCAGTGGCGATAATCGTGGTCAGGGATGTGGCAACCGCAATCTGCATGCGCATGCTTTCATCCACCCCCATGACCGACAGGAAGTGATACAGCACCGGCACAATAACAATGCCGCCGCCAACGCCCAAAAGGCCGGCCATAATGCCGCCGACAACACCGGCAAACAGCATGGCGCCACCCCAGACCAGATAAAGATGCGCGCCACTTCCCATGTCGATCATAATGAACCAATCCAAACCAATTTTGATTTAATCTGTTAATGGTTCTAATCATAAAATCCTAAAATTGTATAGATATTTCGCAGTTGCGAAGGGATTTTTGGCCTTTTGTGGCGAATTTGTGTTTTTAATGCTTGCGTCGCAGCAATGAAGGTGCAAACAATAATCGCATAAAAATAACGAACCATGATTAAAATGGTTTGAGGAAATGAAAAACCACTTATCAGGAGGCTGGAGAAATGCTTCGCAAATTGGCGATGGCGGCGGGGATTATGGTGGCTGCAGCAGCGCTTTCACCCGTCATGGCACAGGATTACCCAAGCAAACCAATCGAATTCATCGTTCCCTGGGGCCCGGGTGGCGGCAGTGATACCCTGATGCGTATTGTGGGTCAGGGCCTGTCGGAAGTTACCGGTCAGCCGGTGCCGATTATCAATATGCCCGGTGTGGGCGGTACGGTCGGCCTGAAGGAATTCGCCAAGCGCCCGGCGGATGGCTATACGATTTCGCAAATCCATGAAGGTTTGCTGACAGCCAATAAAACCGGCATTACCGATCTGGACTGGGACAGCTTCATTCCTGTCGCGCTGGTGGCATCGTCACCGCAATATCTGACCCTGTCGAAAAACGACAATTTCAAAAATCTTGAAGAACTGAAGGCCTATGCCAAGGCCCATCCGGGCAAGGTGCGCGCGGGTGTGACACTGGGCGGTGTGCCGCATTTGCACATGGCCATGATCGAAGATGCCCTTGGCGTTCAGTTCAGCTATGTCGGTTTCCGTGATACCGGGCAGCGTATTCGCGCGCTGGTGGGCGGTAATATTGATATCGCCATTGGCGATGTGGCATCTGCGGGTGAATTTGTTAAAAACGGCGATCTGGTTTTTGCTGGTGTCGGCACCCAGGAACGCACCGCCGAAGAACCCGATGTTCCGACCATGAAAGAACAGGGTTATGACCTTGAAATGGCCGTGACCCGTGGGGTTGTCCTGCCCAAAGGCACGCCCCAGCCGATCGTTGACAAGCTGGCTGATGATCTGAAAAAGGCCATGTCCCTTGATGACATCAAGACCAAGATGAAAAATGCCGGTTCGGCAAATGTCTTTGTCGGCGAGGAAGACTATAAAGCCTATCTTGAAAAACTTGATGCCGACGTAACCAAGCTGGTCGGCAAGCTTCAGGGATGAGTGCCGAAACCGAGAACCCGGCGGTAGTGGATGCGCAGGCATCCGCTGCCACGCGGGCCAGAAATGAGCTGGCCCGGCTGGTTTCCTATCTTGTTTTTGGGGGCATTGCGGTTTTTTGTGCCTGGCGGGCATCCTCCCTGCCGGCATCACGCTGGGAGCCATTGGGGGCTGGGTCTTTTCCCAAGCTGGTCTTTATCGTTCTGGCGGTTTTGTGCCTGTTTGCCGTTCTGCGGTCGCTTGTGGAAATCCAACGTAATGGCGGCATGCCCGAAGCTGTTTATGCCTTTGGTCGCTGGTTGCGCATCCGTCGCGTATCCTTTGCCATTTATGGTTTGCTGGTGGTGTATCTGGCGGTGTTGCCGGTTCTGGGCTTTTCGCTGGCGACATTCGGCTTTTTGCTGGTCACGCAATTGCTCATTGCCGGTGTGACACGCAAAACGGTGATCCAGTCGATCATCGCGGCACTGGTGTTTTCCTTTGGGTTAAATGCGCTGTTTGCCGATGTTTTCAACGTGTTTTTGCCCCGTGGCGTCCTGATTGCCTTTTAGGCAGCCCCATACGGATAATTCCGCTGAAAGTTCAAACATATGCTGGATGCTTTTTTGCAGGGTGCCCATCAGGTTTTTGCCTTTGATACCCTGATTTACATGTTGATCGGTTCGGTGGCTGGCATTGTTGCAGCCGCGATCCCCGGTTTTACCGTTACGATGGCAATTATCCTGACATTGCCGCTGACCTTTGCCATGGAGCCATTGCAGGGCATTTCGGTGATGCTGTCGGTTTATGTCGGTGGTTATACCGGCGGGCTGATCAGTGCGGCGCTGCTTGGGATTCCCGGCACGCCAAGTTCGGTTGCCACCACCTTTGATGCCTTCCCCATGGCCCGCAAGGGCGAACCGGGGCGTGCCCTGTCGCTTGGTGTGTGGGCGTCGTTTTTCGGAACGCTGATTTCGACAGTTGTTCTGATTGTTGCTGCCCCGCCTTTGGCGGTTGTGGCCGTGCGCCTTGGCCCGTGGGAATATTTTTCGCTGATCGTTTTTGCCCTGACCATTGTTGCCAGTCTGGTGGGTAATTCGCTGATCCGCGGTTTGATTGCCGGTGTGATCGGCCTGGGCATTGCCACCATTGGCCCGGACCCGATGATGGGCCGTCCGCGCCTGACATTCGATATGGACCTGTTGGCACCGGGTTTGCCGTTTCTTGTTGTGCTGATTGGTATTTTCGCCATCAGCCAGCTTCTGGGCGAGGTCGAGATTCATGGCAAAAAGGTCAATCACGCGCTGATCCCCAAAAGCATTGATTTCAAAACCTGGGAAGTCATGCGTGAAGTGCTGATGCGCCCGGTAAACCTGCTGCGCTCATCGATGGTGGGTGTAGTGATCGGGGCGCTGCCTGGCGCAGGTGGCTCAATTGCCAATCTGCTGGCCTATGATCAGGCCAAACGCAGTTCCAAAACACCCGAGGCCTTTGGCCAAGGCACGGCGGACGGGGTTGTGGCCTCGGAAGCGGGGAATTCCGCAACGGCGGGCGGCGGGCTTATTCCGCTGATTTCGCTGGGTATTCCCGGTTCGGCCGTTGATGCGATTTTGATGGCATCGCTGATGGTGCATGGGGTGAGTGTTGGTCCGCGCCTGATTCTTGATCATGCCGATCTGGTTTATGGCATGTTTATCGCGCTAACCGTTGCCAGCTTCATGATGCTGGTGGTGTGCGTGGCATCAATGCGCCTGTTTTTGCGTGTTACCGACATTCCCAAACAGTTCATTGTGCCAACGGTCATGATCTGCTGTGTGATCGGGGCCTTTGCGCTGAATAACCGGGTAAGCGACCTTTATTTGCTCGGCGCGATCGGGCTGGTCGGTTACATTTTGAAATGTCTGGATTATCCGCTGGCACCGCTGGTTTTGGGGGTTATCCTTGGCCCGATTGCCGAAACCAATTTGCGCCGCGCATTGATGAGCGATGGTGACTGGACGGTATTTCTGACCCGGCCCATTTCGGCTTTGTTACTGGCGGCGGCGGTTCTGTCGGTTGTGTTTAGCATCCGGTCCATCTGGAAAAGCCGCAAAAACGAAAACGGAAAAAATAGCGCCCCTGCCTGAGCGCTGCGAGGAGGATAAACCATGAAATACACTGCCGACGGGCTTTATGCCTCGCGCCGTTCACCGGTGATGGCGCGCAATATCGTTTCCACATCCCAGCCGTTGGCCGCACAGGCGGGTTTGCGTATGCTGGCAGCAGGCGGCAATGCTGCCGATGCCGCGCTGGCGGCGGCCATTACCCTGCCAGTGGTGGAACCAACCGGGAATGGTCTGGGGTCTGATGCCTTTGCCATCATTTGGGATGGCAAGGAATTGCATGGCCTTAATGCATCGGGCCGTGCACCGGCGGCCTGGTCGCCCGAACGGTTTGCCGGGCAGGATAAAATGCCGCAGCGCGGGTGGGAATCTGTCACCGTGCCCGGTGCAGTTTCGGCCTGGCGGGCGATTTCCGATAAATTCGGCAAACTGTCCTTTGAAAAGCTGTTCGAGCCCGCCATTGAATATGCCAGCAAGGGCTTTGCCGTTTCGCCGATCATTGCCCAGCTTTGGGAAAATGGCGCGAAAATCCTGCATGACAAACCCGGCTTTGCCGAGGCCTTTATGCCCGGCGGGCGGGCACCAAAGGCAGGCGAACTTTTTGTAAATGCAGCAATGGCCGAAAGCCTGCGCGATATTGCCCAAACCGGCGGTGACAGTTTTTACAAAGGGCGTCTGGCAGAAAAAATTGTTGCCCATGCCCGCGAACATGGCGCCGCACTAAGCGCAGAAGATCTTGCAAATCACACGGTGGATTGGTGTGGCACCATTTCGCAAAGCTATGGCGATGTTGTGCTGCACGAAATTCCGCCAAACGGTCAGGGCATTTCGGCGCTGATGGCGTTGGGAATTTTGCGTCATTGCCAGCTTGAGCAGTTTGGCCCGGATGACCCCGAAGCCCTGCATCTTGAGATCGAGGCTATGAAGCTGGCCTTTGCTGATTTGCATACCTATGTCGCCGATCTTGATCATATGCGCGATGTAACGGTCGATCATCTGCTGTCTGATGATTATCTGAAATCGCGGGCGGCGTTGATTGATCCCGCTCGCGCGCAGGATTTCAAGGCTGGTGCGCCCAAACATGGGGGCACGGTTTATGTCACTGCGGCAGATGAAGACGGCATGATGGTGTCCTTCATTCAGTCCAACTATCTGGGTTTTGGTTCTGGGGTTGTGGTGCCTGGTACATCGATCAGCCTGCAAAACCGTGGTTTTGGCTTTTCGCTGACACCCGGCCATCCCAACGAGGTGGCCGGTGGCAAGCGCCCGTTCCAAACCATTATTCCTGCCTTTTTAATGGGCAGTGATGGCAACCCGGTCATGAGCTTTGGTGTCATGGGTGGTCCGATGCAGGCCCAGGGCCATGTGCAAATGACCCTGCGCACCCAGCTTTGGGGTCAGGACCCGCAAACCGCCGCCGATGCCCCGCGCTGGCAGGCGATTTCCGGGCTTGAGGTTGCGGTGGAGCATGTGCTGGGCGAAGAAACCATCGCCGCATTGCGGGCCAAGGGGCACCATATTCTGGTTGAAACCCCGGATCAGACCAATTTTGGTTTTGGGGGTGCGCAGCTTATTGCCAAAACCGATGCAGGCTATGTTGCCGGGTCCGATCCGCGCAAGGATGGCTGTGCAGTTGGCTTCTAGGCGCGATTGAATTTTACCGTCCCGCAGACCCTCCCGGCCTGCGGGGCACAAGGGGCCGGTTGCTTTTGCAGCCGGCTTTTTTGTTGGTTGCCTGCCGCTGGAGGGGCGGTAAATGTCGGTGATAACAGGGCTGCAGTTTGTTTGTGCAGGCCCCGCCGGGCGTTTGCTGCCGCACGCCGGAAGGGCGCCTGTTAGACTTGTGCTTGGATGTTTTGGCGGTCAGCCCGCTTTGCTGGTTGGCTGGCGGCCGAATATGCTGGCGAAATCGGTTTTGCCAGGTTTTTCGCGGTGAAGCTGCAGGCGGTCGCGGATGTTATCAAGGTGGCGGGCCATGCAGCTTGCGGCGGCATCCGGGTCGCCACCGGTCAGGGCGCGCAGCAATTCGTCATGGTCATCATGCGAACAATCGGCAGGTTGCGGGCTTTCATACATCGCAATGATCAGCGAGCTTCGCAAAATCAGCCGTTCCAAAAATTCCTCGATCACCAGATTATTGGCAAGGCGCGCCAGCAGCAGGTGAAATTCACCCGACAGAATAATCGCGGCGCGATGATCGCCGTCATGGTGGGCTTTGTGTTCGGCTGCCAGATGGGCGCGGATCTGTTCGGCGCGATCGGTATTCATTTGCGCGGTGACTTTGCGCACCACGCCATCTTCGATCATGCGGCGGGCAGAAAAAACCTCGATGGCTTCGTCAATGGTGGGTTCGGCAACAAAGGCACCGCGATTGGGAACCAGATTGATCAGCTTGTCATGGGCCAGTTGCAAAAAGGCAGCGCGGATGCGCGCACGGCTGACGCCAAAGGTTTTTGCCAGGTCTTCTTCGACCAGCTTCATGCCCGGTTCCAGGCGCCGATCAAGGATCGCGCCCAGCATTTCCTGATAAATCTGTTCTTCCGGCCGTAATTTTCCGCTGCCGGTAAAGCGTTGGGGCTCGGCGGGGTGGGCCATAGCGGCGCGTCTTTCCTGGTGGGAGGTCGAAGGACTCATATATATGTTTTACAAAATTGTTGACGATCTGCACAACAAAAAACCGAAGAAACAGTTTCGCGCAAATCAGAATAGATCAAAAAATGTGCGGGCACGTATCAATGATTAAAAAATAAACATGATCTGCGCATAAAAATGGCACATATGCCGCGAGCTGATCAACCTATGGGGCTAAAAAGCGAGGATTTGCACGGCATTATCGATATGGCATGGCACTTGCTAACAATCCAAAACACGGATTGTTGACAATTTTGCATGCAGTATCGGGTGGGCGGATGACGGGTAATGGTGCCATTGAGCTGATCGCTGTCAGTAAATATTACGGCAGTACAATCGCAGTCAAATCGATCGATCTCAAAATACCGGCTGGCGCCTATTGCTGTCTGATCGGTCCTTCGGGCTGTGGCAAGACAACAACGCTTCGCATGATCGCCGGTCACGAGGTGATCAGCGAAGGGGATCTGTTGATCGGGCAGCGTAATGTAACGGAATTGCCACCGGTAAAGCGTGGCACGGCAATGATGTTTCAGAATTACGCGCTGTTTCCCCACATGACCTGTGCGGAAAATGTGGCGTTCGGCCTGCGTATGCAGGGTGTCTCTCCGGCGGAACGGGCCGAACGCGCCACCGAAATGCTGGCCCGCGTGCATATGGAAAAATTTGCAGATCGCAAGCCGGACCAGCTTTCAGGGGGGCAGCAGCAACGTATTGCCCTGGCGCGCGCGCTGATTACGCAGCCCGAAGTCCTCCTGCTTGACGAACCGCTTTCAGCGCTTGATCCCTTTTTGCGTGCGCGGATGCGCGATGAATTGCGCCGCCTGCAACAGGATCTGGGCATTACCTTTGTCCATGTTACTCACGCCCAGGACGAGGCACTGGCCCTCTCGGATATGGTGGTGGTGATGGAAGATGGCGTTATTCGCCAGCAGGGATCACCCGAAGAAATTTTCAATCGTCCGCGCTCGCGCTTTATTGCCAATTTTATGGGTGGGCAAAACATTTTCAAAGGCCGGGTTACCCGTGCTGATGCAACCGCCACCATCATTGAACGCGGCCCGGACCAGTTTGTGTTGCCGGTGCATGGCGATGCGAAAACCGGCGAAGACCTTGAATTTACCATTCGGACCGATCTGATCGGCCTGGCGCAGGAAATTCCCGCCGGGGCCGAGCAATGCCAGATCCCGGTTGAAATCACGACAGTCGAATATCTGGGGCTTTGGGTGCGGATCGTTGCCACCACGATAGATGGCAAGGACATCACCCTTATGAAGACCGAAAGCGAATTTCGGCGTGCGCCCGTGCGCAGGAAGGAAAAGTTTATCGCCTACTGGGAACCCGAACACGCACATGTTCTGGCCTGAAATCAGGGTGCAGACCCTTAAAAAAAACATCGTTTTATCAGGAGCTTCACATGACGACCGACAAGATTAAATCGAAGTCCATCCTTCCGGGCAAGGATGTTACCCGTCGCGGTTTCCTTAAAGGGGCTGCTGCCACGGCCGGTGTTGCCATTGGTTCGGGTGCGATTACCGGTTTCCCGACCATCTGGGCGCAGAACATTAAAAATGTGACGCTGCGCCAGTTTGGTACTGGTGTTTCCAACATCAATGCCGTTGCCGACAAGGTTAAGGAAGATCTGGGCTTTACCCTGCAAATGACGGCACTTGATTCCGATGCCGTGGCACAGCGTGCGGTAACCCAGCCCAATTCGTTTGATATTGCCGATATCGAATACTGGATTTGTAAAAAGGTTTTCCCGGCGGGCACCCTGCAGCCGATGGATACCAACAAGATCAAGAATTACGATAAAATCTCGCCGCTATTCATTTCCGGCAAGCTGACCCCGGATTCCAAAATTGCCCAGGGTACCGCCCCGCACAAGGTCGGCTTTGTCGAAGGCCCGGACAGCACCGATTTTGCCAGCGCCCCCACCCAGTGGATGACGCTGATCCCGACCATTTACAATGCCGATACCCTGGGTATCCGCCCCGATCTGATCGGCCGTCCGATCACCAGCTGGGCAGAACTTCTCAATCCTGAATTCAAAGGCAAGGCATCGATCCTGAACATTCCGTCGATTGGCATCATGGATGCGGCGATGGTGTCCGAGGCCATGGGTGAAATCACCTATGGCGATAAGGGCAACATGACCAAAGACGAAATCGACCAGACCATCGCGCTGATGATCAAGGCGAAACAGGATGGCCAGTTCCGCGCCTTCTGGAAAAGCTTTGATGAATCGGTGAACCTGATGTCGTCGGGCGAAGTCGTGATCCAGTCGATGTGGTCGCCGGCCGTGGCTGCTGTTCGTTCCAAGGGCATCGAATGCAAATACCAGCCGCTCAAGGAAGGTTACCGTGCATGGGGTGGTGGTATTGGCCTGGCCAAGCATCTTTCCGGCCTCGAGCTGGAAGCCGCCTATGAATATATCAACTGGTATCTGTCGGGTTGGGTTGGCGCCTATCTGAACCGTCAGGGCTATTACAGTGCCGCACCGGAAACTGCCAAGAAATTTATGACCGAAGATGAATGGGGTTACTGGATGGAAGGCAAGGAAGCCCAGGGCGATATCGTCAGTCCGGAAGGCAAGGTCATGGAAAAGGCCGGTGCCGTACGTGATGGCGGTTCTTACGAAGAACGCATGGGCCATGTTGCCTGCTGGAACTCTGTGATGGATGAAAACAAACACATGGTTCGCAAGTGGAACGAATTTATCGCCGCCTGATGCGGGGGTAAGGCGACCGGGCCGCCCATGCGGCGGCCCGGTGATCCTTTGGGAAATTTCTGAATTTGGCGGAACGGTATGTCAGCATCCAATTCCAAACGCGGTTCCTATTTTCTGATCACGCCCATGGCGCTGGTATTTGCCATTTTTCTGGTGATACCGCTGCTGACAATTGTGGTGGTCAGTTTCTGGGATTATGACGAATACCGTATCCTGCCCGACTTTATTTTAGAAAATTACAGCTACCTTCTGGGGACATCCGTTACCTGGAAAATTTACCTTAATACCTTCAAATATGCGGCGCTGACCTGGGCCTTTACGCTGGGGATCGGCTTTACCGTGGCCTATTTCCTGGCTTTTCATGTCCGAAGCCTTACCTGGCAGATCGTGCTGTTCATGGTGTGCACCATCCCTTTCTGGACATCGAATATCATTCGTATGATTTCGTGGATTCCGTTTTTGGGGCGCAACGGCCTTTTGAACCAGGCCCTGATGGGGGCTGGTGTCATTCATGAACCCCTTGAATTTTTGCTGTTTTCCGACTTTGCCGTGGTTCTGGCGGATGTGCATTTATACACCCTGTTCATGGTGGTGCCGATTTTCAATTCGATGATGCGCATTGACCGCTCCCTGATTGAGGCGGCACGCGATAACGGTGCCAGCGCCTGGGCAACATTGCGCCATGTGATTTTGCCGCTGTCCAAACCCGGTATCGCCATTGGCTCGATCTTTGTGATTACGGTGGTGATGGGCGATTTCATCACCGTGCGTTTGATGAGCGGCGGTCAAAGTGCCTCGGTCGGGTTGCAGATCTCCAATGAAATCGGGCTTTTGCAATATCCGGCGGCAGCGGCCAGTGCGGTTGTGCTGCTGATTACGGTGCTGTTGATCGTAACCGCCCTTTTGCGCCTCGTTGATATTCGCAAGGAGCTTTAAAATGGCAGTAACGCGTGAAAAACGACCAACGGCCTTTTATTTCCTTGCTGCCTTCTTTGCCCTGTTTGTCCTGTTTTTATACGGGCCGATGCTGACCATTTTTATCCTGTCCTTTCAGGGGCCAAATGGCGGGCTGACTTTCCCGATGAATGGATTTTCCTTCCACTGGTTTGTAAACCTGTTTGAACAGCAGGCGGTGGGGGATTTTGGTGGGTCGTTTCTGCGTTCGCTCAAGCTGGGCCTGATTGTCATGGTGGTGACGGTTGTGGTGTCTTTCATGGCGGGCCTGGCCTTCCGGCGGCGGTTTCGCGGCGATACGGTGGTGTTTTACCTGGCGATTGCCAGCCTGATTGTACCTTCCATCCTGATTTCGCTGGGCATCGGCTTGCTGTTCAATATCTTTCAGTTGCAGCCGCAATGGTACAGCTCGGCCCTGGGGGCGCATCTGACCTGGACCTTCCCGTTTGGCCTTTTGATCATGTTTGCGGTGTTTAACCGTTTTGATCCCTCGTTCGAGGAAGCAGCCCGTGATCTGGGCGCGTCAAACTGGCAGACGGTGCGCCATGTAGTGTTGCCAATGGTGGCACCCAGCCTGATTGGCGTTGCGATGTTTTCCTTTACGCTGTCTTACGATGAATTTGCCCGGACATTGATGACGGCAGGATCGTTAAACACCCTGCCTTTGGAAATTTACGGCATGACAACCAATGTCACGACACCGGTGCTGTATGCGCTGGGCACGCTGACGACGGTTTTTTCCTTTGTTGTTATCGGGTTGGCCTTTGGGGCGGTGGTGTTGTTACGCCGTCGCAAGGCGTGATCCAGGGGGCGATAGAATGTCCAGACTTGCGGTGATCAACCCGAATATGTCGGTCGGTTTTACCGATAAAATCCGGGACCAGGCGCAGCGCACCATTTATCCCCATAATCAGGTGATTGCCCTTAATCCCGATTTTGGCCCCGACAGCATCGAAGGATATTACGACGAGGCCTTTGCCAGTGTCGGTTTGCTTTCGGTTATCCGCACGCTCGACCCCACTGGCATTGATGGGTATGTGGTGGCCTGTTTTGATGATACCGGCGTGGATGCCGCCCGTTGCCTGACCCACGCACCGGTGATGGGCCTGTGCGAAGGGGCCATTCGTTTTGCCCAGGCCCTTGCCGGGCGCTATGCCATTGTCACGCCAATGCATGTTTCTGTGCGACCATTGGAACATCTGGTGCGCAAATATGGCGCGGATCGCGATTGTGTGGTGCGTGCCGCTGGCGTCAGAACACTGGATTTTGAAGGCGAAAACGCTGCCATGGCCTATGATGCCCTGTACCAGCGGGCACAAAAAAGCCTGCACGATGACGGTGCAGAAGCCATCGTCCTTGGCTGTGCGGGCATGACCGACATTGCAGATCGGTTGAAATCCGACCTTGGTGTGCCGGTGATTGACGGGGTGCAGGCCGCCATCAAAATGGTTGAAGGTCTGGCAGAACTGAAACTGGCAACCAGCAAACACAGTACCTATGGCACACCACCTGCCAAATCCTATCACGGCATGTTTGACGGTTTTGCACCTGCCGCGCTTTAGGCTGGTGTCCGCTACTTTGTTTCCCCTTGCGTGATCAAATAGATCAGGGCGACCTTGCGTGGTATGAATGTGCAAGTCGTGGCGGGCGGCCAGGGGCATTAATGAATGCTGTCAAGGCGATGGGGCATTATGGCCAGCAGGCCCCTTGGGCATCTCATACCCAAGAATAGATTTTCCGGTACTGGCGGGATTGTGAAACGAATCCATCATGCAATCACGGGTTTTTGCTGCCCTGCAAAAAATGTGGGGGCCGAAATGCCGTGGTTTTCCGGTAGAATGGTTGCTACCTGTTCGCATCGCAGAGTCTGGCGGGTTTGTTTTTGTTTTCAAACGGAAAATCAGGCTTTTAATTGTCCTGGATAACACCAGTGCCGACCGGAAATTGCGGGGCGGATAAAAGTTTTATTGCAGCGCAAAATCGCGAAAAACGCAGCTTTTCCATGCTTTTGACAGGCACGGTGGAAACATTCACATTCCTGTAGCGTTGAACATGCGAAAAACCGGCTTTTCAAGACCTTAAACTGGGCCTAAATCCGTATGGTCAATATCCGCCAATTAGGGGATAAATCCCTGATTGCGCAATACTGTCACATTGCTGCCCCGTTCATCGTGCAAAAGCCCGCAAGGCATATCAACAAAGGTTTCGGCGTGAAAAAAATGCAAATTTGCCAGCAGGTTGACTCGCAATGTGTCCCGCAGAAAGGCTTTTCCCTGTCCCGGCTGGGGATGGTATCGGCATGTGTGCTGACCACCCTTTGCCTTGCAGGCCAGCCGGCACTGGCCGCTGGCACCAAAGCCCATGCAGGCGGCAAACAACCGGCAGTCACCGCAACAGCCGCTGAAACCACGGCCAATGATGCGCAGGGCAATGCAGACGCGCCTGCAGCATCGGGCAACACGACCCCGGAAAACACCGCACCGGCCAATACCGCACCCGATGGGCAGGATGCCCCGGTCGCCGAACAGGCGCAATCCAACAACAATGATGCCGCACCCGCCAGCGATGGTGCCGCCCCGGCAGGCGATAATGCCCCTGCGGCCAATGCTGAAAATGCACCGGCCAATGGCGAAACGGCGGACAATGGCGCGGGTAATGCGGCCGCTGGTGATGCCGCAAATGGCAGTGATGCCGCTGCCAACGGGCAGGCAGGCGATGGTGCCGCCCCGGCACAGGGCGAAGGCGATGCCCAGGCGCAGCCCGCAGAAAATGCACAGGCAGGCGACGGCGCAAATGCCAATGCGCAGGCAGAACAGGCCGATCAGGCCCCGTCATTTACCCCGGATATCGTGATTAACCGGGCGCGCGAACTGGCGCAAAAGCCGTTTGAAAACCCGCATCGCGAACTGCCCGGTGCGCTGGCCGATCTTGACGCTGCGCAATATGCCAAAATCAAATTCAAATCCGATCAGGCCTTTTTGAAAGATGGCGCGACCGGGTTCTCGATGGAGCTTTATCACCCCGGCTACATGTATGATGTGCCGGTGGGCATCAATATCGTGCGGGATGGTAAAATCCAGCCGGTGCCTTATTCGTCCAGCCTGTTTGATTTTGCCGATACCGGCCTTTCGGACAACAATGTTGGCGCGCAGGGCTATGCCGGTTTCCGTCTGAAATATCCGCTCGACTCGGTCACCAGCAATGAAGAACTGGTCTCCTTTCTGGGGGCCAGCTATTTCCGGGTGATGGGCCGCAACCAGGTGCGTGGGCAGCTTGCCCGTGCGCTGGCGATTGATCTGGCTGCACCGAATGGCGAGGAATTTCCGGTTTTCCGCGAATTCTGGGTCGAACAGCCGACCGATCCGTGGGGCAAGGTTACGGTTTATGCCCTGCTTGATAGTGCGCGCGTAACGGGTGCCTATCAGTTTGATATTTTCCCGGGTGAACGCACGGTATCCTCGATCAAGGCGAACCTGTTCTTCCGCGATCAGGTTCAGAAACTGGGTATCGCCCCGCTAAGCAGCATGTTCCTGTTTGGCGAACAGAAACGCCGCCATTTCGACGATTACCGCAACGAAGTGCATAACAGCGATGGCCTTCTGATCCATAATGGTCAGGGCGAATGGCTGTGGCGCCCGCTTGATAACCCGAAAAACCTGCAGATCAGCTCGTTCCTGGATCAGAACCCGCGTGGTTTTGGCCTGATGCAGCGGGATCGCGATTTTGACCATTATCAGGATGCCAGCGCGCATTTTGAAAAACGTCCGGGCTACTGGATCACGCCGAAGGGTGATTGGGGCAAGGGCCATGTCGAACTGGTCGAAATTCCCTCGCCTGATGAAACTAACGAAAACATTGTTGCCTTCTGGGTGCCCGATAACAAACCCAAGGCCGGTGATTCGATGGAAATTTCCTATGATCTGACCGCCATGAGCGACGGTCGCGAATTGCATGGCATGTCGCGCGCGCTTGATACCCGGATTGCACCGGTACCGGGCGGGGACGAGGATAATGGTGGTATTCACCGCTTCATGCTGAATTTCCGGGGCGGTGATCTGGATTATTATCTGGATGATATTGCCAATCTGCAGGCGGATGTCAGTGCATCGAATGCCAATGTCAGCAATGTGCGCGTTGTTCAGGACGAGGAAAATGGCGGCGTGCGCGTGCTGTTTGATCTGGCAGGCACGGGCGAAGCCCCGACCTCGAACCTGCGCGCCTTTTTGCATTATAAAGACCGCGTGATCAGCGAAACCTGGACCATGCCCTGGGCGTTCTGATTGTCAGATCATCCTGCCTGTCCAGTTCGTAAATCACCGTCGTAACTTTAAAACTGTCTTTCTGCCCAGGAACAAAATTGATGACCGACAGCCCGGCTATGCCCCGCACCCCCGAAGAACTTGACCCGGCTGTAAAGCTGGCGGGGCCTTCATCGTCGGTGCGGCGCCTGTTTTTGTTTGGCGCGTCGCTGGTAACAACCTTTTATGCCGCCTGGCTGATGTCCGATGTTCTGGGCGCTGACCAACTGACCGGCATGGAAATGGTGGTGATTACCTTTTTCACCATCAATTTTGCCTGGATTGCCCTGTCATTTTATACCGGTGTTGTCGGCATTTTCCTGCGCGCCTTTAGCATTGATGCCATCACGCTGCGCCGGATGAAGCCGATTGAACGCAAAGGCAAACTGAAATCGAAAAACGTCATCGTGATCCCGGTTTACAACGAAAACCCCGATCGCGTTTTTGCCGGTTTGCGCGCGAGCTACGAAAGCCTTGCCGCCACGGGCGAAATCGATGCCTTTGATTTCTTCGTGCTGTCTGACACCCGCGATCCCGATATCTGGATTGCCGAGGAAATGGCCTGGGCACGCACCTGTTCGGAACTTAATGCGCGCGGTAAAATCTTTTTCCGTCGCCGGCCGGAAAACACCGAACGCAAATCGGGCAACCTGAAGGAATTCTGCGAAACCTATGCGTCGAACTATGATCATATGATCGTGTTTGACGCCGATAGTGTCATGTCGGGCGAGGCCATGGTGAATATGGCCTATCTGATGGAAAACAACCCGGATTCCGGGATTATCCAAAGCCCGCCGCAGCCAACCGGCCGTTCCACCCTGTTTGCCCGTATCCTGCAGTTCATTTCGCGCGTGCATGGCCCGACCATGTCGGCCGGTCTGGCATTCTGGTGCATGGGCAGTTCCAATTATTGGGGCCATAACGCGATTATCCGTGTGCAGGCCTTTATCGATTGCTGTGGTTTGCCGGTTCTGTCGGGTAAACCGCCAATGGGCGGGCATATCCTTAGCCACGATTTCGTCGAAGCCGCCTTCATGCGCAAGGCAGGCTGGCGGGTTTGGCTGATCCCGCAGCTTGAAGGCAGCTGGGAAGAATTGCCGCCCAACCTTATCGATTTTGCCGTGCGTGACCGCCGCTGGTGCCAGGGTAACATGCAGCATGCCCGCCTGATTTTTGCACCGGGCTTTTTGCCGCTGTCACGTCTGCACTTCTTTATGGGCGTAATGAGCTTCCTGTCATCGCCGCTGTGGTTTTTGCTGCTGTTAAGCTCGACCATTGCGACGCTGCAAAATTCGCGTCTGACCTACAGCTTCTTCCCCGGTCAGTTCACCATGTTCCCGCAATGGCCGGTGGACCGGTCGATGGAAATGGTGGTGTTGCTGGTTTTCACCATCGGCATGCTGGTTTTGCCCAAGGTGATTTCGGTCTTCATGGTGTTTCTGGGACGTGACCGGCGCAAATATGGCGGTGTCGCCGTATTGCTGAGCGGCCTTCTGGAAATGATCTATTCCGCCCTTCAGGCCCCGATCATGATGACCCTGCATTCGCGGTTCGTGTTTTCGGTCCTGACCGGGAATCAGGTGGGCTGGGATGCCCAGGAACGTGATGATACCGGCGTGCCTTTCATGGCGGCGGTCAAAACCCATATTGGAATTATCCTGGCCGGTCTGGCTTGGGGTGGCATTGCGCTTTATGTGGATCAGGCGTTTTTCTGGTGGCTGACGCCGATTCTGGCGGGTCTTGTGCTGTCACCCTGGTTAACGCACTGGTCGAGTCTTTTGTGGCTGGGGCAGAAAGCCCGCAAGATGAAGCTGTTTTTGACCCCGGAAGAAACGGCAACCCCCGAAGAACTGGCATCGCTTTATCGCATTACGGCCCAGCATACTGACGAAGACGTGCGTGATGGTTTGCTGCAACTGATCGAAGATCCTTATGCCAATGCGCTGCATAGTGCCTTGTTACCGGCCCGCAAACCGGACCGCCGTACCCAGATAGAAGTGGGCATCATTTACGAAAAACTGGCGCGTTTGGGTGTTGAAGCCTTAACGAAAGAAGAGAAGCTGAAAATCCTGTCATGGCCGGTCAAACCGCTGGACCAGATCATGGCGGGACAGCATCTGATCGGGGTGGAAAGCCCTGAAAAAACTTCTGCTTAGCCAGTAAAAAATCTGCGCGTAATTGGTATGGCCCCATGTGGGTTCTGCATGGCCCGTGCCACAAAAACGTCTAAGTTTCGGCAAAGATTCAGACTATATTCCGGTCATTGTGAAGACTAACGAAAACAAGAAACGTTTTGTTAACCTTCACATAACCCGAACAGGGAATGCATCATGGTTGAAATGAGTAACGTGGAAATTTCAAAGTCTGGCCAGTCAAGCGAACCGGCGGCAATGTCCCGGTTGCTAAATGAAACCGCACGCGCCTGGACCCGTTCGTTTGGCGTGAAAAGCGAAATCGCTGAAGACCGCCTGGTCAGCGAACTGCGCGCAGCATTGCGCGATGACATGGTTGGCGCCGTTGCCAAAGGCAATTTGCAGGACATGCTTGATGAAGCTGCCCATTCTGCCATTGCGACCTGGCTGTCACATGTCACGGGCGAAGACGAAACCCACAACGCAAACAAGTTTGCGATGCTGCGTTGTGCGTTCCTTTCGGCCAACCAGTCCAAAGGCTGGTGCGACCGTTTCCTTGACCGTCATCAGAACTGCCGGGACCTGAATATGGCCCTGCAGACTCAGATGATGCTGCCGACTCCGGCTCGTCATGAACGTGTTATGCCGCGCCAGACCCTGGCAACGCGCGCTTCGTGATCATTAACTGATTCATCGCCGATCCCCAAAAAGACGCCGCCTTGCGCATATGCCGGGCGGCTCTTTTTGTTTTGGGATAAAGGCAAACAGGCCGGGAATGGCCAAAACAGCATCGCGGTAAAAAAAAGAACCCGCCCGGTAGGTTGGGGCGGGTTGAGGTCGCGGGCGATTGAGGCCGCACCATCAGTGGCTTGGCCCCGGTAAGTGGCATCAGCACATGGGTACCGATGCCGACGAAAAAAATGCGTTCGCAAAACGAACAAACTGAAATTGGCCGGGCGGCATTAACCAGGCTGGTCGGCGTGACCAGCGTGACCGGCGCGAACTGCGCGACCGGCCATGCGGGCGCTAGCCTGCATGCTGGCTTGCGATAATTTTCAACAAAGATGCGACATGCGGGTCATTGGCGCCGTTTTTATCGGGTTCATAAAAGAAATCCGGATAGGGGTCTTTGCCCGGTGTCAGGTTATAGGGTTCAAAATCGGTGATGCCGATGGCTGCAAGGATACATTCATCGGTAAAGAACCCGCCTGTTACCTGCTTTGCCGGGCTGGTTAAAATGGCATGGGCGGCATCGGCCAGGATTTCCGGTTTGCGTGCGCGCCCGGCTTCAAGACCGGGGATCACGTTAAGGGCGGCGGTTTCAATCACCGTGACAGGCCATAGTGAATTAACGGCCACACCTTCATCGGCAAATTCTGCGGCCAGGCCAAAGGTCGCCAGGCTCATGCCGTATTTGGACATGGTATAGGCCGGATGGTTGGTAAACCATTGCGGGCTCATATTGGGGGGCGGTGACATGGTCAGAATATGCGGGTTATCCGATTTCAACAGATGCGGCAGGCAGGCCTGCGCACAGGCAAATGTCGCCCGGGTATTGACCTGCGACATCAAATCATAACGCTTCATGGGGGTATGCAGGGTCGGCGTCAGGTTAATGGCGCTGGCATTATTGATAAGAATATCAATACCCCCAAATGCCTCGACGGTTTTGGCAACGGCATCGGCGATCTGGTCTTCATCGCGAATGTCGGTTTTCAGGGCAAGGGCCTTGCCGCCCGCCTGTTCGATTTCTTCGGCAGCGGTGTAAATGGTGCCGGGCAGTTTCGGGTGTGGGGTGTCGGTTTTGGCGATGATCGCCACATTGGCCCCATCCCGTGCCGCGCGCAGGGCAATTTCCTTGCCAATGCCGCGCGATGCCCCGGTGATGAAAAGGGTTTTGCCGTTAAGGTTTGCCATGTTTCTTCCCTGAATGTCTAGTGTTTTGGCGGGCAATTTTCGGCCTGGTCGCATTGTCGCCTTTTAACCGGCGGGGCCATGGACCGACCGAAAACGCCGTGCCTGTTATTTGCCGTTAAAAACCGGTTTGCGCTTTTCGACAAAGGCAGCAACGCCTTCGCGGAAATCTGCGCTGATCGCGCATTCGGCAAAGGCTTTGGCCTCGGCGGCAAGCTGGCTTTGCAGGTCCATTTCCGGTGAATTGTTCAAAAGGGCCTTGGTACGCGCCAAGGCACCACGCGGGCCTGCTGCCAGCCGGGCGGCCAGTTTGGCGGTTGCTTTTTCAAGGTCGCCAGCATCAACCACCTGGTTGACAAGCCCTAAGCGCAGGGCCTCGGCCGCATCAAAACGATCCCCCAGCAGGGCAATTTCCTTGGCCTTTTTCATGCCGACCAGCCGTACCAGCGAATGGGTGGAACCCCCATCGGGCGAGGTGCCAATATGGCAATAGGCCAAAGTGAAAACGGTTTCACTTGCCGCAATTGCCATGTCGCACGCATTTAAAAGGCTGACCCCAAAACCGGCTACGGCCCCGCACGCACTGGCAATAACAGGGCAGGGCAAATTAACCAGCCGTGTGACAATATGGTGCACCTTGTCGATCATGGCGCTGATTTGCGGGTGGGCTTCCTCTGCCGGAATATCGCTTAGCTGATGGAAGAATTTAACATCACCGCCCGCCATAAAGGTGCCCCCACTGCCCGTGACGATGACAGCCCCGATATTTTTTATTTCGGTTTCGATCTGGTCCAGGGCATGCAACAAACCGGTAATCATCGCACCGTCAAGCGCGTTCATCCGGTCAGGACGGTTCAGGGTGATGGTGGCAATGTCGTTTTCGATTTTCAGGATAACGGCATCTTGTGATGACATGTCTTTTCCTCCCCGCCTGTGCGGATTTTGGGCCGTATGTGATGCCGTATGTGGCGGGCCTTCTTTGATATGGGATCGTGTTTTGTTGGGGACGGGGGCCTAAATGGCGCCCAGCCGCTGTTCAATGGCACTTTCGATATCGGGCCAGCCGCTAAGCCATGCCGGGACATCGGGGGATGGGTCATTTAACCCCAGTTCATCGCAAATATGGCCGGGGCGAATAACGCCGCCACGGCCAACAAAAACCGCCTTCACCACGGCCAGGGCCAGTGTTTTGCCATCGGCGACAAAGCGTTGTTCAAGGTAAAAACCCTGTTCGTCCCAATAAAGCGCCTGGGTTTCGAGGTGGAACCGCTGAAACGGTTTGATGGCGCGTTTAAAACGCATCGTCGAAACCGAAACCACCGGCTTCCATTTATGTTTCATGACCAGCCCGATAATGCCAGTCCGCAGGATCAGCTCGGTACGGCCCAGATCCATCAGCGCGTAATAGCGTGAATTGGTCATATGCATATTGATATCCAGGTCCGTCGGCCAGGCGCGAAACGCCACAACCGACGGGTCCATTGGATGCATCGAAGGCCGCAACCATCCCAGAACCAAAATCCGGATCAAGCGAAAGATCAAATTCATCGAATGCTCCGTTTACAAAGAAATCAGCAGGTTAAGGGGCAGTTGCGAACCCGGAATAAATTAGAAGGCGTCTTCATCCATGGCCATCATGGTTTTGGAACCCGCCATGATCGATGAAAACAGCGCACCCGTTTGCGGCAGGATGCGTTCCATATAGAACCGTGCCGTTACCAGCTTGGCGCGATAGAAACCTTCGGCGTCATCATCCTGTTTTTTAAGGGCGATTTCCGCCATGCGCACCCACATGAAACCAACTGCCACCAGGCCAAACAGGCGCAGATATTCGGTTGCCGCAGCCCCGGCTTCGTCGGGATTTTTCAAACCGCGCTGGGCGATTTCGGCGGTTGCCTGTTGCAGGCGCATAAATGCCTTTGCCAGCGGCTGGACAAAATCGCCCAAACCATCGTCGCTGACATGGTTTTCAATGTAATCCTGCACCGGGTGGAAGAAACGGCGCAGGTAACGCCCGGCCTTTGCCCCCATTTTACGACCAACAAGGTCCAGGGCCTGAATGCCGTTTGTGCCTTCGTAAATCTGGGCGATGCGGGCATCACGGACATATTGTTCCATGCCCCATTCGCGGATATAGCCATGCCCGCCAAAAACCTGCATGCCGATATTGGCGGTATCAAACCCCCAATCGGTAAACAGGGCTTTGACGATGGGGGTCATCAATTGCACAAATTCGTCGGCTTCTTCGCGGGTTTGGGCATCGTCATGATATTTCATGGTATCAAGTGCGCGTGCCACCCAAATACCCATGGCGCGGGACCCTTCGTTACAGGCGCGCTGGGTTAACAGCATGCGCCGCACATCGGGGTGGACCAGCAGGCTGTCGGCTTCCTTGTTCGGGCTTTTCGGCCCGGTCAGGGAACGGCCCTGCAGGCGGTCACGGGCATAGGCCGCAGCCCCCTGATAGGCCGCTTCGCCAAGGCCAAGGCCCTGAATACCCACCGAAAGGCGTTCCTGGTTCATCATGGTGAACATGGCGGGCATGCCCTGGTGCGGTTCGCCCACCAGCCAGCCAATGGCACCATCAAAGTTCATCACACAGGTTGATGATGCCTTGATGCCCATTTTATGTTCGATCGAACCGCATTTCAGGCTGTTGCGATCGCCCAGGCTGCCATCGTCATTGACCATGAATTTAGGAACAACAAACAGGCTGATGCCCTTGGTGCCCTTTGGCGCATCAGGCAGCTTTGCCAGCACCAGATGAATGATGTTTTCCGTCAGGTCATGTTCACCCGCAGAAATGAAAATTTTGGTGCCGGTAATGGCATAGCTGCCATCATCGCGCGGTTCGGCCTTGGTGCGGATAATGCCAAGGTCGGTGCCGCAATGGGGTTCCGTCAGGCACATGGTGCCCGACCATGTACCTTCAACGATCTTGGGCAGGTATTTGTCCTTCAGCTCGTCCGATGCATGGCTATGCAATGCGGCATAGGCACCAAATGACAGGCCCGGATACATCCCAAAGGAAAGGTTGGTCGAACAGATCATTTCTTCGACCAGCGCATTCAGGGTCTTGGGCGCGCCCTGGCCGCCATAGGCGGGGTCACAGGCAATGCCCGTCCAGCCACCTTCGGCAAAGGTTTTATAGGCTTCCTTAAATCCTTTCGGGGCCGTAACAACACCGTCATCCCAATGGCAGCCTTCCTCGTCGCCACTGCGATTGATGGGATAAAGAACTTCCTCGCAGACCTTGGCGGCTTCTTCCAGAACGGCGTCAACCACGTCAGGGGTGAAATCCTCGCAACCGGGAAGCTGGTTGATGTCGTTGTAATCAAACAGTTCGGTCAGGACGAAACGCATATCGCGCAGGGGTGCTTTAAATTCAGCCATTTTTCTGTCCTTTAATTCCGCAGCGGTTTGCCGGTCAGCAGCATCGTTTCGATGCGCGCCAGCGTGCCGGGGTTGCGGGCCAGACGCATGAAGCTTTCACGTTCAAGTTCAAGCATGTCGTCTTCGGAAAGTTCGACGGTGACATCGGTATCACCCCCGGCCAGAACAGTTGCCAGTTCACCGGCAACCACGCGGTCATAATCGGTTGCTTTGCCCAGGCGGTAAAAACCGTCGACCGCCATTTCAAAGGCAACCCGTGCGCTTTCGCCAGGCAGGCGATAGACCATTTCTTCTGGTGGCTCGTACCCTTCAACCATTGCCAGTGCACGTTTTTTGGCATCAAACAGCAGGCGGTTGCGGTTCATGGTGATGCCGTCATCGGGGCGCAGGAACAGGTTTTCCTTGGCCTCGTGGGCGGATTTCGCCACGGTCGCAACACTGATGATTTCAAATGCCTTGGCACTTGCGCTCATCGGGCCTTTGGGGAATTTGGGGTTTTCGTGCCAGCGGCGGATCATTTCCTTGCAACCGCCCCAGGCCGGGACCAGGCCAACACCGGGTTCCACCAGCCCGATATAGGTTTCCCCGTGCGCCTGTACGGCATCGGCATGCAGCACAATTTCACACCCACCGCCCAGTGCCAGCCCGCTGGGTGCTGCCACAACCGGGAAGGGGGCGTATTTCAGCGCCTTGTACGTCATCTGCCCGGTTTCAACCAGATTTTCAATTTCCGGCCAGACGGCAATATTGGCCGCAAACAGCGCCAGGCCCAGATTGGCCCCGGCCGAGAAATTGCTGCCTTCATTGTAAATGACCAGCGCCTTGTACTGTTTCTTGATGGTGCGAATGGACGATTTGATAATCGCCATGACCTCGCCATCCAGCGCATTCATCTTGGTATGGAATTCAAGGCAAACCGCGCCATCGCCAATATCCCAAAGCGATGCAGAGCCATTACCCAGAATACGTTCGGATTTGCGTTTGATATCTTCAAGCAGCAACACGCCTTCGGGGCGGGTAACAGCCTGATAGCTGCCATCAAAGCCCAGATAATGCAGGGTGCCGTTTTCGACCTTGTAGAATGTTTTGCCAGTAGCACGTTCCAGAAGCGGCGGCACATCGATACCGTCTTCTTTCAGCATGGCGATCAGGGCATCAACCCCAATGGTGTCAATCAACTCGAACGGGCCGGTTTTCCAGTTATAGCCAAGCTTCATGGCATCATCGACATCGACGATATTCTGTGCGGCTTCTTCGGCAATGAAGGCCGCATAGGCCAGGGTTTTTGCCATAACGGCGCGGCCATATTTGCCGCCCTTATCCGCACTTTGCATCAGGCTGCGCGGGTTTTTACCTGCGGCCTTTACGCTTTCAAGGCGGGCCTTTTCGGATTTGGCAAATTCACCCGTTTCGAGATTGACCGATTCCTTGACCTTGCCACCATCAGCACGGTTGATACGGTAAAAACCACCCTTGCCCTTGCGGCCGGTATAGCCATCGGCAATCAGTTTTGAAACCAGTTCGGATTCCCGGTAAATGGCGTGGAACGGGTCCGATTTTGGTAGGGCACCCGCCATGCTGGACTGCACATGGGGCATCAAATCCAACCCGACCAGGTCCATCAGGCCAAATACCCCGGTTTTGGGAATGCCAAACGGGCGGCCAATAACGCTGTCAGCCTCTTCAACGGTCAATTTGGCATCCATGGCTTCGACCATGGCGGCCTGAATCCAGTAAACGCCCAGGCGGTTGGCAATGAAACCGGGTTTGTCATGGCAGACAACGCAGGTTTTACCCAGTTTTTCATCGGCAAAGGCCGCAACCATATCAACCACGCCATCGCTGGTTTCACCGCTGGAAACCAGTTCCAGAAGGCGCATATAACGCGGCGGGTTAAAGAAATGGGTGATGATGAAATCACTGGCAAAGCTGGCGGGCATCCCCTCAATCAGGGTTGCCAGCGGAATGGTCGATGTGTTCGAGGACACGACCGAGCCTGCTTTGCGGACTGCATCAATCTTGCGATACAGATTCTGCTTGATATCAAGGCGTTCGATGACGGCTTCGACGATCCAGTCGCAATCGGCGAGTTTGCCCATATCATCGTCGATGTTGCCGCATGTGATCAGCTTTGCCGCCCGCTTGTTCATAAAGGGGGCCGGGTCGGTTTTCAGCATTTTTGCGACCGCACCCTCGGCCACCGCATTGCGGTTTTTGGCCCCTTCCGGCACGATATCAAGCAGCAGAACCGGCGTTCCCGAATTGGCGATATGGGCGGCAATGGATGCCCCCATAACACCGGCGCCAATAACGGCGACCTGTTTGATTTCAGCCATTACATTGCCTCCAGAACCGTCGCGATCCCCTGGCCGCCACCAATGCATTGCGATGCAAGCGCATATTTCGCACCTTCGCGTTTCATCAGGGCTGCGGCCTTGCCAACAATGCGTGCGCCAGTCGCGCCCAGCGGGTGACCAATGGCAATCGCGCCACCGTCGATATTGACGGTTTTGGGATCAAGGCCCAGTTCGGAAATTGATGCCATCGCCTGGGATGAAAAGGCTTCGTTAAGTTCAACAACACCAAGGTCGGCTGCGGTAATGCCAGCGCGTTTCAGGGCCTTTTTGCTGGCACCAACCGGGCCGATACCCATGATTTCAGGCAGGCAGCCGTCAATGGCGACAGATTTGATCCGCGCAAGCGGGGTCAGGCCATTGGCCTTGGCAAATTCTTCGGAACAGACCAGAACCGCGGATGCCCCATCGGTCAATGGCGAGGACGTACCGGCCGTAACCACGCCATCGGCACGGAAGGCGGGCTTCAGATCGGCAAGGCCTTCTGCCGTTGTGTCTGCACGGATGCAGCCATCCTGGTCAACCGTGCCATCAGGGGTGGTGATGGGAATGATTTCGTCGCTGAATTTACCGGCTTTCTGGGCGCTGGCAGCGCGTTTGTGGCTTTCTACCGCAAAGGCTTCCTGATCGGCGCGCGACAGGTTCCATTTCTTGGCAACGTTTTCGGCGGTATCACCCATGCCGATATAGGCTTCGGGCATTTCTTTATACAGGGCCGGGTTCGGCAGCGGGTTAAAGCCCATCATGGGAACGCGGGTCATGCTTTCGATGCCTGCACAGATAAAGGCATCACCCGCACCAATGGCAATTGCCCCGGCAGCCTGGTGAATCGATTGCATGGAAGAACCGCAGAAACGGTTAACCGTTACCCCGCCAACCGAACGCGGCAGCCCGGCCAGAAACGTGATCAGGCGGGCAACGTTAAGGCCCTGTTCGCCCTCGGGAAAGGCACAGCCCAAAATCAGGTCTTCGATGGCATTGGGGTCAATGCCCGAACGCGCCACCAGCCCTTTGACGACTTGTGCTGCCAGATCATCGGGGCGAACCTTTGCCAGCGCACCCTTGCGCGCCGGGGTGAAGGGGGACCGGGCATATCCGGCGATTACAGCGTTGGTCATAGCGGATCTTCCTTCCTGAGCTTTTCTGCGATCGGGCGCGGTTTCATTCCGCTTCCGGATCGAGTCCTTTTTCTTTAAGTGCATCAATCGATTGTTGTTCGATATCGCGTAATTCTTCGAGTGTGACATCCAGCGCCTGGCGCTGTTCGGTCAAATCCTTCATCCGTTGGCGAACCCGGCCCAGAAGCATCCTGATCTGTTCGCTCTGGGTGGGGTCTGCTGCGTAAAGATCCAGGTAATCGGCGATCTCGCGCAGGCTGAACCCCAATCGCTTGCCCCGCAAAATGATCAGCATCCTTGCCCGATCGGACCGGGTGTAAACCCGGGTGCTGCCGGCACGCTGCGGGGATACCAGCCCTTTTTGCTCATAGAACCGGATGGTTCGCGGGGTGACACCCAAATCCTTTGCCAGTTCTGGGACGGTGTAGATTCGGTTGTCGAGGTTAGTCATTTTCTGACCCTATTGGTACATTATTTTATCTATACGTCAACAAGTTTACGTTAACGTCATTTTGATTTTTCTTTTCCGTCACACAGCCGCTTTTCCGGGCCCTTACAGGTGCCCGGTGGTTTTCAGGCGTTCTTCATCGATCAGCTCTTTTTTCGAAAGCTTGCCGACCATGGTTTTGGGCAGTTCATCGCGCAGTTCGATTTCGCGGGGCATTTCGATGCGTGAAATCTTGTCTTCCAGAAAGGCGCGCAAGGCTTCGGGGGTTACAGTTTCGCGGTTGGCATCGTCTTTCAGGCGGACAAAGGCCTTGGGGGCCTGCCCGCGATAGGAATCCGGCACGCCAATCACCGTGACTTCGGCAATTTCCGGGTGCAGATAAAGGGCTTCTTCGATGGCGCGGGGATACACATTGTAACCGCCACACATAATCACGTCCTTCAAACGGTCCACCAGGAACAGATACCCGTCGCGGTCGCGATAGCCGACATCGCCAGTGGCCAGCCAGCCATCTTTCATGCAGGCTGCTGTTTCATCGGCGTTTTGCCAGTAGCCGGTCATAACCTGCGGGCCACGAACAAAAAGTTCGCCTTTCTCACCATCGGGCAGGGGGCGGTTGCGATCTTCAAGCGAGCGGATATCGACTTCGCATCCCGGCATGGGGATGCCGATGGACCCTTCGCGGTTTTCGCCATGCAGCGGATTACAGGTGCAAACCGGGCTTGCTTCGGACAGGCCGTACCCCTCAACCAGCTTGGCGCCTGACAGGTCTTCAAACTGGTGTTTGACTTCAACAGGCAGGGGGGCCCCGCCCGAAATACAGCAGCGAATGGATGAAAGGTCGTATTTCATCGTTTCGTGCGAATTATTGATGGCGG
Organism: Thalassospira marina; assembly: GCF_002844375.1. Classification (NCBI taxonomy): domain Bacteria; kingdom Pseudomonadati; phylum Pseudomonadota; class Alphaproteobacteria; order Rhodospirillales; family Thalassospiraceae; genus Thalassospira; species Thalassospira marina. The sequence continues at coordinate 4,092,115 of NZ_CP024199.1, read as the reverse complement.
TATAGATGGTCGGCACACCGGGGAAGATGGTGATTTTCTTCTTTTCCAGTGCCTTTAACAGCGCTTCAAGTTCAAAACGCGGCTGCAACACCAGTTCTGCCCCAAGATTGATAGATGTGTTGAGCGCCACCGTCATCGCAAAGACGTGGAAAAACGGCAAAACACATAAGGTAACTTCCTGGCCCGGTCGGGCATTGGGCATCCAGCGCGTCAATTGTTCGACATTGGCGCTCAGATTGGCGTGGGTCAGCATGGCCCCTTTGGGCCGGCCCGTGGTGCCACCGGTATATTGCAATACGGCAAGGTCATCGGGGGTTGTGCTGGCAGGTTTTTGCAGGGGCGGGCAGTTGGCCAGCCGGGAATAGGGGATGTTGCGCAAATCATGGGGCACATCGGCCAGTTCGCTGCGTTTGAACAGCGAAAACAGCACGCTTTTTACGGCAGGCAGGATGTCGCTCATTTCGCAAATGACAATCCGGCGCAGGCTGGTTTCATCCAGGCAGGCAGCGACCTTGGGGTAAATCTGTTTCAGATTAAGCGTCACCATGATCCGGATGCCGGAATCATTGATCTGATAGGCGATTTCGCGTTTGGCATAAAGCGGGTTGAAATTGACAACCACGCCGCCGCATTTCAATACGGCATAGTAACAAACGATGTAATACGGCGTATTGGGCAGGCACAGGCCAACCTTATCCCCCTTGCGGACGCCCAATTGCCGGAACCCTTCGGCGACTTTGTCGATCTGATCGGCGATTTCGCTGTAATCGTAAACCCGGCCCAGAAAATCAACACAGGGCCGTTTGGCAAACAGGCGGGCGGCATCATCAAAAATGTCATGCACCAGCCGCGGTTTTATTGGCGATTCCAGATCAACACCGGGGGCAACGGTGGATGTTTGTTGAAGACTCATTTGGATCATCCGCGTTAACTCCATTACGTTAACGTCACTCAGAAGGCAAAAAAACCCGGCACGTGACGTGTCTTGCGACAACGCCCGTGCCGGAGGGAGGCAAATCAGAACTGGAACTTCGCCTGCAGGGCGATGATATCGACCGAGGATTCGTAATCGCCGGAGAATGTGTTGCCAGAACTATCACGCAGATTGACATGGGCTTCTTTGCCGAAAATATGCGTATAGCCCAGGCTTACGTCAGCCCAGCTATTGACCTTGTAAGACGTGCCAAGAGACACCCAATACCGGTCTGAGTCCGGCAAACGCACAGTGCGATGTTCGGTCTTAACCGGTGTCTGATCATATGCAAGGCCGCCGGTGAAGGCCCAGTTTTCGTCATACTGATACCGTGCACCAAGGCTGCCGAACCATGCACTGCTCCAGTTATAATATTCAGACGTCGAGGTGACTGCGCCACCAAGGTTGGAGATATTGCCACCGTAATTGAATGTCAGGTTTTTAAGCGCCGTCCAGTTTGTCCACTGGGCATCCGCCATCACGGTCCATTTTTCGCCAATATCCTGAGCAATGCCAAATGTAACGAATTCAGGGGTAGTGACTTCGGCTTTGGCAGATTGGTCGTTATAGGCAGCCGTCGATCCGAATTTGATATCACCTTCCAAATGCTGGGTGACTTCGGATGTGTAACTGGCCCCGATACGGGTCCCGGGGACAACTTCCCAGTTCATCCCGGCAGACCAGCCCAGTGCCAGGTCATCACCCTGCACATCCGAGGCGGCTTCGGTGCCGGCACCTGTGACGACAGCCTTTGACAGGCGCGCATCCATATATTGAATTTGCAGGCCAGCACCCAGCGAAAGGCCGTTGTCAAAACGATAGGCAAAGGCCGGTTTGACGTTGGTGGTTTTAATATCGGATGTCGTGCCAAAGAAGCGCCCGGCAAAGTCATTGTCATAATCTGTGACAAGGCCCCAAGGGGCGGTTATGGATATACCCATATTAAGGTTGTCGTTCAGTTTCCATACCGCATGGGCATTGGGGATAAATGCATCTTGCGCCATGTCCCCATAGTCGGTCCGCGAGACGTTCTGGCCAAATGGTGCGGTTGCGGTGGCATTTTTCAGGGTTGATTTCGGCATGACCAGCGTTCCGCCAACACTGTAGGTGCTGTGATCAAACTGGCCGATATTTGCCGGGTTATAGAAAATGGTCGAGGCATCCAGTGAGGAAGTCGACATTCCGGCAAAGGATGATCCCTGCAAAGTGCCGCTGACTTCGCGAAGCTGATAGCCAGAGGCCTGTGCCTGCCCGCCCATCGTCAGGGCAGCCATGAACGCACCAGCAGAAATTGCCGCGCCAAGGCCGGCCCTGTTCAACGTCTTTTTCATTTGTTTCTCCCTAGAAACGAATTGTTAATGCGGGCTTTTGCCCTGTCTTTTGGCCTTATTGTGCATCGACCCTGATAAAATCGATGTCGTAGCCCTTTTTCTTGAAGCTGGTTTTGAGCAGCTTGCCGTCTTTGTCGTACCAAAGGTCACGGGTGACATCCCCGGTCATGACATAATGCGTCGCGGGGACGGTCTGGCCGTCGATTTCAAGTGTGTTATCGACAGCCTTGGCGACCGACACCTTGTAAGGTGCGGCGTCAATTACGCTATAGAGGCTGGTTTTGCTGGTGACGTCTTCGCGCCAAAGGGTCAGTGGCCAGGCATCGTCGCACTGTTCGCGGCGCGGCACGCCTTTGCCGGCAACTTCAAAGCAGTTGCCTTCATATTCCGCCAGCCATTGATAGGGGGTGCCATCATCATCGGTTTCGGCCTTTACGGAAACCAGGGCGTCGCCCTTCCAGGTTTCTGTCCGGTCATGATGATAATGGAATTTGAGAAACAGGACCTTTACCGATGTTTCGGTAACAACGCGGGCGGTTTGCCCGTCGCTGGTGTCACTAAGGATCACCTGTTCGGAGCCAATCGGCTCGCCATCCTTGAAAACCTTGTAATTCAGTGTCTGGTCGGCCAGTGCTTGCGATGCGCAAAAGGAAAATAAACCCAAGGTTGATATCGCAAGTGAAATCCGGCGCAGTGTTGCTTGTGGCATTCAAATCCCCCGATCCCGAAAAATGAACGTGCGGTATCAGTCAAGCATCGAAGAAAGCTTGGCCGCGATACCCATTGATCCCTTAACCTTGAGCTTGCCCAGCGTGAAAGCGAGCATGGGATCAAGTTTGCCAGTGATCAGTTTTTGCAGATTAGCCTGGGAGATTTTGAGAATGCAGTCCGCATCCGATGGATCGTCATCGCTAATTTCCGGTTCCGGCCCGGTAGCATCGACAACTATGCTGCCATCATTGCCGCAATCAAAGGCGACAACGGCATTCAGACCGCGCAACTGGGGCAGTCTGGCTTCTACGGCTTCGAGGATGCTGTTATCCACGAAATCCTCCCTGGACGTTTGTTGATTTTGTTTTTGTGTTCTTATTGCCGTAATGTAGCGCAAAGTGACGTAAAGGTAAATTGTTTTACTTCAAAGTCACTCAATTGCAGCTATGGCATTGATTGTCCGGGGAAAATTTCAACCTAAAAGGGTGAATCAAACCGGTCTACACGTTGTTTGTGGCCGGTTTGATTCAGATATTCTGGTAAAAACCTCAGGAAAGGATGCGCCAGGAGCCATCGGGCTGCAGGCAGGCTGTTCCATAGGTTTTCTGAAGCGCGCCGTTGATTTTGACCGATGCGCTATATTCACGGCAGTACTGGTCATCCGCATTCTGAAAGGTTTTGACCGGTGTAATGCCGTATTGCTGGTTCGAATCGGGATTGGTCCAGATTGCGGTGCGCCCGTCGGGCAGGCGGTCAAGCGCATAGCCACCGCAGGCCGAATCGGTGGCATCCATGCTCGAACCAATGGCATTGCCCGCCAGCACCCCGAAAATGGCCCCGCCAATGGTGGCCAGCAATTTGCCATCGCCTTTACCAATGGTCGAACCGGCCGCACCACCGGCAACACCGCCCAGAATGGAACCGATCACATCGCGGTTGCATTGCAGAAAGTTGCCATTGGGCAGAAACAGGTCGCCATACCCGCCAGAGCCAAAATCGTGCCCCTTGTTATGATGGCCGCCATTGCCATGTTTGGCACGCGCACCATGCGCCGGGGCCCAGGATGGCGGGTCGGCTTTGGCCGGGGCGGCGACAACGCCGCTAAATCCAAGCGCAAGTATTCCGATTGCGAAACGAATATGGTTTTTCGCCATTTTTTCGGCTTTCCTTCTTGGCGGATGGGTCCATTTTCCCGTGGATCCCCCGCGTGTTTGCTGTCCAAACCAGATTTGTTTTGGCCGTACCAAAGGCTCGGCCGTGTTTATTAAAACCGCAGAGGATGCACCATTGGACCTGATGAAACGGCATACCTGTGCATGCCTGGCGTGTTTTCGGTCCTGTAAGATACGCGGGAATTCGCCCTGCAGTTCTGTCTGTATGGAAATTTGAACTGGATTTGTGCGGTTGATAGGGCGCAGTTAGGGCGAAATGTGGCGCAAAATCCCGGTTTTTTAAGGATTTTCCCGGTTTGGTTGCGGCGATTGACTTCAATTGCAATTAAAACCCGAAGTTTCATTGCCGGCTGTGTTTTGCGGGTTGCAGGTTGGTTTTTGCTGCGCCGTCAAGCAAGGGATCATTTCTGGAAAAGAAGCATTTCTTCCATGATCCAGTCGCGAAACTGGCGTACCAGGGGCCGGTTCCAGCGGCGTTCCGACGATACCAGCCAATAGGCGAACGGTGTTGGTGCGCAGATGTTAAAGGGTTCGATCAGATCACCGTTTTTAAGGGCATCCTGCACGACAACGGGCCATCCCAGCATGGCACCATGCCCGGCCATTGCCCCCTCCAGCGCCAGATAGGCATCAGAATAACGAATTTCCGTGCCTTCAATCGGGTGGTTGACCCCGGCAATATCCAGCCAGTCCTGCCAGACAAACATGCTTTGCGCATCCACAATGCGCGGGCCGCGGGCAATGTCACCGGGTTTTTTGAACCGCTCGGCCAGCGAGGGTGCACAAACCGGCAGGATTTGCTGATCAAGCAATTTGATGGCGCGGACACCGGGCCAATCCCCCCGGCCAAACCGAATGCCCAGATCAACATCATCATGGTCAAAGGCGGTCAGGTGGTTATCGGTTGAAAGGCGAATATCAATTCCGGGATGGCGCTCACGAAACCGGCCAAGGCGCGGGACCAGCCATTTACCGGCAAAAACCACCCCGCTTGTAACAGTTAAAACATTGTCATCACGTTCCAGTGCGGCATCTACCCCACCCCGGATATGGGCAAACCCGGTGCTTAAACCCGGCAGTAATCGCGCCCCCGCTGCCGTCGGGACCATGCCCTTTTCCGTGCGATCAAACAGGCCGATTCCCAAAAACTGTTCCAGCGTCTTTATCTGCTGGCTGATAGCACCTGCCGTAACATTCAGTTCTGCTGCGGCCTTTTGCAGGGTGCCCAGGCGGCCAATGGCCTCGGCGGCGCGCAGGCTGTTGAGCGGGGGAAGCGGGGAATGTGCCATGTTTAGGTTTTCTAAAGCCTGCCGAGAATGTCTGAATTGAATGATTGTCATTAGGGTTCAGAATAATCGCCATTCTGTAAAGAAAAAACGCACTGCTGAAAATTCTGTTTTAGCAATGCTAAAGGCGAGGTCAAAATGTTCTGGAATCTGTTTGCCACCAAGACCACCCCGAAGCCTGTGGCTAGTGATGATCATGATGATCATGATCATCACGATGATCCGTTAACCGGCGATCCCCTTGCCCGGTTCAGTCCGCATATGCTTGATGATCTGCCGTTGCGCCCCTGCGGGGTATTTGCCGGATACAGGAAAACGCGATCGACGGCAGCAAGGTGTGAGGCCAATCGCGAAGACCTGCGATAGCAGGACTGGCCTGTCTGCTGGCACGAGACAGGATGTAACCCGCACGATCATTGCCGCCGTGCGGGAGGCGGCATTGCGAACATCAATTTAAAGGCAGCGGACCATTTCGTTTACCTGCCGGGTTTTCGCACGATCCAATGGCATAAGATGCGCTGTTTTTCCCGGCAGGGCAGGGGCGCCCTATACCTCTGATAGTTGTCATTTGCGTTGAAACCGGTTGCCGGGGCAGATAGCTTTCTGGCTTATCTGTTGGATCATTAAAAATGCCGGGGAAACGTTATGACTTTCGCTGCGTGGCTGTCGGTTGCCACCATTTGTATTTTGGGGGCCATGACGCCAGGGCCAAGCCTTGCCGTGGTTTTGCGCCATTCTGTCGGGCAATCGCGCCAGGCGGGTTTTGCCTGTGCGCTGGCGCATGGGGCCGGGGTTGGTTTTTACGCTGTTATCACCATGGCCGGGCTGGGCGTGCTTTTTCAGACCATGCCGGTCTTTCGCGAAGCCGTCAGCATCCTGGGCGCGCTTTATCTGGCGTGGCTGGCGATCAAGGCATGGCGCGGTGCGGGCAGCTCTGCCCGGTTTGAAGGCGATAACACCGGTACTGCCACCAGCGACAATATGGGCCATGCCGCGCGCGATGGCTTCATGATTGCGTTTTTGAATCCCAAAATCGCGCTGTTTTTCCTCGCCCTGTTCAGCCAGTTCGTATCTGCCGATGCCGATTGGACCGCCAAAATCTGGCTGGCCCTGACCGCAGCAGGCATTGATTGCGCATGGTATTGCCTGGTTGCCATCGGGTTTTCGCACGGGGCGGTCCTGCCCTGGTTGCGGCGGAATTCCGGCATCATTGAACGGTTGATTGCCGTTCTGTTTCTGGCAATCGCCGCACGGGTCCTTTGGTCGATCCTGCCGGGTTTGCTGGCCTGATCTGTTTTAAATGCTGCCAGGCCCAGCCTGTTGCGGGTCTGGCGGTTTTCCCCCGGCTATTTAGCGATCCGGCCTTATCCCGGTTATACCGGCATGGTCCTGTTATTGGCCGTTGCCGGGCGGGGTCTTCCTGATTTGTCATTTTGGGTGCTTGCACCCTTTTTTCATGTTTCGGGGCGCTGCCACCTGATCATTGATCATGCTGCCCCGGCTAAACGGACTTAAATATATGTCTGATCCCCAAAATTCTGCCCCATCCCCAGCAGGTGCAATCGGCCCCAATACCGGCGATCCTGCGGAACGTGGTTTTCGCCGTCTTGCACCACACCTGGGCTTTCTGGCCGCGTTATTGCTGCTGGCCTTTAACATGCGCGGCAGCATCGTGGTGATGGGGCCGCTTGCCGAACGGGTTGGTATCGACCTTCAGCTTTCCGGTGTGCAATTGGGGCTGCTAACCACCATTCCCGTGCTTTGTTTCGGTGTGTTATCCATTTTTGCCCCCCGTCTTGGTCAGCGCTTTGGCCTGGAAGCCACCCTGGTCGCGATGCTGGCACTGGTTGCGCTGGGCCAGGGGCTGCGCGCCAGCGGGCAATATGGCATCATGGTTGTTGGCACCATTATTCTGGGTGCGGCCATTGCGGTGATGAATGTGCTGACACCGTCACTGGTGCGCCGCAGTTTTCCGACCCGTGTGGCGATGGTAACGGCACTTTATACCTTTGTGATGTCCTGTGGTGCCTCGATTGCCGCCTTCAGCGCGGTCCCCATCCGCAACAGCATGGAAGGCGACTGGCGCTATGCGCTGGGTCTGTGGGCCGTTGTGGCTGTTTTCGGGTTTTTATGCTGGCTGCCGATGTTGCGTTATCATCACCATGCGCAGGGGGCGGCATCGCGTATTTCGCTGTGGCGCAATCGCGAAGCCTGGTGGTTAAGCCTGTTTTTTGGCTGCCAGTCGATGATGTTTTACACAGGCGTCGCCTGGGTGGCGAAGATCTTCCTTGATTCCGGCATGTCCGAAAGCGAGGCCGCAACCCTGCTGACGATTTTTAACATCTTTGGTATTCCGGCGGCTTTTCTTGCCCCGCTGATTTATTCGGCCATTCCCAACAAAAAGCTGGCAATGACGGTTTTGCACATTCCGCTTTTTATCGGTATTCCCGGGTTTGTCTTTGCCACAACCGATTTGCCCTATTTGTGGGCCGTATGCCTTGGTCTGGGGCAGGGCAGCATGATCAGCATCGCCCTGACACTGGTTGGTATGCGCGGGGCTGACCCGCAAACATCGGCCAAACTTTCGGGTATGTGCCAGTCGCTGGGCTATTTGCTGGCCGCAACCGGCCCGGTTTTGTTTGGCGCCCTGCATGACATGTTACAAAGCTGGCATATCCCGCTGCTTATTTTGTTCGTTGTGGTGGCAGTGCAGTTCGTTGCCGGTCTGCGCGCCGGATCGCAGGATAAAATAACGGGCTGATCATTGATCGCTGTGACGACAAACACCCCCGCCGTTATGAATGGGGGTGTTTTTGTTTCGGCTGGTCCAATATGCGCAGCGTTGGTAAAATTCGTTTCAATATCGAATTAATGCCGGTTTTGTGGGCTTCGGCATGTCTGGGCGGGCCTGCATATAGGCAGTTTATCGCGGTTATTCTGCGAAAAAATGCGTGGCGCGCTTCATGATTGAACGGTCAGTTTCGCGACCTTATTGATGATAATGATAATTAATTAAAATAATTTCGGAAATTGTCGGTGCTGGTTCGTCTGAATGAATGCGGGGATGGTCCCGCTATTTTGATGACTGCCAGGAAGTGACGACATGATGACCACTGCAACAGTCCGGCGTTTAAAGCCCGCCGGAAATTACCGCATCTTTGCCAGCCAAACTGTTGCCGGGCTTAAACCAGCCAGCGATTTGCACCTTTGGACCGGCTTTAACCGGGCGGGGGTGTAAGGCATGCGGTTATATGTTCTTGTCATTGCGGCGGTTATTGGCCTGATCGGCCTGTGTTTTCCGGCTTTTGCCCAGGAACGCAGCGGGGAAAATGCCAGTGCGCAAGCCGCGCAAGCCGGGCAGCCACAGCGCATTGTAACCATTGGTGCACCGGCAACGGAAATTGTCTATGCCCTGGGCGCGGGAAACCATGTGGTAGCGGTCGATATTACCAGCACCTGGCCCCAGGAAGTGGCCGACCTGCCCAAGGTTGGTTATATGCGCACCCTTGCGGCCGAGGGGATTATCAGCCTGCAACCCGACATGATCATTGGCATTGCCGAAAGCGGCCCGGCCGAGGTTTTGGCCCGGCTGCGCGACCTTGGCATTCCCGTGGTTTTGCTGCCATCCCTTAACCGGATTGAAAACCTGCCCAAGGCGATTGATGTGGCATCAAACGCGCTGGGCCGTTCGGAAGATGGCAATATCCTTCGTACCAGGGTGGAAAATGATATTGCCGCGATCCACAAGCTTGCCGCCGATGGGGCTGCAAAACCGGACCGGGAAAACATTGTGTTTCTAATGTCGGTTGGTCATGGGCAGCCAATGTCAGCCGGGCGGGACACCACGGCAAACGAAATTATCGAACTGGTGGGCGCACAAAACCCGATGGGCGATTATGAAGGTTTCAAACCCGTATCACCCGAAATTGTTGCCGCCAATAATGCCGATTATGTGCTGGTCACATCCAGCACCCTGGACCAGTTGGGCGGCGTGGCCGGCTTGCAGGCAAACCCGTTATTTGGCCTGCACCATGCCGTGGCCGAGGGCCATGTGTTAAGCGTTTCGGCATCGACGATTCTGGGTTTTGGTCCGCGATCAGCCGGGGAAATTCGCCACATCGCCACCCAGCTGCACGAATTTGAAACCGGCAAATGACGGATATTCCAAATCGCTTTGCCAATTGGCGGCAGGTTTTGCCAACTGCCTTGCAGGGGTGCGCGTTTACCAGCCTGCGGCATCAAACCGGCATTGCACCCGGCCCGATCCTGCTGCTGGTCGGGATTTTGGCGCTGGTGATTGTATTATCGCTTGGCGTAGGTGGCGCACCGATTGCAAGCCTCAAGATCATCACGCATCTCGCCCATAAAACCGGCCTGATAGACCAGGGCATAGATGATTTTACCGCCCGTATCCTTGATCATTTGCGCCTGCCGCGCATTGTCCGCGCGGTAGTGATTGGTGCGGTTTTGGGGGTGGCCGGTGCGGTAATGCAAAGCCTGTTTCGTAACCCCATTGCCGATCCCGGCATTATCGGTGTGTCGGCCAGTGCGGCCTGCGGGGCCGTTGCCATGATTGTGTGCGGGCAAACCCTGCTGGGCCAATATTATGCTCAGGTCGGTCCTTATGGGGTGCCATTGGCGGCCTTTGCTGGGGCCATATTGGCAACAATGGTGATCCGGGTACTATCACGCCAGGATGGTTATACCGATGCCGCCATCATGTTGCTGATTGGGGTGGCGATAAACGCCATTGCCATCGCCGGGGTGGGGATTTTTACCTATCTTGCCAATGACATGCAGCTTCGCAGCCTGACTTTCTGGCAAATGGGGGCGGTGTCGGGCAATGGCGGGGCCGATATGCCCGCTTTGCTGGTGATGCTGGCTGGGGCGGTTTATCTGCTGGGTCTGGGCACACCTTTAAACCTGTTTTTGCTGGGCGAGGCCGAAGCACGCCACCTTGGCGTTGAGGTCGAATCCCTGAAACGGCGGGCAACGATTATCACGGCACTGGTGGTTGGTGCGGCGGTGGCCGTTTCCGGGATCATTGCCTTTGTCGGCCTGCTGGCTCCGCATCTGGTGCGGCTTTTATGCGGGCCTGATAACCGCACGGTTTTACCGGCATCAGCCCTGTGTGGCGCGATTTTGCTGGTGGTGGCGGATGCGGTGGCACGTGTTGTTGTCTTGCCTGCCGAATTGCCCATTGGTCTGGTTACCGGCATTTCCGGCGGGCCGTTTTTCCTGTTTTTGTTGCTGCGTGAAAAGAAAAGGCGGCGCATATGACCCTGAAAGCCAAAAATACATGCTTTGCCGTGCGCGGGCGAACCCTGCTTCATGATGTGTCATTGGTGGTCCACCCCGGCGAGGTTTTGGCCGTAATGGGGCCAAACGGGGCGGGGAAATCCACCCTGTTAAAGGTTCTATCGGGCGAGGTAACGCCATCGCGTGGCGACGTGCTGCAAAATGGCCGAAACATTGCCGATATACCCGCCATAAAGCTGGCACAGGAACGGGCGGTAATGCCACAGGCGGCATCCATGGCTTTTCCCTTTGCCGTGCGCGATGTGGTGATGCTGGGTCGCGCCCCGTTTCGCAAAATCTCCAGCGCGCGATATGATGCCAGCTTAACCGGAAAGGCGCTTGAACTGGCCGATATCACCCACCTTGCCGCACATGCCTATCCATCGCTTTCGGGCGGAGAAAAACAGCGTGTGCACCTCGCCCGCGCCCTTGTGCAGCTTTGGGGCATGACGGGTGAGAGTGAGGGTGACGGTGACGGGCAGGAACAGTCAGAACAGACCGAACAGACCAATCAGCCCGCACAAATTACCCGATCAAACAGCCGGTTTTTGTTGCTCGATGAACCAACAGCAGGCCTTGATATCGCCCATCAGCAGGCATTGCTCAATGTCGCCCGGGCTGAGGCACAACAGAACGGCGTTGGTGTGCTGGTGATCCTGCATGATTTTAACCAGGTCACGGCCTATGCCGACCGGGTGGTCTTGTTAAAACGCGGGGCGGTATTTGCGACAGGGGCGGTGGGTGATGTGATGCACCCGGCTTTGTTAAGCGACCTTTTTGAAAGCCCGGTGCGCGCCGTGCCCGACCCGGATGGGGCAACACCCCTTCTAGTCGGCGGTGGTGCAGGGCGCATGATGGCCGATTATGGTGTGCGGCATGGGTAATTAGTGTGCCGCACACCATGTTTTCTGCATTGTTTTGCCAGCAAATCGGCCTGCGCGGCATTGGCGCGTGGTTATGGGCAGTGTGCTTTATTGCTGGGTAATGCTGCGGGCTTCGGTTGCAAGCGCACCCAGTGTATCAAGTGTTTCGCGCGTTGCCTTTTCCATGCGGGTGAAATGGGCTTGCGCACCGGCCATATCCTTTTTGCGATAGGCAGCAAGGGCGGCGGCACCTTCTTCATGCTGGGTGCGGTGCGGGGCCAGAATGGCCTTGAATGCAGGCAAATGACGGAAGGGTTCCGATGCCGGGCTATCATACCATTTACCAAACCGGCAGGTGGTTGATTTGCCCATGCTCTCGTCATGTTCGCTGGCCAGACCGGCCAGAATTTCGGCAATCTGCTTGCAATAAACCGAATGGTCGGCCTTGGCACTGCGGATGGTGCGATTGGGGATCTCATATTGCACCAGTTCGCTGATCTGAACGTCGATCAGTTTTTCCACATCGCCAATCACATCAATAATGTCGCGAATGGCACCAACCTGTTCGCCGGTTTGATCGGCAATATCGGAAATCCCGGTCTGGACCGCATCGGCAGCGCGCGTCTGTTCGGCCAAAATATGGGATATATCCTCGATCCGGCGGGTGGAATCCGCCATTTTAAAACCGATATCCTCGATCCGGGTTGAAACCTCGCCAATCACCTGCTGGCCATTGGTGACGGCATCGGTGCCGCGTGCCATTGCATCAACAATATTGCGCATTTCTTCCTGCAAATTGCCAATGCGCTGGCGGATTTCCTCGGTCGCGCGGGCTGTTTGCTGGCTAAGCGATTTGACCTCGCCCGCCACCACGGCAAAACCTTTGCCTGCTTCACCGGCCCGTGCCGCCTCGATGGTGGCATTAAGGGCCAGAAGGTTGGTCTGGCTGGCGATATCTTCGATGGATTGAACAATTTCGCCAATCCGTTCGGATGCCTCAGCCAGAATCCCCACACGGTTCGATGCATCGGAAACGGCATCGGCAATGTCATTCATTCCGGCAACCGCATTGGAAACCGTTTGCTGGCCGTTGCGGGTTGCCTCAATCGCCTCTGCGGCATTGGCGGCGGCAACGGTGCTGTTTTCATTGATGCTGTTAATGCCCGCAACCATCTCGTCGACCGCGCTGGAAATGGAACGTGCCCGGTCATCAACCTGTTGCAGGCCGCGCATCATTTTGGCGTTGGAAATAACCCCGGCATTGATCGCAACCGACATATCCATGGTGCGGTCCATCAGGCGGTCGGCAAATTCGGTTTCTGACATCGCATTGCTGCCGTCAGTGGATTGTGCATTGCTTTGCGGCTGGCTGCCCGGGCGTTCAAGCAGCAGGTTCAAATCAAACATCAGAGCGCTGTTTGCCAGTGCCACCAGTTCGCCTGCCTGCCCGACATTCCAGCGAAACCGACCGAAAATTGCCGTGGTCAGGCTTTGCTGTACACCGGCAAGGGCGGTAATGATGCTGGCTGGCGCAATTTGGGCGCGGGCGTGAAGGGCGGCCAGTTCTGCGGCCTGGTCACTTAATTTGCGGTCGGCCTTGCCGTTAAAAAGGCGTGTCCAGTGTGCTTCAAGCAGCGGGATCAGCTTTGCAATTTCATCACTGCCAGCCTTGGTGCCGGGCAGGTTTTCAATGATTTGGTAAAACTGTTTTGCCCGCTGTCCCATCGGGGCAAAAACCACATCTGAAACGCGCTGAAATTTGACGAAGTCTTCTGTTTCGATTTGAAACTGTGAAAGGCGATTCTCCACGACCGACAAAGTCATTCCCCTTTGTACTACCCCGATTGATCAATTATCTGCCCATCTTTGTTATATATGGCGTGTGGGCTTAAAAAACATTAGGGGGGCGAACCGGGTGGCGCAATGAAAAACGGATTTCCGGGGATATCTGCCCAATGCTGCCCATATTGGCCTGTCTTGCCCTATCTTGCCTGCATCTAACTAAGGTGCGCTGGCGCGGGCCTTTTCGCTGCTGTCAGTTTCGACCTTGCCAACGGGCGGGTTGCCACTGGCCACCAGCAGCCAGTCGCGAAAGGCGCGAACGGCAAAGGTGTTTTCCTTTTCTTCGGGGTAAACCACGTAATAGGCATGCTGGCTGGGGATGCTTAAATCAAACGGGGCAAGCAGGCGGCCATTATCAAGTTCTTCGCGCACCAGAAATTCCGGCATTAACGCCAGGCCAAGCCCGGCAACGGCGGCCTGGATTACCATATGGAAATGTTCAAACCGGGGGCCGGCAAGGTCATCAACCGCGGGCACACCGGCCGCCGTTAGCCAGTCCTGCCAGGCGGTGGGGCGGGTGGCATGTTGCAACAGGGTGCAGTTGCGGATGCGTTCGCGCGCAATGGGCAAATCATCATTTTCGCGCAAAAGTTTGGGCGCGCAGACGGGAATTAATGTTTCCCCCATCAGGCGGTGAAACACACAGCCCGGCCAGTTGGCCTCGCCAAAATGAATGGCGATATCAATGGCCTCTTCGGCAAAGTCAAACGGGCGGATTTGCGTGATCAGGTTTAGCTGGATATCAGGCCAGGTGGCACGGAAATTTCCCAGCCGTGGCACCAGCCAGCGCGCGCCAAAGGTGGGCAGGGTGCCAACATTAAGCATTCCGCCTTCACCGCTATAGGCCATCACTTGCAGGGTGGCGGCTTCGGCGCGGTCCAGAAGGTCGCGCACCTGGGCGGCATAGGCATCCCCCGCCGGGGTAAGTTTAAGACGCTGGCGAATACGTCGAAACAGGTCACGCCCCAGATATTCCTCCAGCGCGCGGACCTGGCGGCTGATCGCACTCTGGGTAACGTTAAGCTCTTGCGCAGCCTTGGTAAAGCTGAGGTGCCGGGCGGATGCCTCGAAAAACTGAAGGGCGGTAAGCGAGGGTAAAACGCGGCGCATCCGGGCACGTCCTTTTGGAGAAGTTCATTCCGAAATGGAATGATATCGTGCCAATATATCGTTTGCGATAACCCCCGCCAAGTCCTAGCGTGTGAGCGGCCCGGAAAGCGCCCTCGCGCCACCCGCGCAAAAAACAAACGGCACGAACTGCGACAAAAAGGAAGGATGTGGCACACGGTCTGTCACTTTTTTCCGGTGGGTGTCGCGTCTGTCATGAAAGGGCAGTATCCTTTGCGGGAACTGCGGTTTTGCCCCACAAAACATCATGGCATGCCAGGCTTTTTGCGAAGCAAGTCCGCTTTTCGGGTCGAAAATTTCAGCAGCCTTTGGCTGCATCCCCGCCCCGGCAGGGAAATAACAATAAAATCAATCCAGCCCGCAGGAATTCTTGTTCATTTCGGGTTCGTTTTAATATCGGGAAGTTGGCTTTTATGGGTGTGTCAGGCGATTTTTACGATGTCATCATCGTTGGCGGCGGCGTTGTCGGGTGCTCGGCGGCGTGGCATCTTCTGGGGCGCAGTGATTTTCAGGGCCGGGTTTTGGTCATCGAAAAGGATTCAAGCTATGAATTCTGTTCGACAGCACTTTCAGCAGCCTCGATCCGCCAGCAGTTTTCCACCCCGATCAATATTGAAATGTCGGGCTATGGCATTGAATTTCTGCGCAATCTGAAGCGCGACGTCGACCCGGACGCCGATATTTCCTTTCATGAAAAGGGCTATCTGGTTCTGGCAACGCCGGAAGGCCGCGATATCCTGCATAGCAACCACCAGACCCAGCTTGCCCATCATGCCGATATCGCCTGGATGGAACCTGACCAGCTGAAGGCGAAATATCCCTGGATGAATGTGGATGATCTGGCAGCAGGGTGCTGGGGCCGCACCGGCGAAGGCTGGTTTGATGCCTATTCCCTGCTACAGATTTTCCGCCGCCAGTCCAAAAATCGCGGCGCACATGTGATTGATGGCGAAGTCACTGCCATAACGCGTGATGGCGACCGGGTAACGGGCGTAACCCTGGCCGATGGCCGCCAGTTTACCTGCGATACCGTGATTAACGCGGCAGGAACGGGCGCAACCAAAGTCGCCCGCATGGCCGGGCTTGATATCCCGGTTGAGCCGCGCAAACGCTGCATTTTTGTTTTCGATTGCCGCGATGCGAGCGATATTCTGGCTTCCTGCCCGATGCTGATTGATCCAAGCGGCCTGTATTTCCGGCCCGAGGGTGAATATTTCATCACCGGTATCCAGCCGCCCGCCGAACGCGATGGCGAATGCTGGGATTTTGAAGTGGATCACAGCCTGTTTGACGAAATCATCTGGCCGGGCCTGTATCAGCGCTGTGAACGGTTCGAGGCCGTCAAGGTCGTCAATGCCTGGGCAGGGCATTATGCCTATAACCTGCTTGATCAGAACGCCATTGTCGGCCCGCATCCCGAACTGGGAAATTTCCTGTTTGCCAATGGTTTTTCCGGGCATGGCCTGCAACAAAGCCCGGCCGTGGGCCGTGCCCTTTCGGAACTGGTGGCAACCGGGCGCTATCAAACGCTTGATCTGTCGGTGTTTGGCTATGAACGCGTTCGCGATAATGCCCCGGTGCGTGAGCTGAATGTCATTTAATGTTTCGATATTAAAACAATAATTGAAAATCCTGTAAAACAGCCATTTCCTGCCCTGCAGCCCTTCGCCCCACATCTGCAAGGCAGGCCCGGCTTTGCCCTTTTGAACCGGAGTACGCCCCATGCCCCGTGACGATATTTCAGCCACCAGCAGCCTGATCACCCGCCAGAAACAGTCCGTTTCATCGGGGATCCGCACGGTGCATCCGGTTTATCTCGATCGTGGTGAAAATGCCGAGGTCTGGGATTGTGACGGCAAACGTTACCTGGATTTTGTCGGGGGCATTGGCGTGCTGACACTGGGGCACCGTCACCCAACGGTAATGGAAGAAGTGACCGCCCAGCTTGGCCGGTTTACCCATAGCTGTTTTAACGCCCTGCCGCATGAACCCTATATCGCGGTGACGGACTGGCTGGCGCAACATTGCCCGATCGAGGGTCCGGCAAAATCGATGCTGACCAATTCGGGTGCCGAAGCCATGGAAAACGCCCTGAAACTGGCGCGCGCCTTTACCGGGCGCAGTGCGGTTATCGCCTTTGATGGCGGGTTTCATGGCCGCACAATGGCAACGCTTTCGCTAACCGGCAAGGTCGCCCCCTATAAGGCCGGGCTGGGTACGCTGCCCGGTAGTGTGCATCATATTCCGTATCCTTGCCCGGAATCGGGTGTGTCCGATGCTGATGCCCTGGCTGCGATTGACCGGCTTTTCAAAATTGTTGCCGAACCGCAATCATTTGCCGCCGTGGTGATCGAACCCGTGCAGGGCGAGGGTGGTTTTCGATCCTGTTCACCCGCCTTCATGAATGCGCTGCGCCAGCTTTGCGACCGGCACGGCATGATTTTGATTGCCGATGAAATCCAGTCCGGCTTTGGCCGTACGGGCAAAATGTTTGCCATCGAACATGCTGGCGTCTGCCCGGATATTGTCGTGATGGGCAAGGGCATTGGCGGGGGCTTTCCCCTTGCGGCCCTGACCGGGGCGGATGACGTCATGAGTGCGATGGCACCGGGCGGCCTTGGCGGCACCTATTCGGGCAATCCGGTGGCCTGTGCGGCCGCGCGCGGCGTTTTCAGGGCCTTTGCCGATGATAATATTCTGGCGCGCGCCAATGTGCTGGGCCAGCGATATTGCGATCATATCGAAAAACTCCGCACCCTGCCGGGTGGGGACGTGATCGGGCGGATGCGTGGCATTGGGGCCATGCGCGCCTTTGAACTGGTGGATGGGGATGGCGCCCCGTCGCCAAAACGACTGCAAACTTTATTGCAACTGGCCCGTCAGAACGGGCTATTGTTAATGCCAAGTGGTGAATATGCCAATGTGGTGCGCCTGCTCGCCCCACTGACCATCCCGTTTGACCAGGTTGACGAGGCGTTTTCGTTGATCGGACGTCTTTTACCTGCCCTTGCCGATGTGCAATAAGGGCGCCAGACAAAAACGGGCTGGCAAATTGGTCAATCACCCAGCCAGACCCAAAAGGAAAGGGAGCTTATCGTGAGCCATGCAAAGATTTTAGCCGAACTCGGCCTGTCCGATGATGTGATTTCGGGCGGAACCCTGAAGGTCCAGACCCCGGTAGACGGGTCCGAGATCGCAAGCGTTACCGAAACCGACCCGGCCGCAATGAACGATATCATTGCCAATGCGAAACGTGCCTTTAACCAGTGGCGTCAGGTGCCCGGCCCCCGCCGTGGTGAACTGGCCCGTTTGCTGGGCGAAGAACTGCGCGCCGCCAAAGAACCGCTGGGTCGTCTTGTTTCGCTGGAATGCGGCAAGATCTATCAGGAAGGCCTGGGTGAAGTTCAGGAAATGATCGACATTTGCGATTTCGCCGTCGGTCTGTCGCGCCAGCTTTATGGTCTGACCATCGCATCCGAACGCCCCGGCCATAAAATGATGGAAAACTGGCATCCGCTGGGTGTTGTTGGCGTTATTTCCGCCTTTAACTTCCCGGTTGCCGTCTGGTCGTGGAACACCGCACTGGCACTGGTTTGCGGCAATGCCGTGATCTGGAAACCGTCGGAAAAAACCCCGCTAACGGCCCTTGCCTGCCAGAACATTTTCAAACGCGCACTGGACCGTTTTGGCGATGCGCCCGAAGGCCTGCATCAGGTTGTTATTGGTGCGCGCGAAATTGGCGAAGCCCTGACCGACAGCCACGATGTGGCGCTGGTTTCGGCAACCGGTTCGACCCGCATGGGCCGCGAAGTTGCCCCGCGCGTCGCACAGCGTTTCGGCCGCACCATTCTCGAACTGGGCGGCAACAATGCCATGATCGTCACCCCGTCGGCTGACATTGACATGTCGGTGCGTGCGGTTGTGTTTTCGGCTGTTGGCACCTGTGGCCAGCGTTGCACCTCGCTGCGCCGCCTGATCGTTCACAAAGACGTCAAGGACCAGCTGCTGCCGAAAATCATTGCCGCCTACAAATCGGTCAAAATCGGCGATCCGCTGGCCGATGGCACCCTGGTTGGTCCGCTGATCGATGAAGACAGCTTCAACAATATGCAAACCGCCCTTGCCAATGCCAAAAAGGACGGCGGCACGGTGCATGGGGGCGATCGTACGCTTGCAGCGGAATATCCCGATGCCTATTACGTGACCCCGGCGGTCGTTGAAATGCCCGGTCAGACGGAAACCGTGCGCAACGAAACCTTCGCGCCGATCCTCTATGTCATGACCTATGAAACCCTGGAAGAAGCGATTGCACTTCAGAACGGTGTGCCGCAGGGCCTGTCATCGTGCATCTTCTCGACCGATCTTCGCGAAACCGAACTGTTCCTGTCGGCTGTCGGCTCGGATTGCGGTATTGCCAACGTCAATATCGGCCCGTCGGGTGCTGAAATTGGCGGGGCCTTTGGTGGTGAAAAGGAAACCGGCGGTGGCCGTGAATCCGGCTCGGACGCCTGGAAAGGCTATATGCGCCGTGCAACCAACACCATCAACTATTCCCGCGAATTGCCGCTGGCACAGGGTATCAAGTTCGATATTTGATTGTATATCAAGTTATGTGAAATTTAGTCACCATCGGGAAACTGATGGTGACTTTTTTTAATAAAACATAGGTTCCGAATCTTTTTCTAGTTCACGTATTGTGACTCCAATTTTTGCTTTAAATAATTTTTGTATTTGTGTATCCGTTTTTTTGTGTATGTTAGGTAATTTATACACTTTCTCTAGAATAGATCTCATTTCTATTGAGGAATAATTGTCAAAATTTGGAATATATTTGGTTGTTCTGAATCTTTTATTTATCTCGTAGTATGATCTGGAAATTCTTTTTATTGATTTAATTTGTTCTTCGTCTAGGTGATTTGATAAGAACGTTCTTAATTTTTTATCTATAGAAAATAATTGCTGCCTATTATCTTCCGTTATTTGTGAAAAATAGAACATCCAGCCCCTGCGTTTCTCCTCGAAAATGCATCCAGTAATTCGTAAATTTATCCGCCATATTAAGATGTCTTTATCTGGTCGGTGGTGATGCTTGTGCTGGGTTATTATCTTCTGAATGGATTCATACATTTTCACATATGAAGATTTTTTTACTATTATTGCGGGTTTTGTGATTTGGTAGCCGAGATATTCAAAGCTGTCTGTGGATTCTGATATCTTTGTTTTTGCGCCATTTTCAGTTGGTTGATGTGCTGTGAGTTTAACTCTTTTAAGAAGTTTTTTGCACTTTTCAAAGGTATCTTTTTTGTTTTCTTTGTTGCAAAATATTAATATATCATCAACATATCGAAAGAACCGATAGCTTTCTGTTTCCTTAAAAAACTTATCAAATTCGTATAAATAGATTGCCGCTAAGCAGTTGGATATTGATAGTCCCTGCGGAACGCCTATTTTGGGAGTATCGGATTTTTTGCCGCTTTCGCCTAGAGAAATAGTTGGTGTTGATATCGCGTCCATTATTATTTTTATTATTTTGTTGTTTTTTATCTTTTTTTCTAGTTTTTTCTGAAGAATAGCGTGGTTTATAGTGCCGTAAAAATTTTCTATGTCTATTCGTGTTACAGTTTTGAAGTCTTTTTCATCAACTGCCTTGATTTGGGAGATGATTTTTTGAGGCCTTATTAGTTTTGTTTCTGTTTTGAATTCTTTTCTAAGTATTTCAAAAATGGCGCGTAGGGTTAGTCTGTCGCGTACGGTTGGGATGGAAATTATTCTTGGAGGTTTGTTTCTACCTTTGCTTATTAGTTTTTCCTTGTATGGTCGAAATTTATATTTTCCCTCATCAACGTCTGACGATATTTTAGAGCAATTTATTGCAAGTTGGTCTTCAAAGTGCTTACCTTTTATTCCATCTGTCCCCGATATTGTCGTCCCAGATATTTTCTCTTCGTATAATATAAGGAGATGAATTGGGGATATTTCGGGAGGACATTTCATGGAAAATCTATTTGTGTGATATGATTGTATAGAATATGTAAGCTATTGCTGAAGTAGGTAAAAGATACAGGGTGAATATTGTTGATCTGTATAACAATTGATATGCTGATATTTGATTTCTGTTTTTTGATAGAAAATTTTCATGTTTCTTCTCTATCTCGCCTTTTTCAAGCTGTTGTTTTAGGAAGTGCAGGTAGTCAATTTCTTTATGGTTATCGTATGAGCTTATTATATTGTGATATTCTTTCAGGTAATCGGGGTATGTCTGTTCGTTGATATGTTCATGTATATATTGAAGTTTGATGTAGTTTTCTTTTGATTTCTCCATTCTTCCTGAAAAGTTTTGTGAGTATATAAATATGCTTGCAACTAAGACAGATATACTGAAGAAAATTGTTATCAGAGACTGTTTGTCGTTGCCTTGAAATTTTAAGTCGATTATTGAAATGAAGATAATTGGGAGAGTGTAGACGGCTAGTAGTACTTGTGAGTGTAGGTTGTATTTTGAAATTCTTTCATAGGCTAAAATTCGACACTTGTATGTAATCCAAATGTTGGTTTTTATTCTTTCTACGTCATTGTGTTTTGTGTCGTAAGGCGCAATATTTGAAGGCATCTTCATCCTTAAGATAGGTTCAATTTGAAGCCAGAGAGTGGCCAATCATTAGGACAACTTCATTTCATGAAGTTTTCTCTTTACAAAGAGAAGCGCCTTACGACTATTTAGAGTAGCATACATTTATTGTTTTTACAGGTTTATATGTTTTTTTGATGCATTTTTGAAATAAAAAAGCGGCCCCCGAAGGAGCCGCTTTGTGATCTGCTTCAAAGCGTCAGCGATTAGCCAGCTTTGGAATACAGTTCAGCAACATATTCCCAGTTTACCAGGTCGTTCAGGAACGCCTTGACGTAATCCGGGCGACGGTTGCGGTAATCGATATAGTAGGAATGTTCCCAAACGTCGCAACCGAGCAGCGGGGTTTCGCCCTTGACCAGCGGGTTTTCGGCGTTTGCATAACCACCAATCACCAGTTTGCCTGCGCTGTTGAGCGACAGCCATGCCCAGCCCGAACCGAACTGGCCAACACCGGCAGCGGTGAAGTCTTCCTTGAATTTGTCAACCGAACCGAAGTCTTCGATGATTTTCTTTTCGAGTTCGCCGGGGATGTTGCCACCGCCATTCGGCTTCATCATCTGCCAGAATTCAACATGGTTGAAGTGCTGGCCAACCTGGTTGAAAAGCTTCGGGTTGGTTTTGTCTTCATAGGTTGCAACAACCAGTTCAGCCAGGGTCTTGCCCGAAGCGAGGTTGGAACCTTCAAGAAGCTTGTTGCCGGTTTCGACATAGGCATTGTGGTGCTTGTCATGGTGGAATTCGAGCGTTTCAGCCGACATATACGGTGCAAGCGCGTCATAGGCGTAGGGGAGTGCCGGAAGTTCAAGAGCCATGATACAATACCTCGAATTTCGTTATCGTTAATCAGTGCGGGTCGCACAAAGCTCCCGCAACATATCCCCATTTGGTTGTTGTGTGAAAGTTAAATTGCCGTGCAACCTGTTGCTACGCTGCAATTTTACTTCCCTGCACCCAAATGGAGGGTGAAACCTGTCTGTCCAGTCTATCTAGGACTTTGATCGGCGTTCGCAATGGGGAACCCCGTTTGTGAATGGTATCTGTGGCCTAAAACAACAGGGATTGCCAAACGTTCCTGAAAAATTGCCATTTCGTGAAATTTCCTGGCATCTGCGCGGGTGCGCGGGGCAGCAGGCGGTTATGGGATGCCTTGAGGCGATGGCCTGTTTGCGGCACAGCAGGCAACAAAAAACCGCCTGGCATTGGCGGTTTTTCTTGCAGGCTTATTCCTTGTAAAGGCTGACCATGTTCTGAATATCCGTCCCCTGACGGATCAGAACACCATATTCGCCCTTCTGAAGGCCGCTGATATTAAGCTGGCAGGGAAAGCTGTTGCAGCTTTTACGCAGGGCCATGCTGCCGTCAGGGTAGGTCAAAACGACCTCGCCATGCGGCGCATCGGACTGAATGGTGACCGTATCGGTAACGGCTTTCGGGGCAACCTTGATCGCAGCCAGGGCAGCTGTCGTCACTGACAAAAGACCGATCAGGGCGAGAACCACCGGTTTGCTGCGGAAAGACTTCGGCATGGACGTCTCCTCGCATAATTACAGGTGCGATAAAACGGCAGCGAGATCAACAGACTGTCACTTTCCGGTATAAAGGTGCCGGGGCAGATGTTGGGTTCCTTGTGGTGCCATTGGGCCGGTAACGACCCTTATTTATCGTCGTTGATCAGGAATATGACAGGCAATCTGGGGCTATTCGGGGCGCGAATGAGGCAATTCCATGCCATATTTGCATGTGAAATTGCCATTTGCGGCAGTTTAAAGCCCCGCAAGGCGTTGTTTGCGGGGCTTTTTTGGTGGTTATTTCAATTTTTGGCCATTTTGCCACAATTTTGGCAGCTAAAACCGGGTTTCTGCCCTGCATATAACGCAAGGCGACGGCTTGGGGTGTATATCTTCAACGTTGCCGTGCATCCTGCCCTGCGCATGGGGTTAAAATTAACCAATTGGGGGCAGAGTCGCCGGTTTGCCCGCCCTGTTTTCAGCTATCAGGCGGGCATGTTCAAATCGTGCGTCAGGCCAGTTTGCCCGCAGAAATTTGCTGTTGGGCATGGCTGATGGTTTTTGCCAGTTCGCAGGTTGCCAGTTCCGGGTCCGGCTGGCCACAGATGGCCGAAACAACGGCAAGCCCCTGGGCACCGCTTTTAAAAACATCCATGGCATGGGGGCCTTTGATGCCGCCAATGGCAACACCGGGCATCGGGCACAGGGCGGAAAGGCGGGCGAGGCCGTCAAAACCAATGGCGGGTTTATGGTCGGGCTTGGTGCTGGTCGCAAATACCGGGCCAATGCCAACATAATCGACAATTTCCGGGTCAAGGTTGCCTGCTGCGGCCTCGGACTCGATCGAAAGGCCAAGGATTTTGCCTGCACCCAGCTTTTCGCGGGCTTTGGCCGCCGGGATATCATCCTGCCCGATATGAAGCCCGTGGGCATCAAGGGCAATCGCGGCATCGATATTGTCGTTAATGATCAAGGGCACGCCGGTTCCCGCCATGGCCTGCATCAATTCGCGGCCCAGGGCGATGAATTCGTCGGTGCTGGCCGTTTTATGACGTAACTGCACCAGCGTCGCCCCGCCGCGAATGGCGGCCATTGTAGTTTCCAGCATGGAATGATCCCGACACAGGTCGGGATCAAGGATCAGATATAGCGACAGATCAAAAGCATCACATGCCATCAGAGAACCTCGATCCGGGCGTTGGTTTCAAGGGCCGCAGCATCCAGATTATAAAGTGCATCAAGAAAGGCCGTGGCAAAGCTGGCCGGGCCGGATGCCGATTGTTGTGCCATTTTGCCTGCGGCGGCAAAGCAGGCCAGGGCGGCAATGGTGGCGTTAAACGGTGCGCGCGGACAAATGGCGGCAAAGGCACCAACAAGGGCGGTCAGCGAACATCCCATCGCCGTGATTTTCGGCATCAGATCAGACCCGCCATGCACCCGAACAGACTGGATGCCATCGGTGATGAAATCGGCTGTGCCGGTAACAGCAACCACGCATTTCTGGCTTTGGGCCAGGTTTTTGGCGGCTTCTTCGGCCTGTTCAACAGGGTCGCCGCTATCAACGCCCTGACCGGCACTTTGCCCACCGGCAAGGGCGATTATTTCTGATGCATTGCCGCGAATGATGGTGGGGTGCAGTGTCAAAAGTTCGGCCACGGTGTTCCGGCGAAATTGGGTGGCAAAATGTGCCACCGGGTCAAGGATCCAGGGTTTTCCGGCACTGTTTGCGCCTTTGGCTGCTTCTTTCATCCCCTCAACCCATTCGGTCGAAAGGGTGCCGATATTAACGGTTAATGCACCGGCAATGGCGGCAAATTCACCGCTTTCTTCGGGGGCATGGACCATGGCCGGGGATGCACCAGCCGCCAGCAGCGTATTGGCGGCAATATTCATGGCCACATAATTGGTGATGCAATGAACCAGCGGGGCGGCTTTGCGCATATCGGTCAGAAGCTGTGCCGGTGAAAGGTTTTTGGCGTCGTCAGTCATATTAAGGCTCCCATGCAGGTGCGGTTGGAAACCCAGTTCGAAGCCGGAATGATGGTTAAACGCATGATCAGGCGTTTGCACCCTCCCTACGCCAGTATGAACTGGATCAGGTTCAACGGGTCACTGCGCTGTCTGGATCAGGCGTGGCAGTTTCTCAGCCCCCTGTCGGGGCTCCCCTTGGTGAACCCGCAAGATGGGTTTTGTTCGCGCGGCTGTCAATCCGCTGTTTTCTGCCAGGAAATAACGCTGGGCTATTTGCGCAAAAAGAAAGGCAGGAAGCCATATGCCACCTGCCTTTCACACCGGTTATCGTACCGGATTTCTGATCTGGTTTTCTGCGAATTGCGGCTGTTGTGCGCCCGCCACTCGCAAAATGCTTATTTACGGCGTTCCATCGCGGCTTTCAGGGCTGCGGCCATTGCACCACCACCAGCATCCCCGGCGGACCCGGCCGATGCATTGCCACGGCCATTATTGCCGTTTTGGCGGCGGGGCTGGTTGCGGTCATGGTTGTTATGGCGCGCGCCTGCGGGCTGGCTGCGCTGTTCGCGGCGGTCCTGTGCCCCTTCATAATCCGGGGCGGATTTCATCGACAGGCCGATGCGTTTACGCGGTGCGTCCACTTCCATCACGGTGACAGAAACGATCTGCCCTGCTTTGACCACTTCGCGCGGGTCAGCGACAAATTTGTCCGCCAGTTGCGAAATGTGAACCAGGCCGTCCTGATGCACGCCAATATCAACAAACGCCCCAAAATTGGTAACGTTGGTCACGGTGCCTTCCAGCTTCATGCCGACTTTCAAATCCTTGATTTCATTGACGCCATCAATGAATTTCGCGGTTTTGAATTCCGGGCGCGGGTCACGGCCGGGTTTATCCAGCTCGGCCAGAATGTCGCGGATGGTGGGCACACCAAAAACATCATCGGCGAATTTTTCCGGCCGCAGGGTTTTCAGAAACGGCGAATCCCCAATGATGCTGGCCAGATCACGGCTGCTTTCACGGCTGATTTTTTCAATCACCGGGTAGGCTTCCGGGTGCACTGCCGACGCATCAAGCGGGTTTTCCCCGCCGCGAATGCGCAAAAAGCCCGCACATTGTTCAAAGGCTTTCGGCCCCAGGCGTTCGACCTTGCGCAAATCTGCGCGCGAACGGAACGCTCCATTGACGTCACGATAACCAACAATGTTCCGCGCCAGCCCTTCGCTAAGCCCGGCAACGCGGGTCAGAAGCGGGATTGATGCGGTATTAAGGTCCACGCCCACGCCGTTCACGCAATCTTCGACCACGGCATCAAGCGACCGTGCCAGCTTGGTTTCCGAAACGTCATGCTGATACTGGCCAACACCGATGGATTTGGGGTCGATCTTAACCAGTTCTGCCAGCGGGTCCTGCAGGCGGCGCGCAATGGATGCCGCACCACGCAATGATACGTCCAGATCGGGGAATTCCTCGGCGGCAAATTGCGACGCCGAATAAACCGATGCCCCGGCTTCGTTAACGATAACCTTGGTCGCCTTGATTTGCGGAAAGGCATTAAGCAGCATACCCGCAAGCTGGTCCGTCTCGCGCGAGAAGGTGCCGTTGCCAATCGCGATCAGCTCGATCTTGTGTTTTGCCGCCAGGGCGGCCAGGGTGTTAATCGAACCCTGAACATCGTTACGGGGCTGGAACGGATAAACCGTTGCCGTATCCACCAGCTTGCCGGTGGCATCGACCACGGCAACCTTCACGCCGGTACGTACCCCCGGGTCCAGGCCCATGGTGGCCTTTTGCCCCGCCGGAGCCGCCAACAGCAGGTCTTTCAGGTTATCGGCAAAAACCTTGATCGCATCTTCTTCGGCGCTGTCACGCAAATTGCCAAACAAATCAAGCTCGATCGACAGCGACAGTTTGACGCGCCAGGTAAAGCGCACGGTATCGGCCAGCCATTTATCGGCAGGGCGGCCCTGGTTGCGAATACCAAAATGGGCGGCAATCACGGTTTCAGCACGGCCCGGTTCGCCGCGCGGGCGGTCTTCATCTTCGGCACCCAGCGTCAGTTTGATCTGCAAAATGCCTTCATTGCGGCCACGGAACAATGCCAGCGCACGGTGCGACGGGCAGGTTTTGATCTTTTCCGAATGGCTGAAATAATCCGAAAACTTTGCCCCTTCGGCTTCCTTGCCATCAATGACGCTGGCGGTAATTTCACCGTCATCCCACAAAAGCTGGCGCAGACGGGCAACCAGGTCGGCATCTTCGGCAAAACGTTCCATCAAAATCTGGCGGGCACCATCCAGCGCGGCCTTGGTATCTTCAATGGCCTTTTCCGCATCAATGAATTTGGCCGCTTCGGCTTCCGGGTCGAGTTGCGGGTTTGCCAGCAGGGCATCGGCCAGCGGTTCCAGCCCGGCTTCACGGGCAATCTGGGCTTTGGTGCGGCGCTTTTTCTTGAAGGGCAGATACAAATCTTCAAGGCGGGTTTTGGTGTCAGCCTCGTTAATCGCCTTTTCCAGCTCCGGCGTCAGTTTTTCCTGTTCGCGGATGCTTTCGATGACGGAAGCGCGGCGTTCTTCAAGTTCGGTCAGGTAACGCAGGCGTTCATCCAGATTACGCAACTGGGTATCGTCCAGACCGCCGGTCTTTTCCTTGCGGTAACGGGCAATGAAGGGCACGGTCGAGCCTTCATTTAACAATTCGATGGTGGCAAGGACCTGTTCGGGGCGAACAGAAAGTTCTTCGGCGATACGCTGGGGAATTGAACGCATGGTTTCTCCTTGTTTTGCTCGTCCGCTTGAAATAGCGGCTTTCCTTCGCGCTGGAAAGAGTCAGTTTGCGGCAATCACAAGGCAGCCATCGGCTGCCGGGACTTGTCGATTGCGGCTTACGGGGCTATCTGTTGGACAAAGCTTTGAAAATGCCGTGCAAGCGGCCCAGACCGGAGATTCCCATGGCCGGAAAATTTCGTGAAACCGTGGTCCAGCGTTCCAGCCAGTCGGTTGGTAAAACGCCAAACCCTGCAGGCGCGCCCGCTGCCACCCCGGATGAAACGGCGGCTGCCGCCGCTGCTGGCAGCCCGGAAATTGCCGGTGCCAGCCAGGTGCCGGATGTAAACGCGCCCCAACAGGCAAGTGACGAAACTCCAGCGCCGAAACTCTCGCAGGATGCGATTAACGCACTGGCCGAAGCCAAGGCCTTTCGCGAGGCAGCCCAGCGTGAAATTGGCGGCCCCAAAGGCCCCGAACCCACCCGCTTTGGCGATTGGGAACATAAAGGCCGCTGTATTGATTTTTAAGTTTGCCTCGCCCTTGAAACACGCAAGGGCGTGCAAGCATCAAAAGACCGGTTTCCGCAAGGGGGCCGGTCTTTTTGTTTGTGATCGGGGCAATGCTTGTGCCGGTGGTTTTGTCTTATGGCAGGTGTGGCGCGCTTTGTTTGCGGTAGGTATTGGGCGAAATGCCAATCACCCGTTTGAACGCGTTGCTAAAGGCGCTTTCAGACCCGTAACCAAGGGATTGGGCAATAACGGTGATGGATGTGGTTTCTTCGCGCAGCTGGCGTTCGGCCAGGTGCATGCGCCAGGCCGTCAAATAGCTTAGCGGCGATATGCCTGCGATATTCTTGAAATAAAGGGCAAAGGCCGTGCGTGACATGGCACAGGCCTGGGCCAGTTCGCGCAGGTGCCAGGGGTGATCGGGGGTTTCATGCATGGCACGAATGGCCGGGGCGATGCGCAAATCGCTAATCGCGCGCAGCCAGCCTGCCGGCAGCAGGTCGCTATTGGCAAGATGGGCGCGAATGACCTGAATAAACAATAATTGCGTCAGTTGGGATGATGCCAGTTGGGTGCCGGGCAGGGCGGCGGCCCGTTCTTCGATCAATTGATCAAGCAGCAGGCGAAATGTTTTGGCATAGGGTGATGCCGCGCGGATGTGAATCCAGGATGGCAGGATATCGGCCAGTAAATGCCCGCGTTGCGGGTCCAGCAGGATATGGCCGCCAATATGGGTAAAATCCTGCCCGTCGCCCAGTTGCGCGGTTGTGCGTCCGCGCGCTGAAAAAAGGCTTACGGCCTCAAGCGGTTCAATATCGGCATCGTTAAACAGGGTAAAGGACTGGCGCCGCGCCAGCAGGGCAACATCGCCGGTTTCGAATTTGACGGCCTTTGCCGCCTCTTCAAGCCGCACCATGCATTCGCCTTTGGCGATGGCAAAGAATTTGATTTTGTCGCGCCCGGGAAAGCGGATGGACCATTTCCCGCCCGCGGTAAAGCCGCCGGTGGTGACGGCTTCGGCATTGGTCAGTTTTAAAATGTCGGAAAAGGGATCGCTGCTCATTTCGGGACTTTTGCGCAATTAAAGCGAATTTTCAAGTATTCAAAATCCCGGTGCATCGGCATAGCGTCAAATCCGGTTGTTTCACAAAACCGGGTGGCGGGAACGGGTCCTGCTGCCAGGGGTTTGTTTGCCAGGAAAATTCGATGCAAAAAGAAACGGTGCTGGTGACCGGCGGGACCGGCTTTATCGCCCAATATTGTATGATTGCCCTGCTTGAGGCGGGTTATCACGTGCGCACAACGGTGCGTTCGCTTTCGCGCGAGGGCGAGGTCCGCGCTTATCTGAAAACAGGCGGGGTGGATGCTGGCCCGAACCTGTCCTTTGTCCAGGCGGATTTGACCCGTGATGCCGGTTGGGCGGATGCCTGTTCGGGATGCGCCTTTGTCATGCATGGCGCATCGCCAACACCCTCGGGCGATCAGACCCGCGAGGAAGACTGGATCAACCCCGCCGTCGAGGGCAATTTGCGGGTTTTGCGCGCGGCAAAGGCTGCGGGCGTGCGCCGTGTGGTACTGACATCCGCCTTTGGTGCGGTTGGGGTCGGGCATGGCAATATTGGCCGCCCGTTTAATGAAACGGACTGGACCAATCTTTCAGGCAGGATCTGGCCCTATCAGAAATCCAAAACCCTGTCGGAAAGGGTCGCGTGGGATTATATCGCACGCGATGGAATCGGGCTCGAACTTTCCGCAATCAACCCGGTTGCCGTTCTGGGCCCGGCACTTGGCCCGGATTTTTCCCATTCCATCCGCTTGATCAAAAACCTGCTGGAAGGGCAGGGTGGCTGCCCGAAAATCAATTCCGGTTTTGTTGATGTCCGCGACGTTGCCGATTTGCATCTGCGCGCCATGACCAATCCCGCCGCGGCAGGGGAACGTTTTTTGGCAATTTCGGGTGAAAGCCTGTGGATGATCGACGTTGCCCGCATATTAAGACAGCATCTGGGGCAGGCCGCACATTGTGTCCCCCGGCGTGAAGTGCCAAACTGGGTTATCCGCCTGGCGGCATTGCGTAAACCCGGCCTGAAGGGCATTGCTACTTTGCTGGGCAAAAACATGAATGCCAGCAGCGACAAGGCAAAACAGCTTCTGGGTTGGTCCCCCCGCCCCGCCGAAAACGCCATTATCGCCACGGCAGAAAGCCTGATCCGGCTTGGACTGGTGAATTAATCTGCAATAACCTACGCGCATGTTGACATGACAAAGGCCGGGCGAAACTGCACCGGCCTTTGTGAATTTGTTGGCGTGCCCGGTGGGTTTGGGCCGTTATTCGCCGCGAATGGCTTTGATGTTTGGGGCATACTGGCTGGGGCCGCCTTTGAAGGTGGCGGAACCGGCGACAAGAACGTCGGCACCAGCGGCAATCACATCGCGGGCGATTTCCGGGTTTACCCCGCCATCGACTTCAAGGTCGATATGCCGGCCGGTCGCCTCGATCATTTTGCGGATGCGTTTGATCTTTTCAAGCTGGCTGGGAATGAATTTCTGGCCGCCAAAGCCGGGATTGACGGTCATGACCAGCACCAGATCGACCAGATCCATGACATATTTAATGACATTTTCCGGGGTCGACGGGTTCAGCGAGACACCAGCCTTTTTGCCAAGGGACTTGATCAGTTGCAGGCTGCGATGCAGGTGTGGGCCTGCTTCGGCATGGATGGTGATAATGTCCGATCCGGCATCGGCGAAGGCCTGGATATAGGGATCAACCGGGGCAATCATCAGATGGACGTCAAAGACCTTGTCGGTATGCGGGCGCAGGGCCTTAACCACATCCGGGCCAATGGTAATGTTGGGCACGTAATGGCCATCCATCACATCGATATGGATGTAATCGGCGCCTGCAGCGTCAATCGCGGCGACTTCTTCGCCCAGTTTGGCGAAATCTGCGGAAAGGATTGACGGGGCAATCTTGATGTTTTGCGTTGTCATGCGCGCACGGTCCTGATCGTAACACGGTGGAAAAACGGGAAATCGGCCGATGTGATAGCGCAATTTCCCCTGTTTGTCACCCGAACCGGCCTGCAAAGGCGTGCGGATGATGGTTTGGCAGCCTTAGGCGCGCGTTTTAACCAGCCGGGCGCAATAAAACCCGTCCATGCCGCCCATTTCCGCCATGTGAATTGGCAAAATCCGCAATTCACCAGCATCGGTAATCGCTTCGTCCCAGCCACCCAGTTCATCGGCGGTAATGGGCTTGCGTTGATAATTCGGGTGGTCGGCCAGGAAGGATTTAACCTGGAACTCGCCTTCATCGGGTTGCAGCGAACAGGTGCAATAAATCAACTCGCCACCGACATTCAGGATTTTATCGGCCTGCAACAGCAGTTTTTGCTGAATGGGCAGCAGGGCCTTCATCAGGGCATCGTTTTGACGCAGCAAAATATCGGGATGGCGGCGAATGGTGCCAGTGGCCGAGCAGGGCGCATCAAGCAAAACGGCATCTGCAACCGGGGCATCAGCGGCAAGTGCGGTGGCATCACCGGTTACAATGGCCGCGCCCAGGCCAACACGTTCCAGGTTTTCAAAAACCCGGCGCAGGCGCCCTTCGGATTTATCAACCGCAATGGTGTTGGCCCCGCGTGCGGCAAGCTGCATGGTTTTTCCACCCGGTGCGGCGCACAGATCATAGATCGTTTTGCCTTCGTAATGGGAAAACAGGGTGGCGGGCAGGGCTGCGGCGGCATCCTGCACCCACCATTTGCCGTCTTTATAACCCGGCAGATCGCGAATGCGCTGGCCGCTTTCAAGGCGGATGGTACCGGTCGGAAGCAGGGTGCCCCCCAGTTTTTCGGCCCATTCGGCGCGTTCTTCGGCATCGCGCACGGAAATGTCGAGTTTGGCATGGCCCAGGCTGGCACGCGCGATATCGCGCATTTCATCGGCACCATAGGCCTTTTTCCAAACACCACGCAGCCATGCCGGAATGTTAAGCTGCCAGTCTTCGACCCCGTCGGGCAGTTCCAGCCTGTCGCGCTGCAGGCCGCGCAATACGGCGTTGACCAGCTTTATATATTTGTGCAGCCCGGCATCCCGCGCGAGATTTACCGTACTGTCCACGGCGCCATGTTCGGAAACATCCATGAAAAACAGCTGGGTCACGCCCAGGCGCATGATGTTGGTCAGGCGGTTGGCGGTACGGTCCTGCGGCGGGTGATAGCGTGGGGCAAGGATGGCATCAATTTCACCCAGATGGCGCAGTGTGCTGCCCAGAAGCTGACGCAGGAAATTACGATCCCTTGAAGGCAGGCCATATCCGTGTTTGGTCAGCAGTTCATCAAGGGTTACCTCGCCACCACGCAATTCCTGCAGGGTCTTGAGCGCAAGCATGCGCGGATCCTGAAGCACGGGGGCGGGGGCCTTGTTGTTGCGGGCATCACTGTTACGGTGGCCCTGGCGGTTTGAACGGCTTTCACGCACGGAAGGGGTTCTCCTTGAATAATGTAACCGTGTAAGTAAGCGCGATGATAAAGAGTGTAAAGCGTCTTGCCTGCAATTCAGCCCTGCCGCGAGACGCGGTGAAGGTTTCATCTGAAAAACCTTGCGGTTGCAGGTCAGCATCGGTAATCCAGAAACTCTATGCCATTTAAGACGGGTTTATCCAATGTCCTTTGCCGCCCTTGCCGGTTTTTCCGGTGGTTTGCTGGTTGCCTCGCTGCTGCTGACCGGGGTGGTGCTGCGCTATCTGCGCCATAAGGCCATTCTCGATATGCCCAATCACCGGTCCAGCCATGCGGTGCCAACACCGCGTGGTGGCGGGCTGGCGGTTACGCCCTTGTTGCTGTTGATGCTTGCGGGGGTAACATTGTGGTTTGGTGCCGCGCCGGGCGGGGTGGTCTGGTCGCGCTGGCTGATGCTGGCGGCCGCCATTGGCCTTGCCGCGATTTGCTGGATGGATGACCGGCATGATCTTTCGGCACGTTTGCGGTTCGGCTTTCAGTTTGTTGCTGTCATTTGCGGGGTAACCGCGCTGAACGGCCCGGTTTTGCAGGGGCTTGTTCCCCTGTGGCTTGACCATGTGCTGGTGGTT
The DNA here is from genome assembly GCF_002844375.1 of Thalassospira marina. Taxonomy (NCBI): domain Bacteria; kingdom Pseudomonadati; phylum Pseudomonadota; class Alphaproteobacteria; order Rhodospirillales; family Thalassospiraceae; genus Thalassospira; species Thalassospira marina. Next base: position 4,059,035 of record NZ_CP024199.1, on the reverse strand, counting down.
TTTGCCTGGGTCTGGTTTGTGAACCTGTTTAATTTCATGGATGGTATTGATGGAATTTCAGGGGTCGAGGCCGGATCCATCGGCGCGGGTGTGTTTATTGTCTCGCTTTTGGCGGTAACACCGGCCTTTGTTGATCTGGGTGTGATCGGCCTTGGTATTGCAGCCATTATGCTGGGCTTTCTGATTTGGAATTGGCACCCGGCCAAACTGTTTTTGGGTGATGTCGGATCAATCCCGCTGGGATATGTGCTGGGTTGGCTGTTGCTGGAACTGGCATCGCGCGGGGCCTGGTTACCGGCCCTTATTTTCCCGGCCTATTATTTGTTTGATGCCACCTTTACGCTGTTGCGCCGCGCCCTTCGCGGGGAAAAAATATGGCAGGCGCATCGACAGCATGCCTATCAGGTGGCAACGGGCCGCGGCATGAGTCACGCACAGGTTTCCCTTTTGATTTTGCTGGCAAATATTGCCCTGATTGCCGCGGTTTTTGCGCCCTTGCCGCTGGTGATTTCGGGTGCGGTTGCGCGGTTGGTGATTGCCACGGTGATTGTTTTGTTGCTGGTGGGTGTTTTGCGCTTTTGGCCGGTTGCAGCGAGGCTGGATGCTGCACGCAAATAAGCCGTGGTCTGGCGACCTTTGCTTGACTTGGCGTGGGCAGGACGCGAAAAGATCGATAGATCAGAAAATTAAAATGCAGTCCGTCATTTGATGGCGCGCACAAAAGCGGTTCGGGAAATTTATGTGGCGATTGATACAGCGTAGCCAGGTGGCATTTGCCCATGACGTGATCATGGCGGCGATATCTTTTCCGCTGGCCCTGTATCTGCGTGTTGGCGATGCCCTGCCATATTTCGTGCCGCAAAACATGGCGCTGGCCACCCTTGGCTTTGCCGTGCTTTCGGGCTGTATTTTCTGGCTGTTTGGCCTTTATCGCGGCATTTGGCGTTATGCATCGCTTAATGACCTGTCGCGCATTGCCAAGGCGGTGACGCTGGCAATTGCCGTTTTGTTTGCGGTGCTGTTTTTAACCACCCGTCTGGACTGGTTGCCGCGTTCGGCACCGATCATTCAGTGGTTTTTGTTAATGGCGCTTCTGGGTGGGCCGCGCCTTGCCTATCGCGTGGTCAAGGACCGGTCGGTTTCCCGTGCGCTGGAACGCCAGGGCGAAAGCCGCATTCCCATTTTGCTGATCGGGGCGGGCGACGAATCCGAAGCATTCATTCGTGAAACCCGCCGTTCTGCGCTGGCACCCTTTGATGTGGTGGGCATTGTCGGCCTGACCGATGGCCGTGTTGGCCGCAAAATGCATGGCGTTCAGGTGTTTGATACGGTTGATAACCTTGAAGCCACACTGGAAAAACTTGAAAAATCACGTATTGCGCACCGGCCGCGCAAGCTGGTTTTAACCGGCAATGCCCTTCGCCATCCCGATATTGGCAAATGGGTGGAAATAGCGGATCGCCGTGGCGTGGTTTTGTCGCGCCTGCCCAAACTGGGTGATCTGCGCGATGGTATATCGGACCCGCTGCAAATTCGCCCTGTTGCGATTGAAGATTTGCTGGGCCGCCCCGAAGCGCGCCTCGACCGCGACAAAGTACGTCAAATGATCACCGGTCGCCGGGTGCTGGTAACCGGTGCTGGCGGGTCCATCGGTTCGGAACTGGTGCGTCAGATCGCAAGTTATGGCCCGGCCCATATTTGCCTGTTTGATGCGGGTGAATATAACCTTTACGCCATTGATATGGAGATGTCGGAGAAACATCCCGCCCTTCCGCGTTATAGCGTATTGGGCGATGTGCGCGACCGGGTGCGCCTGGATCAGGTTTTTGCCATTGAAAAACCCGATATCGTCTTTCATGCCGCAGCCTACAAGCATGTGCCGCTGGTTGAACATAACCCCAATGAAGGGATTTTGACCAACACCATTGGCACCCGCAATGTGGCCGAGGCCTGCCGTGCGGCCGATGTTGAAACCATGGTTCTGATTTCGACCGACAAGGCCGTAAACCCGGCCAATGTTATGGGGGCCTCGAAACGCCTGGCGGAATGTTATTGCCAGGCGCTGGAAACCCTTAGCGATGAAGAACGGGGCAAAACCCGGTTCGTCACGGTTCGATTTGGGAATGTGCTGGGATCAACCGGGTCGGTCGTGCCGCTGTTTCGCCGCCAGCTTGAAGCTGGTGGGCCACTTACCGTGACCCATGAAGGCATTACCCGTTATTTCATGACGATTGCCGAGGCTGTTGAACTGGTGTTGCAGGCCGCAGAACTGGGCCGGCAGGGTGTGACGGCGGGCGGCAAGATTTTTGTTCTTGATATGGGGCGCCCGGTCAAAATTGTTGATCTGGCCCGGCAGATGATTTTGCTGGCCGGTTTGCGCCCGGGCAAGGATGTGGAAATAAAGGTCACCGGCTTGCGCCCCGGTGAAAAACTTTATGAAGAACTGTTCCATGATTCTGAACCCCCCCAGCCCACCGCGACCGAAGGTGTGTTGCTGGCAGCCCCCCGCGTGCTGGATTACGCCGTGATCAAATCGGTGCTGGAAGAACTGGCCGAAAGTGCCACGGCACGCAATTCAGAACGGACGCTGGAACTGGTATCGCAACTGGTGCCCGAATTCCAACCGCCTGAAATTGGGGTCAGTTCGATCCTTGCCCAGCAGCAGGCCGAAATTGCCAATCGTGCGATTGATGCCTGATGGCGTTGCTGCCAAAGAGCACGTCGCATTTAATCTGCACCATTTTGCCAGAGACAGTCTTCTGTCGCACAAGGTAAAGATCCGCAGAGTGTAGCGGGGCCACGACCACGGACCCTGATGGAGTGGGGCGGAAGACTGTCTTGGCCCGAAGGGTTGATTTTGGCGACATTTCGCGGCGTTACAGCGTTTGACCGGTGCGCCGCATTGCTCAAACGCTGTGCCTTGCCAAACGGTTCGCCAAAAACATAGAAAATGATACCGATTAAGCACGACGTGCTCGAAAAACGGGCAGCCTGCATTTGTGATGACGAGATAGCCGCCTTGCAACAATTCGGGGTCCACATTTGACCCGTTGCGTGTTATTGCTCCGCCCGAAATCGGGCCGGGCCCATTAATGATGGATATTTCCGGAAATTGTCTTCGTGAAACCATGATTAATGCGCCCGGGCCATGTTGCTGTATCCGTTCCTGCATGAAAGCGAAGCCAAGATGACTGCCCGTATTGCGCGCGCGCTGATTTCCGTTTCCGATAAATCCGGCCTGGTTGAATTTGCCAAATCCCTCCATGAAAAGGGTGTCGAAATTCTTTCGACCGGTGGTTCTGCCAAGGCAATTGAAGCTGCCGGTATTCCGGTCAAGGAAGTTGCCTCTCACACCGGTTTTCCCGAAATTATGGATGGCCGTGTCAAAACGCTGCATCCGAAAATTCATGGGGGTCTTCTGGGCCGTCGTTCTGTCGAAAGCCACATGCAGGCGATGACGGATAACGACATCACCCCGATCGACCTGGTGGCTGTGAACCTGTATCCGTTCGAAGAAACCGTTGCCAAAGGCGCCGATTACGACACCTGCATCGAAAATATCGATATTGGTGGCCCCGGCATGATCCGTTCGGCCGCGAAAAACCATGAATCGGTTACCGTTATCGTCGATCCGGCCGATTATGACCGCGTGATTGCCGAAATGGGCGATAATGATGGTGCGACCACCTATGAAACCCGCCGTGCCCTGGCTGCCAAGGCCTATGCCCGTACCGGTGCCTATGATGCGGCGATTTCAACCTGGTTTGCAGGCCAGCTTGGTGAAACCTTCCCGCAGCGTTTGAATGTTTCGGGCGAGCTGAAACAGACCCTGCGTTATGGCGAAAACCCGCACCAGCAGGCTGCATTTTACACCAACGGTAAAAACCGCCCGGGTGTGGCAACTGCAACCCAGCTTCAGGGCAAGGAACTGTCGTTTAACAACCTGAACGACACCGATGCTGCCTTTGAACTGGTTTCGGAATTTGCCGAAAAGCCGGCTGTTGCGATTATCAAACATGCCAACCCCTGTGGTGTCGCCGAAGGCGAGACCCTGATTGATGCCTATCACAAGGCCCTGTCCTGTGACCCGGTTTCGGCATTTGGTGGCATCATTGCCGTTAACCGTACGCTTGATGCAGCAACGGCCGAAGAAATTGCCAAACTGTTTGCCGAAGTCGTGATCGCACCGGATGCAGACGATGCCGCCAAGGCCGTTCTGGCATCGAAAAAGAACCTGCGTGTTCTGATCACCGGTGGCATGGCCGACCCGGAAGCCGAAGACATGACCCTGCGGTCGCTGGCAGGTGGTTACCTGTTGCAGAACCGCGATGCTGGCCGCGTGAAACGCGAAGAGCTGAAGGTCGTGACCAAACGTGCGCCGTCCGAACAGGAACTTGATGACCTGTTATTTGCCTTCCGTGTTGGTAAACATGTGAAGTCAAATGCCATTGTTTATGTCAAGGAAGGCAAAACCGTTGGTATTGGCGCCGGTCAGATGAGCCGTGTTGACAGCTCGCGCATTGCGGCGTGGAAAGCGGAAGAAGCCGGTAAAAACGCCGGTGAAGATGCCCTGCGTACTGCGGGTTCTGTTGTTTCAAGCGACGCCTTCTTCCCGTTTGCCGATGGCCTGCTCGCCGCTGTCAAGGCCGGTGCAACGGCTGTGATCCAGCCGGGTGGCTCGATGCGCGATCAGGAAGTGATCGATGCGGCCGATGAAAACAACATCGCCATGGTCTTTACCGGAATGCGTCATTTCCGGCATTGATTTTCAGCCCTGCCAAGGGCCTGAATGATAAACGGCGGCCTGCATGACAGGCCGCCGTTTTTATTTGGATTTGCTGATAATGTGCCAGCATCGGCAATGCGCTATACGCGGTCCTGGCTTTTGCCTGACGTTATGGCTTCATCCCCGTCAATGGTGGTTCCGGCAACAGAAACGGCCAATGGGGCGTCGGGTTTGGCTTTGGTGCCAGCATGTTCGTGGTTGTTGTGTGCATGGGCATGCAGGCGAAGCGGCGCGCGCCAGTCAATTGCTCCAAACGAATGGCAGGACGGGCAGATAACCGACCATTTGCCGGTTTCGGCCCCGCAGGCACCACAGCGCCAGTCCGGGTCCGGGTTGGCGTGGCTGGCTTTGACCAGCAATTCGCGGGCCTTGGCCGGGTCCTGTTTTTCGGCAAATTCCAGATCGGCCAGCAGGCGGTAATGGCGGGCCTGCGCATTTTGTGCAATCGCCTTTTCCACATTGCTGCGTGCCATACCCCACAATTGGGCGTTCAATGCGGCCTCGGCCAGCAAAAGCTGGCTTTCAGGGTGATCGGTTTTCCCTGCAATCAGCTTTTCAACCGCCTTAACCTTTGCCAGGGCATCACCATCCAGGCTTTGCAGGTAAAGCTGGCCCAGCGCACCGTTCGGGCTGATCTGCCAGCTTTGGCTGACGACATCACGCGCTTTGCCCGGCTGACCAACCTTGATGTAAAGTTCGGTCAACAGGATAGCGGCACCGCTGAAATCGGGATGGGCGGTCAGGGCCTTGCGCAGCAGTTTGACAGCTTCGCTGTTTTCACCATCGCGAATGGCGTCTTCGGCCTTGGCGGTGATCAACAATGCACGGCGGCGCGAAAGTTCATCTTCCTTGAAGATATCGGCTTTTTGCGCATCAACCAGCAGGGTCAATGCCCGGTCCCAGCGTTTGGCACCCAAAAGCAGGTCAAAATAGGTGACCAGAACCGACGGATTGCGCGGGCGCAAACGGTGGGCACGTTCGGCATAATCCAGCGCTGCTTTGCGGTCATCTGCCTTAAGCGAAAGCTGCAGCAAGCCCCGCAAACCGAAAAAGGCCGAATCCGGTGATTTCAGCATTTCTTCGAACTGGCGGTGGGCAGCGGCATTGTTGCCTTCAAGTTCGGCTGCCTGCGCGGTTAACAGGCGCGTTAGTGTGTCGTCTTCCAGGTATTTATCGACCGCACGGGTATGTTTAAGGGCCTGGCGGACATCGCCCGATGCCAGTTCAAGCAAGCCCATGGTCAGGGCCTGCTGGCCCTTTTTACGGCGACGGCTGCCCAGCATACGCCCGACCCAGCCCGGCGAACGCGAAATGACAAACCAGATGCGCCACAGCACCACCAGCGCAAAAACCAGCGCCAGAATTGCCAGAACAACCATGCCGATCGAACCATCAAAACGATAGCCCAGCCAGATAATGGTCATGGTGCCGGGGTTATTGGCAAACCAGACAGCACCGGTCACAAGTGCCGCCGTAATCAGAACAAAGATAACCAGGCGGATCATTGGGCAGCCTCCGATCCGGCGGAATTGTTGATCGGTGTGTTACCGGTTTTATCTTCCTGCCCGGTCAAAAGACCAATGGCATGGCTGCTTAGGGTTTCAATGGCGACATTGATGGTCTGGCGGGCGCGGGCCTTTGCCAGCCACGGTTCCAGTGCGGCCTTGGCGCTTTCACCTTCAACCCCTTCAAGGGCGGAAATGGCATCTGCCAGATTATCCTGTGCCAGGGCCTGTTCGGCGCTGACAAGGCGGCCATCAAGGGTTTCCTGGCCAACGGCATCCACCCGGCGGATGGGGAACAGCTTTTTCAGATTGGCAACGGTCGAATCCCAAACCCCGCCGGAATGATCATCGCTGGCTGCTTTGATCGCTTCGTCTGCGGCAAGGGGGAAGGATTGCCGCAATTGTTCAATACGCGGTGCGCCATTTGCGGCAAGCGGTTTTAAGGCCTCGATCTGTTTTTGAACAATGGTGTCGTCCGACCCGCTGCGGTTAAGCTGGTTAAGGGCGACTTCAAACGGGCCGCCGCGTTGTGCGGCATCACGCAGGATGGCAATGCCAATACCAATGGCCTGGCCGCGCCCGGCAATGCGCAGGCCTTCGGTTGCTTTGAGTTCATCCTCGACGGTGGCCATACGGGCCGTCAGATCCCGCATTTCCTTTGCCACGCCGGAAAGTTCGGACTGAACACGGGCGACTTCGTCAATCGGTGCGGTGCGGGTTTCAAGTTCGCCAAGGCGGCGCGCGACCGAATCGTTAATCTCGCCACCACGTTCGCTATCGAGGCGTTCCCGCAGGGCGTTGATTGTGCCTTCCAGATGCGATAGGCGCGATGTCAGGTCTGTTGCGACCACAACATTTTTTGCCTGGGTATCGGCAGGATCGGTTGCTTCTGTATTATCAGATCCACTCATTGCACCGGCGGCGGTGGCAGGTTCGTCACCGGTGTTATTCGGGGCATCGGCGTTCGGGGCGGCCTGCTGGGTATCCATGCCCATATTGCCAACGCCATCACCCTTGCTGGCATTGTCGGTTGCCATCACATCGGCGCTGCCATTCTCGCTGGCGTTTGTGCCGCTGTCAGGGGATGTGCTTTCGGCAGGTTGATCAGCCAGACTGTTGGCAGCCATATTGCCATTGCCCGATGCCGCGCCATTTGCCGGTTGCTGCATATCGGCGGTGTTTTGCGCCTCTTCAGGGGCTAGGGCATCAACCGTGCTTTGCGGCAGCATATTGGCCAGGGTCGGTTCGGCCTGTTTCCACCACATGGCCCGGCTGGCCCAGCCAAGGGCCAAAACGATACCGACAATAATGACGGCCCAGATCACCACCATGATGGCGGGTTTGTTGGCCTTTTGGCCCTGTGCTGTGGCTTTGCCTGCTGCGGCATTTTTGTCGCCGGGTTTTGCCGTGCCGGATGTGGCACTGCCGGTCGTCGATGTGCCGGGTTTGGTGCTGGCTGAATTGCTACCAGAAGCGCTGCTGGTTGATGCGGTTGCACCACCGGCCGGTTTGGCTGATGACGTGCTGGCGCTGCCAGTGGGGGCAGATGTGTTTGTGCCTGAGGCGGGCTTTGCGCTGGCATCGCCTGAGGGCGTTGCAGGCTTGGCAGCACTTGCATTGCCTTTGCTGTCGATCGAGATCGTATCCTGGCCCTTGGCCGGCGTCGCGGAAGTGTCGGTTTTTGGCGTTTCTGGTTTTTTCACGGTCGGACCATTGCAGTTTGCGGTTGTTCCGATACGCCCACTGGCGCAGGACATTCAGACGATAGCGTTATCAAGTTCCGATAACAGGCTTTCTTGTGTCGGTTGTGCCGCGACCGCGATCCTGCGCCATTTCAGGCTGGCAAGGCGGTCTTTGACGGCGGGGCTTAGACAGATTGCGCTTACGGTGGTCATCGCCCCTTGTATGTTATGATGTTCCACCAGCTTAACAAAGGATTCAGCCGTGCGGGGAGAGAAAAATAACACCGCATCAATTGCCGCATGAGCCAAGCCATCAATAATTGCAGGTGGCAGGCTGGTTGCGGCATGGGCCTCGTAAAGTGTTTGGCGATCTATGACGTAACCCTTTGAAGCCAATAATGTTCCCAGATCACCTGCCGTTTTGCGCGCTGCCGGATGGTAGATTGGCCCGCCATTGGCAGGCAGGCGTTGCGCAATCAGGGCGGCAAGGTCGTCAATGTCGCCCCCGGCACTAAAAACCGTGGCAAAACCGGCCTCGCGGGCGGTGGTGGCGGTGGCATCGCCCACGGCCATAACCGGCAGGTCCCGCCGCGGGCAATGACGGATAAAGGCGCGCACACCATTGGCCGATGTGAAAACAACAGCCTGCACACCATCAAGGTTCAGGCCGGGCTGGTCATCGGGCAGGGCGGGAAAGTCAATCGTCAGCATGGGAGCACAGCAGACATCATAGCCGCGCTGCTGCAAGGCAATTGCCAGATCACCGGAATCGGTTTCTGGCCGTGTATTCAGGACCGTTTTCCCCATGGTGACATCCATCCTGCTCAGGAATTGGGCCTATCAGATGTTCTAAATGCTTTTCGGTCAAAGGGCTGTGGCAATTGCCCCAAAAGCCCTGACAGGAAGCATTTTTGCGAGGCATCCCGCCAAATGATGCGCGATGCCTCGCAATGATTTATCTGCCTGTTTGTCAGGCGAGAATAAAGTCAGGCCCGCCGCGCTGTTTAAGCTCGTTTCCGGCATCGGTGCCAATGCGGTCTGCCCCGGCGATATCGGGGTTTTCAAGGGTGCGTTCCGCATCAAGCCATTCGCTGCCATCGGGGCGGACAATGGTCACACGCAGGCGCATGGTGCCGTTTTCATCAATCTCGGCCAGGGCCGCGATTGGTGTTTTGCACGAACCGTCCAGTGCGCGCAGGGCGGCACGTTCGGCGGTGATGCGCAAATCGGTTTCATGGCAATGCAGCGATGACAGCCAGTTGGCGACCTTTTCATCGCCTGCCCGAATGGCAAGCCCCAGCGCACCCTGGCCAACGGCGGGCAGCATGTCGTCTTCGGAAATGACATGGGTGGCAATTTCGGGATGGCCGAGGCGGTTTAACCCGGCCATTGCCAGCAGGGTGGCATCGGCCTGGCCTTCTTCAAGCTTGCGCAGGCGGGTTTGCACATTGCCGCGAAAGGTTTCGACCTTCAGATGCGGGTATTTGTTCAAAACCATTGCCTGGCGGCGCAAAGATGCGGTGCCCACAACCGACCCTGCGGGCATGTCGGCAAAGCTTTTATATTTGGTGGAAATAAAGGCATCACGCACATCTTCGCGCGGCATGATAACCGGCATGGCAATGCCTTCGGGCAGGATGGTCGGAACATCCTTGATGCAGTGAACGGCAACGTCGATTTCACCCTTAAGCTGGGCTTCGTCGATTTCCTTGGTAAACAGGCCCTTGCCACCAATTTCCGAAAGCGCGCGGTCGGTTACCCGGTCGGCGGTGGTGGAAATGACAACGATTTCGATATCGTTTTCGCCCGAAAGTTCGGGATTTGCCTTTGCCACGAGGTCGCGAACTTCATGCGCCTGTGCCAGTGCAAGGGGGGAACCACGGGTGCCGATGCGAAGTTTTGCTGTATCTGTCATGGTGCCGGTTTTTAATCCGAATTCAGTGTTTAAACAAGTTTTGCACGGTATCGTTGACGATCATGTCGTTATTTAGACTGCAGAACGCAGCCCTGCATAGGACCAATATCGTTCCCTGGGGATGAAAATGGCTGTCATGTCATTTCGATATCCTGCAAAGGGTGGCAAGGCGTGTTACTTTGGGCTACATCATCGCCCACAGGCCTGCTTTGATCGGGCGCAAACCAGTGATAGCCGGATATCAAATTCCATGAATGTTCTTGGTATTGAAACCAGTTGTGATGAAACGGCTGCTGCCGTTGTAAATGACAAACGCGAAATTTTGTCCAACCGCGTTTTGACCCAACTGGAAGATCATCGCCCCTATGGCGGGGTCGTACCCGAAATTGCCGCGCGCGCGCATCTTGAACATATCGACCGCCTTGTTGCCGAGGCGATGGATGATGCCGGCATGGAATTTGATGACCTTGACGCCATTGCCTGTACCGGCGGGCCGGGCCTGATTGGTGGGGTGATGGTTGGCACCATGACGGCCAAATCCATTGCCTTTGCAGCCAATAAACCCTTTCTGGCGGTTAACCACCTTGAAGGCCACGCCTTGACCGTGCGCCTGACCGACGATGTTGCTTTTCCCTATTTATTGCTGCTGGTTTCGGGCGGGCATTGCCAGGTTCTGATTGTTGAGGGTGTTGGCAAATACCGCCGTATTGGCACCACCATTGACGATGCCGTTGGCGAAGCCTTTGATAAAACCGCAAAGATGCTGGGCCTTGGCTACCCTGGTGGGCCGGCATTGGAAAAACTGGCCGCACATGGCGACCCGCTGCGGTTTCGTTTGCCCCGCCCCTTGCGCGGGCGTGAAGGATGCGATTTTTCATTTTCGGGTTTGAAGACCGCAGTTCGCGTACATCTGGATGGTTTCCCCGTGCCTCAGCGCACTGACGAGGTAAAGGCTGACCTTGCGGCATCCTTCCAGCGCGCGGTGGGGGAAACCCTGATTGATCGCACCAAAAACGCGATCTACCAGTTCATGCGCGAATATCCTGAAGGTAAAACGCTGGTTCTGGCTGGCGGGGTTGCGGCCAATAAATATCTGCGTACCCGTTTGACCGAACTGACCGATAAGGCCGGGATGCAACTGGTTGCACCGCCTTTGCCGCTTTGTACCGATAATGCCGCCATGATCGCCTGGGCCGGGCTTGAACGGTTCCGCCTTGGGCAGGAAGACCCGCTGGATTTCAAACCGCGTCCGCGCTGGCCGCTGGACCCGGAAGCCCCCAAGCGCCCTGGTGCCGGTGTTAAGGCCTGATAACGGCCGTAAACGGCAACCCCGATGCGAACCCGATGCGGATGGGTGGCTTGGGGCGGCACGAACATAAAGACGATGGCGTATTTAAACTGGAATTTGCTGGCATGTCGGAAAAGCGCATAGGAATTGTCGGGGGTGGTGCCTGGGGAACGGCACTTGCCATTCAGGCCGTCCGGGCCGGGGCGGATGCCCGTATGCTGCTGCGCGATGGTGACCTTGCCGCGCGGATGAATGAAACGCGCGAAAACGACCTTTATTTGCCCGGCATTGCCCTGCCTGCCGGTCTTTCGGCCAGCTTGAACGCGCCAGATGTGCTGGCAGCCGATTTTGTCCTGCTGGTGACGCCGGCACAGTTTTTGCGCGACAGTTTGAAGACCCTTGCTCCGCACTGGCAGCCCGGCATACCCGCCGTTATTTGCGCCAAGGGGATTGAAAAAAAGACCGGCGCGTTAATGGAAACGGTTGTGCGCGAAGAACTGGGTGATGTGCCGGTTGCCGTTTTGTCCGGCCCGACCTTTGCCCAGGAAGTGGCCAATGGCCTGCCTGCCGCGCTGACACTGGCCTGCCGTGACCGGGAATTGGGCAAAAAACTGGTTGAACAGATCGGCACATCGTCTTTCAGGCCCTATTACAGTTCGGATGTGACCGGTGTTGAAGTGGCCGGGGCCATCAAAAACGTGCTGGCGATTGCCAGTGGCGTGGTGGCGGGCATGCAGCTGGGCGATAATGCGCGCGCAGCCCTTGTGACACGCGGCCTTGCCGAAATGTCACGCCTTGCCATTGCCACGGGCGGGCGGGCCGAAACCCTGATGGGCCTTGCCGGATTGGGCGATTTGATGCTGACCTGCACAGGTACGCTTTCGCGCAATTACACCTTTGGCGTGGCACTGGGACAGGGGCAAAGTGCAGCCGATATTTTATCCTCCCGGCGCAGTGTGACCGAAGGGGTGCATACGGCAGCATCGGTTACGGCTGTTGCCGAAAAATACGGCGTGGAAATGCCAATTTGCAACGCGGTGAACCAGGTCGCCAACCACCATGCACCCCTGCGCGAAACCATTGACGCCCTTTTGAATCGACCCTTCCGGGATGAGCTTGAAGCGCGGCTTTAAACCTGATTCTGCGTGTGGTCTGTTGCCTTAACTTCGTTTAACGGGAAATGCTCTTTTTGGTGATAGACATGCGGTGTCTGTGATCTCAGTTCCCATCCTCTGACATCCGGTCCCAATATTCATCCCATTCTTCTTTTGTTGGGTAATTCGGCATGTTCTTTATTCCGTTCTCTATCATTTGTTCAATTTCGTCGGCAGATACCTGATCAATAAGGAAGTCGCGCAATTTTTCTTGTGTAGCTTCGAGGGAAGAATCGGACATATCCGAGCATAGAACAATTTGTTCGATATCTTTGCTATCGTCAGGAAGGCGTCTGAAACTCATGTAAAAGATAAAAGGATCATAGGCCGAAAATCGTTCATCCTCTTTTGCGTCGACCAACAAAGGGGAGTTATCGAAATTTTCAGTGAGGGTGATACGGGCACCTCTATTGAGCGAGGGCACCCAGAAATCGAACATAACCGGATTATGGAATGGTTCAGGCCCGTTATCCCGTTCGTAATCCTGCAAAGTTTCGCATTCGGGAAATAGCTCATCACCCAAAGACTCTTTCACAAGCTGCTTCCAGAAATCTATCAGCAACTGAAATGAAGCATCATTTTCCCTGAAATCGGAAAAGGGGAAGAGTGGGTGATTTTTGAAATCCGAGAGTTTCATTGGTTTTTCGGTGTCGTTCCTATGCTTCGCCTGCGTGCACAATACACAATCAGGTTATCAGTGGACGCAAAATCACCGCATAGCTTAGGTCAATCTTGAGCTGTCGTGATCATTCTGTCACTTTGGCGGTATCTTGTTTTCCAATCCTATCAAATGCAGGAAAATCCATGCTGTTTTACATCCGTTGTGTTGATAAACCCGGCCACCTTCATGTGCGCAAGGCAAACCGCGATGCCCATCTGGCCTATGTGAAGGATGGGTATGCTGACAAAATCGTTGCTGCAGGCCCCACGCTTGATCCTGATCTGGAAGGTATGAACGGGTCGGTTTTTATTATCGAGCTTGAAGACATGGCAGCGGCCGAAACCATGACGGCGAATGACCCCTATGCCAAGGCTGGCCTGTTTGAATCTGTTGTGATCCGGCCGTTTAAAAAGGTTTTCTGATCCATGGCGTACTGGCTGATCAAGACCGAACCCTCTAGCTGGTCATGGGATGACCAGGTGGCAAAGGATATTGAAGGCTGGGACGGTGTTCGCAACTATCAGGCGGCCAATAATCTGCGCGCCATGAAAATTGGTGACCAGGCGTTTTTCTATCATTCGGTGAAAGAAAAAAGCATTGTCGGCATTGTCGAGATCGTACGCGAAGCCTACCCGGACCCAAGCGATGCCAAGGGCAAGTTTGTGCAGGTTGATGTTAAAACCGTCAAACCGCTTGTTCGGCCGGTAACGCTTGATGCCATCAAGGCAGACCCGCAATTTTCGGAACTGGCATTGTTAAAACAGTCCCGATTGTCGGTTCTGCCAATTGATGATGCGTCCTGGAAGGCCATTTGCGATATGGGTGGCGTCAAACCATGAGCAGGCTTGCCCCGGAAGGGACCGTTTTATGCGCGCTAAGCGACCTTGAGGCGACAGGGGCCAAGGGCCTTTTTGTTGGCGAGGGGGAGTCGCGGCAGAATATTTTTGTCGTGCGTGAAGGCGATGGCGTTTTTGGTTACGTCAATAGCTGCCCGCATATTGGCGTGCCGCTGGAATTTGAACCTGACGAATTCATCAGCGAATTTGGTGGCGAAATTTTATGTTCCACCCACGGCGCGCGTTTTCGCATTGAAGATGGCTATTGTGTTTCCGGGCCGTGTAGTGGCGATGCCCTGGAACCGGTTGCCGTTAAGGTCGATGGGGAAAATGTGGTGATGGCGTAACGCCGGAAAGACTGCAAATGAACAACCAAAAACGGGGCGGTTCCACATGGTGCCGCCCCGTTTTGTGTGAATGGCAGTGTGTTCAGCCTGCGGCAAAGCCGGTCAGAACATCGATATGATGGGTGATGGCATCAAGTTCGGCCGGTTTGGACAGGCGATGATCGCCCGATTTGACCAGTTGAACCTCGACATCATTGCTCGACAGTTTTTCAGCCAGTTTCAGGGCGGTTTGCCATGGTACATCGGGGTCTTCCATGCCCTGTACCAGACGTACCGGAATGTCGAGATTGATGGTGTCGCGCAACAATAGATGGTTGCGGCCATCCTCGATCAGGGCGCGGGTGATGGTATAGGGATCATCGCCATATTCGGTGGGTTCGACCAGCGCGCCTTTTTCCAGGATGGTGTGTTTTTGATCCTCGCTGAACTGGGCCCACATCAGGTCTTCGGTGAAATCCGGGGCGGCGGCGATGCCGATCAGGCCCGTTACGCGATCAGGCCGGGCAAGGGCGGTCAGCAGGCTGATCCAGCCCCCCATCGAGGACCCCACCAGAATTTGCGGGCCGCGTGCAACCTCGTCGAGAATCGCGATGGCATTACGGGCCCACTGGCCGATGGTGCCGTCGGCGAATCTGCCCGATGATTGTCCGTGACCGGAATAGTCAAAGCGGGTATAAGCCAGGCCGCGACGGACACAATGTTGCTCCAGATGTGTTGCTTTGGTCCCTGTCATGTCGGACATGAAACCGCCAAGAAACAGGATGCCGGGCTTTTCATCATTTGGTGTCGCTGCCTGCTTGCGGGGGATCGCGTGGTATGCGATTTTTGATCCGTCAGGCTGGTCGAGAAACATAAGTGTCGGCATGTCATAAGTCATCTGGGCACGGAATCCTGGATGCTGAATGGTTAAGGTTGGATGAGCGCGTCACAAAACGAGACAAAGCCAGTCTATCGCCCCCGGCGACAGACGCAAGGTTCGGACTTTCGTCCGGCGGTAATCCTGCAGGTTCTGCCCGAACTGGAAACAGGCGGCGTGGAACGTGGAACGGTAGATATTGCCAAAGCCATTGTTGATGGCGGTGGCGTGGCACTTGTGGCGTCCCAGGGCGGGCGGCTTGAGCGTGAACTTGAACGTGTTGGCGCGCGCCATATCAACCTGCCGCTCAAATCCAAAAATCTTTTGACCATGCGCCAGAACGGGCGCCTGCTGGCGGATCTGATCGGGTCGGAAGGGGTGGACATTGTTCATGCCCGTTCACGTGCCCCGGCCTGGAGCGCGCGCTGGGCTGCGCGCCATATGCAGGTGCCATTCGTTACCACGTTTCATGGCACCTATTCGGGTTATACCAACCCGTTCAAGCGATATTACAATTCCGTCATGACCATGGGCGACCAGGTGATTGCGGTGTCAGAATTTATCGCCAATCACATTCGCAAATATTACCGCATTGATGAGGAACGCCTCAATGTGGTGCCGCGCGGTACCAATGTGGACCTGTTCAACCCCGAAAATGTCAGCCCGGAGCGCCTGATTGCGCTTTCGACCCAGTGGCGGCTGAATGGCGGGGAATATGTCATCATGCTGCCAGGCCGGTTGACGCGCTGGAAAGGCCAGGCCTTCCTGATCAAGGCGATACCCGCCATGCTTGAGGAAATTGGCCATCGCAATGTGCGCTGTCTGCTGGTGGGATCGGACCAGGGGCGTTCGGCATATCGCGAAGAACTGATCGAGCTGAGCCGCAGCCTTGGCCTGCAGGATATTGTTCATATCGTCGATCATTGCAACGACATGCCAGCGGCCTATATGCTGGCAAATGTTGTTGTGTGCCCGTCACTTGACCCTGAAGCCTTTGGCCGTGTACCGACCGAAGGGCAGGCCATGGGACGGCCGATTGTGGCAACAGCCCATGGTGGTGCGACGGAAACGGTATTGCCCGGTGAAACCGGGTGGCTGGTTGCCCCCAACGAGGTGCCGCAGCTTTCACATGCGCTGGCCCAGGTTTTGAAGCTGAGCCCGGAACGGCGCGAAGCCATTGCCCTTAAGGGCCGGCAACATGTAATTGAAAAATTTTCCCTGACCCAGATGGCGGAACAGACCCTGGCAGTGTACGAAAAGGCCCTATTGCGTATCGCCAGGAATAATGCGGCATGACAAACGACAAGATGGCACCGATTGGTGCGGAAATGGCCGTTGGTGGTGATGAACCGGTTAAACGGCAACGGATTTTGGTGATCAAATTAAGTGCGCTGGGCGATGTCGTTATGGCAACCGGCCCGTTTGCGGCCATTCGCCGTGCCCATCCCGATGCGCATATCACCCTGCTGACGACCAAGTTATATGTTGATCTGGCAAAATCGACTGGCTGTTTTGATGCCATTGCCGTGGATCGCCGGCCCAAGCTGACGCAGTTTGGCGACCTGATGGCGCTGCGCCGGTTTTTGCGCAGTGGCGAATTTGATCGCGTTTATGACTTGCAAACATCGGATCGCAGCACATTTTACTATCGGCTGTTCTGGCCGGGCAAGGCACCGGAATGGTCCGGGATTGCCTGGGGATGTTCGCATCCGCATAAACACCCCGAACGCCACAAGATGCATACCATTGAACGTCATATCGACCAGTTGGCGGGCATGGGCATTACCGATATTCCCCTGCCGCATCTTCATGCGCCCAAGGTGGACCCGGACCGGTTTGGCATCAAGACACCCTATGTCCTGATTTGCCCGGGCGGTTCGCCCCATCGCCCGGAAAAGCGCTGGCCGGCGGAACGTTTTGGCCTGCTTGCCAAGATGCTGGCTGACTATCGCCTGACGCCGGTTCTGATTGGCACGGACAAGGAAGCCGATGTGCTTGATCGCATCAGCAATATGTGCCCGCGCGCACGTAACCTGATGGGTAAAACCGATTTCCTTGAAATTGCCAGCCTGGCACAGGGGGCGGTTCTGGCGATTGGCAATGATACGGGGCCGATGCATTTGGCCGCGGCGGCCGGTGCGCCGACCATTGTTCTGTTTTCAGAGGCATCAAACCCGGCCATGTGTGCCCCGCGCGGGCATGGCAAGGATGCGGTCAGCATTATCCAGCAACCTGATCTGCGCAATTTGCCCATTACCCGGGTTTTCGAGGTTATCCGCCAGCGGTTGAACCTGGAAGACTAGGGGCAAGCATATCGAAGCGATGCAAAAGACAGGCCAGCGAATTGAAGCGGAACTGTCTTATATTGCGAAATCATTGCTTTCTGATATGCAGGCGATATGCTAAATCAGTTTGCTACTGATGCTTTTGCGGGCATCGGGCAATTGTTGCTTGCCTTAATATTTTTGACTGTCAGAGGAGATTCTCCATAGCACGACCACGCAAACCGATGCAGCCGACCAAAGAGGGTCCGCGCGTCAATCAGGATATCAAAGCCCGTTCCATCTGTGTTGTTGACGCAGAAGGCAATTTGTCACAGCCGATTAGTGTTCGTGAAGGCATTGACATGGCGATGGAGGCTGGACTCGACCTCGTCGAAGTCGCCCCGAATGCCGAGCCGCCGGTTTGCAAGCTGATCGACTTTGGCAAATTCAAATACGAACAGAGCAAGAAACAGAACGAAGCCAAAAAGAAGCAGAAGGTTATCGAGGTCAAGGAAATCAAACTGCGACCGAATATCGATATCCATGACTACAACGTCAAACTGCGTGCGGCTCAGAAGTTTCTTGGTGGTGGCGACAAGGTAAAAGTCACGCTGCGTTTCCGCGGCCGTGAAATGGCGCACCAGGATCTTGGTCTTGGCATGTTGCAACGTTTTTCCGGTGATCTGGAAGATCTGGCCAAACCGGAAATGATGCCAAAGATGGAAGGCCGGATTATGATTATGGTGCTGGCGCCGCGTTAAGACGCGGCGATACAGCCAAACCGGAAGGAGACGCCGATGGGAACAGGTCAGGGCCCTCTCGTTGTCGGTGTTGACGACGACGCCAAAAGCCTTGTTCTGCTTAAGCGGATCGTCGAAAGCGGCGGTTACCGTTTCATCGGTGTGTCTTCCGGGCATGAACTTTTAACTCTGCTGAAAACCGAACGGCCGCGTGTCATCCTGATGGATGTGATGTTGCCGCAAATGAACGGTTTTGAAGCCAGCCTTCGGGTTCGTACCGGTTTTCCGCAATTGCCCTGTGCCGTTATTTATGTGACGGCCCGGCAAAGCGAGGAAGACCTGCGCGGTGGCATTGCGGCAGGGGGAAATGATTTTGTGCTAAAACCGGTTAACCGGGAAAAATTGCTGAGCCGAATCGAAAAATGGCTGGGTAAGGCACATCTGGTTAAAACCGCCGTTTAGGCGGTTTTTCTTTGTCTGCTGGCCTGCATTTCGGCCTGCCGGATGATTGCGTCATAACATGGCAGCTATCCCGTATCGGGGAATCGGGGCCGTGATGGCGGTTTTTGCGGGTGAAACCGGCTGAAAACTGCTGATATTGCCGGTTGTTGGGGTATGGCCCTGCCAGGCCGGGCGAATGGCGGCTGTGACCGAAAAGTTCCTTGAAAAAGCATGGGGTGGAGTCTATAACCACCCGTCCCCGAAACAGGTGGTGAGGCTGGAGATGATTTTATCGTCTCGGGGCATGCCCAGCCGCCGAAGGGGATTTTCGTCAAATTGCTTTTTGCAAGGATAGAAAAATGCCCAAGATGAAGACAAAATCGAGCGTTAAAAAACGCTTTAGCCTTACCGCCTCCGGCAAGGTCCGTCGTAATGTCGCTAACAAGCGCCACCTTCTGACGGCAAAACCGACGAAAATGAAGCGTCAGGCACGCGGCACGGAAATTCTGTGTGATGCTGATGCACGTATCGTCAAAAAATTCCTGCCGTACGGCTAAGGCTAAGGAGAGTTAAGAAATGGCTCGTGTAAAAGGGGGCGTGTCTTCGCACGCTCGTCACCGCAAGGTAATTAAGGCTGCCAAGGGTTACCGCGGTCGTCGTAAAAACGCTTACCGCACCGCGGTTCAGGCTGTCGAGAAAGGTTTGCAGTATGCATACCGCGACCGCCGCGCCAAGAAACGCCAGTTCCGCAGCCTGTGGATTCAGCGTATCAATGCCGGTGCCCGTGAAAACGGTCTGACCTATTCGCAGTTCATGAACGGCCTGAAAAAAGCTGGTGTCGAACTGGACCGTAAGGTTCTGGCTGACATCGCCGTGCGCGAACCGGAAGCCTTCAAGGCTTTGGTGACCCAGGCCCAGGCTGCGCTCGCCTGATAAACCTTTTTTAAAAAGGTTTTTTACGGCATTGCCTGATTTATTCGGGGGCGGCCATTTTTGGCCGTCCCCGTTTTTGTTTTTAAGTTTCTTTATCCTGTTCACACCAGCCAAAGCGTCGGAAGTTATGGAAAACATCGAAGCGTTGCGCGAAGAGGTTCTGGCAGAAGTTGAAAAGGCGGCTGATCTGGCCGGCCTGGAAGACATCCGTATCAGCGCCCTTGGCAAAAAGGGCCGCATTACCGGCCTTATGAAAAACCTTGGCAAGATGGACCCGGACCAGCGTCGCGAATTTGGTCAGGCCTTGAATGCGGTCAAAGACCAGGTTGCCAGCGCAATTGACATGCGCAAGGGCGATCTGGAAAACGCCGCCCTTGAGGCCCGTCTGACCGGCGAACGCATTGACGTCACGCTGCCTTCGCGCCCGAGCGAAACGGCAGGCCGCATTCACCCGATCAGCCAGACGATTGACGAAATCGTTTCGATTTTTGGCGAAATGGGTTTTGCGCTGGCCGAAGGCCCGGATATCGAAGACGATTTCCATAACTTTACGGCGCTGAACATTCCGCCCGAACATCCGGCGCGTGAAATGCAGGACACTTTCTATCTGCCCGAAGCCGAAGACGGATCGCGCCTGGTGCTGCGTACCCATACCTCGCCGGTGCAGATCAGAACGATGCAGTCCAAAACCCCGCCGATCCGCATTATTGCGCCGGGCCGGACCTATCGTTCCGATAGCGATATGACCCATACGCCGATGTTCCATCAGGTTGAAGGCCTTGTCATCGACAAGAAAACCCATATGGGCCACCTCAAGGGGTGTCTGCTGGAATTTGTGAAGACCTATTTCGAGCTTGATGAAGTGCCGGTGCGTTACCGCCCGAGCTTTTTCCCGTTTACCGAACCCAGTGCCGAAATGGACATTGGCTGTTCGCGCAAGGGCGGCGAGCTTAAAATCGGTGCCGGTGATGACTGGTTGGAAATTCTGGGTTGCGGCATGGTGCATCCGCGCGTTCTGGCGGCATGTGGCCTTGACCCCGAAGAATATCAGGGCTTTGCCTTTGGCATGGGGATTGAACGTATCGCCATGCTGAAATACGGCATTCCCGACCTTAGAACCTTTTTCGATACCGATCTGCGTTGGCTGAAACATTATGGTTTCGTGCCGCTGGATGTGCCGAACATGGTTAGGGGCTAAGATTATGAAATTCACATTCGACTGGCTGAAACAGCATCTTGATACCGATGCGTCGGTTGACCAGATCACCGAAAAGCTGACTGCAATCGGCCTTGAGATTGAAAGCTTCGAGGACCGTTCGGCAGCCCTTGCCGATATCCGTGTTGCCTATATCGAAGAAGCCGGCCAGCACCCTGATGCTGATCGCCTGAAACTGTGCAAGGTCAATACCGGCGAAAAGATCATTCAGGTGGTTTGTGGTGCGCCCAATGCCCGTACCGGCATCAAGGTGGCACTGGCCCAGCCCGGCGCGATCATTCCGATTGATGGTTCCAAGCTGAAACCCGGCAAGATTCGCGGTATCGAAAGCCAGGGCATGATGTGCTCCACGCGCGAGCTGTGCCTGGGCGAAGACCATGACGGTATTATTGAATTGCCTGCCGATGCCGAAATTGGCGCACCGGTTGCCGGTGTTCTGGGGGCTGATGACCCGATCATTGAGATTAACCTGACGCCGAACCGCCCGGATTGCACCGCTGTTCGCGGTATTGCACGGGACCTGGCGGCTGCTGGCATGGGCACGCTGAAGGATGATCCCTATCAGGTTGCCGTTGAAGGCGGCTTTGACAGCCCGGTTTCGGTCACGATTGCTGATGACGTGCTGGCAAATGGTGCTGCACCGGCATTTTATGGCCGTTATATTCGTGGCGTTAAAAATGGCGAAAGCCCGGACTGGCTGAAAGCCCGCCTGGAAGCCATTGGCCTGCGCCCGATTTCGATTCTGGTGGATATCACCAACCTTGCGACCTTTGACCTTGGCCGCCCGCTGCATGTTTTTGACGCGGACAAGCTGAACGGCAATCTTGATGTTCGTTATGCCCGCGACGGTGAAACGCTGCAGGCGCTGAATGACAAGGAATATACGCTGACCAGCGACATGGTCGTGATCGCCGATCAGGCTGCTGCGCAAAGCATTGGCGGTATCATGGGGGGCGAGCTTACGGGTTGCCAGAATGATACGGTTAACGTTTTTGTCGAATGCGCGCTGTTTGACCCGATCGTAACGGCAAAAACCGGCCGTAAGTTGCAGATCAATTCTGACGCCCGTTACCGGTTCGAGCGTGGTGTTGACCCGCAATCCGTTATCTGGGGGATTGAGGTTGCAACCCGTTTGATTACCGAGCTTTGCGGCGGTGACGTTTCGCATGTGGTAAAGGCCGGGGAAGTTCCGGCACCGAAAAACAGCTTTGATCTGCGGATTGGGCGCATTGCCGAGCTTGGCGGTGTAAGCGTTACGCAGGATCGCGCCAGCGAAATCCTGACCTCGCTTGGTTTTGAGGTTTCGGCAAAAGAAGGCGTTTTAACCGCCATTGCCCCGACCTGGCGTCCCGACATTGTTGGCGAAGCCGACCTGGTTGAAGAAGTGCTGCGTATCATCGGTTACGATCAGATCCCGACTGTGGAACTGGAACGTGAAACCAGCCTGCCGGTACCGGCCCTAAGCCCGATGCAGAAACGTGTTGGCCTGTCGCGCCGCGTTCTGGCGTCACGCGGGATGTATGAAACTGTGACCTGGGCGTTTGCGGATTCGCGTCTGGCAGGTGCCTTTACCGATCTGAAGCCGGGCCTGTTTTTGGCAAATCCGATCAGTTCCGATCTTGATGTGATGCGCCCCAATGTGCTGATCAACCTGATTTCGGCGGCTGGTCGTAACCAGAATCGTGGTTTCCCCGATCTGGCCCTGTTTGAAGTTGGTCCGGAATTTTTCGGTGACCAGCCGGGTGATCAGCGCCTTGTTGCTGCCGGTTTGCGCGCAGGTGCCACCACCGATCGCAGCTGGACCGGTTCGCGCCGCGAGATTGACGTGTTTGACGTCAAGGCTGACGCCGAAGCCCTGATTGATGCGCTGGGTGTTCCGGCGGGTAATATTCAGGTGAATGCCGACGGTGCGCCGTCATGGTATCACCCGGGCCGTTCGGCTGCGCTGCAGTTGGGCCCGAAAAACGTTCTTGGCTATTTCGGTGAATTGCATCCGCGTATCCTTAAGGCGCTGGATGTCAAAGGCCGTGTGGTGGCGTTTGAACTGTTTGTCGAAAACCTGCCGATGCCCAAAAAGAAAGGCACCAATCGTCCGCCGCTGAATGCTTCGGCATTCCAGTCGGTCGAACGCGACTTTGCCTTCCTGCTTGATGCGTCGGTCAGTGCCGAACAGGTGGCCAAGGCCGCACGCAGTGCCGATAAGGGCCTGATTACCGATGTGACGATTTTTGACCTTTATGCCGGTAAAGGCATTGAAGATGGCAAAAAGTCACTGGCATTTTCGATTACCCTGCAACCGACCAAACAGACATTGACCGATGAAGAAATCGACGGTGTTTGCAAGAAGGTGATTGCAGCGGTTGAAAAGGCCACCGGTGGCGCATTGCGCGGTTAACCGGCAACTGTTTCGATATCGAATAAAAGCGGGCTGCGATGATGCAGCCCGCTTTTTTATTGGGTTTTGGCCCGGTTCATGCGGGCGGCTGGCCTGATTTTTCAGGCCGCACCCTGTGTTTTCAACTGGTCCAGCACCGCAAACAGGTCCGAAGGTTCGGGGCGTTTGGTGTAGTCGGCATTGACTTCGGCATAGGCGATAATGCCGTTCTGGTCGATCACATAGCGGGCAGGCATTGGCAGGGTCCAGCTATCCTCGCCATTAAAGGCGGTCAGGTCAGCACCCAGTTTTTTATGCACGGCCTGCAAATAATCCGGCAGGTTCCAGCGCACACCAAAGGCCGCGCCGGTTTCACCGCCCTGGTCAACCAGGATGGGGAAGCCCAGATTGTTCTGCCGGTGTGATTTGCGGCTATTGACCGCATTTTGTTGCGAAATGGCAACAAGGCTTGCGCCGCGTGCCTCCAACTCGGCACGTGCTTCTTCCTGGGCTTCAAGGTCGAGGTTGCAATAGGGGCACCAGACCCCGCGATAGAAGGTCACTACCAGCGGGCCTTGTTTCAGAAGTTCTGTTGATGAAACCTGGTTGCCATCGGCATCGGGCAGGGTGAAAACAGGGGCCTTGTCACCGGCCTTAAGGGCGCGGTCCTGTGCACCGCTTGCAATCAGCTCGTCGGTTGCGCGATGCAGGATTTCAACCACGTCGGGCGGCAACAGGGTGCCTTCGGCATGGGCTTTGAGGGCAGTCAGTTTTTCTTGCAGGGACATTGGGGGACTCCGTAAATCCGATTGGTGTATGGCCACACCATGCCGCGTGGTTTATTTATTCAGTAGCCAGTGAATATGACTTTAAGTTATTCATTTTTGTTATGAGTGATCATTTATTTGCCCTGCGCCTGTTTGTGCGCGTCGCCCGCAAGGGCAGCTTTTCGGCGGCGGGGCGGGACATGAATGTGCCGCAACCAACCGTTTCGCGGGTTATTTCCCAGTTGGAGGAACGGGTCGGGGCGCTATTGCTGACGCGGACCACCCGTGCCGTAACCCTGACCGAGGCCGGGCAGGATTATCTGGCGCGGGTTGAGCAGATTTTGGCTGATCTTGATGAGGCCGAACATGCGGTGCGCGGCACCGGAGAATTGCGCGGGGTTTTGCATGTTGGTGTGTCATCCAGCTTTGCCCAGCGGGTTATCGTGCCGTGCCTTGGCGACTTTCTGGCGCAACATCCATCCCTGCGGGTGGAACTGATTATGGATGATACCCGGCAGAACTTCATTGCCGATGGGGTTGATCTGGGTTTCCGGTTTGGGGTGTTATCCGATTCTGCCGCCGTTGCGCGCAAGATCGGCCAATGGAAACGGGTGGTGGTTGGTGCACCGGCCTATCTGGCGACGGCACCGCGTTTGTCTGTGCCCGCCGATCTGGCACGGCATAGCGTTATTTTGGGACCCAGTCACAGCGGGCAGGCGTGGGTATTTCGCCGTAATGGCGAGGTGGCATCGGTGCGTGTGACAGGGCAATTGGCAACCACGGTTAACGAGGTTGCAACCGCAGCTGCCGTGGCCGGTTTGGGCCTGGCCTCGATGAGCGCGGCGGGATGTGCGGCCGAATTACAGGCCGGGCAGCTTGTGCAGGTTTTGCCGGACTGGGATTTTGGGCAGGTTGAATTACATGCCATTTTCCCGGCGGGGCGCGCGGCCATCCCGGCAGCACGCGCCTTTGCCGATTTTATGGCCCGGCAATTGGCCAGCCTTTATAGCGATCAGTAAGTGTTACGCTTTTTCATGATGGCGTAGGTTTCTTCTTCCAGGTCGGCCGCAACAAGGTCCGGCCCGTTGGTATAGATGCGCCAGGATTTTTCAAATTTTTCGCAATCCAGCGTCAGGCGGTCGGCGATGCTGGTCCATTGGCACTGGCGGGGTTTATCCATACCCACCAGGCTGCCGGTTGAATTGTCTTCCAGATGCATGACAAGCAATTGCTGGTCGGTGGTGACGGAATAGACACCATATGTTTCGTTGGCAAAACGATAGTTGATTTCCGTACCATCAAGCTGGCGCCAGCCGCTGGGAAGTGGCCCGTGGATGTCGCGCTGGGAAAAGGATGTGGCAAGTTCCTGCATATGGTCATTGGGCATGATACGCGGGTCGCTGCTGCAGGCTGAAAGCAGAACCAATCCACCAAACATGATGGGTGCGATGCTGAATTTGGTCATTTTCATCTCCCTGTGGCGCGACTTAATCCGAAAAGGTGATTTCTTCGAGAATATTGAAATACCGCCGCCCCTGATAGTATCGAACCATTACCATGTGCGGGCCATCGGTTAATACATACCATTCATGATAAATGTTGCTGCAATCGAAATTCAGCGTGTGTTGTGTGATTTTCCAGTCGCAGGCCGAACGGGAAAGATCACCAAGCCCGCGCCACATTTTACCATCTGGCATGATTTCATAAACAAAGCGGCGTGGCTGACTGGTCGTCTGATAGCCAAAGTAGCTGTGCCCCACCATCCTTTTGCGGATTTCATCACCGCCAAGTTCCTGCCAGCCAGGTGGGGGTGTTTTACTGTCGTGAAAGCGGCCGATCAGGCCGCGTATTTCGGCCATTTCGCTATCGGATAGAGGATCAACGGCCACAGGTGTCCGCGCAGCACAGGCAGCAAGAACTGTGCTTAACAACAGGCCAAGGGCGGGCAATAAGCGCATCCCTATTCCTCGTATCCGCGCAGGGTAAAGATGAAGGTGGCACCGGGGTCGCTGATCGGGCGGGTGGTATCGAGCCAGATTTCACCACCATGCTGTTCAACGATTTTACGGCAAAGCGACAGGCCAAGGCCGGTGCCGCTGAATTCATCCTTATGCAGGCGCTGGAACAGGCGGAAAATGCGCTGGGCATGTTCGGGATGAATGCCAATGCCGTTGTCATGCAGGGTAAAGCGCCAGAAATCGGGTTTGTCCGGGTCGCGCGCCGCGCTGACCGTAATTAACGGCGGCACACCGGGGCGGGAATATTTGATGGCATTGGAAATCAGGTTCTGGAACAGGCGCGAAAGGGCGATTCGGTCGCCATAAAGCTGGGGCAGGGCATCGTGCGTGATAATGGCCTGGGTTTCGGAAATGGCGGCTTTCAGGTCTGCCTGGGCCTCGTTTAAGACTTCGTTGCAATCCACATAGGTCAGGCCGCCATTGCTGCCGGTTTTGGCATATTCCAGCAGATGCGTGATCAGCTTGTGCATCCGTTTGGCGCCATCAACCGCATAATTGATATATTCATCGGCATCCGGGCCAAGCGACCCGCCATAACGCCGTTTAAGAAGCTGGGTATAGCTTGTGACCATGCGCAATGGTTCCTGCAAATCATGCGAGGCAACATAGGCAAACTGTTCAAGGTCTTCGTTGCTGCGTTTAAGCTGGTTCAGGGTTTCGCGCAGTTTTTCGGCGTTATCGACAAATTCGGTCACATCGCGCGCACTGCCCAGCATCACGCCATCGAGCGGGCCGATACAGTGCCAGGCCAGCCAGCGCAGATTACCGTCCTTGTCCTCCATCCGGAAAACCAGTTCGGCTGTCGGTTTTTGGCCGCTGATGCATTCGGCAAAGGCTTTGGTGGCTTCTTCGCGCTGGTCATCGGTGAACAGGTCAAAGAACGGGGTGCCAATGGCAAAATGCACCTTGTCGCCCAGCACATTTTCAAAGGCCGCGCTAAAGCCACGCAAAATACCCTGCAAATCCACGGCAATTGCCGGTTCGGGGGAATGTTGAAGATAGGCTTCAAACGGATTGCAGATTTCCTGGCTGCCGGTGGTTTCAAGCAGCAGAATGGTGGCAAAGCTGTCGCCATGGTCCACATGGCGGGTGGCGGTCAGATAAAAGCGCTGGCTGTGGCTGTCATCGGTTTGGAGGGTGACCATGGCGGCGATCCGGTCCTGGGGCCAGCGGTCTTCGAGCAGGGCGCCACGCAATTGCGCATAGGATGCCGGGCCAAGCAGGTCCATGAAATCGGTTGCGGTGATCATATCGGGGCTGCCGGCGGTTCCCAAAACTTCGGGCCAGTTCAGGCGCAGGTTAAGGGCGGCATGGGGCGTTGAAAGACGCCAGCCGATCAAGGCGCAGCCAAAATTTGACAGGCTGTTTTCTACATCGTTGAAATGCCCCGCCAGATCACGCGAACGGATATGCTGGCGTTTCAGACGGATCCATAACCACACCGAAAGCCAGGTCATGACGGACAGAATCATGGCAAACAGCACGGTGTGCAGGGCAAGACCGCGAAACCATTCATGCAGCAGCGACATTTTGGGCACCATCACCACGGCCATGCGGTTTAGGCGCGGCATGGCATGATAGGCCAGCATGATGGATTTTTTGCCGTGTTCGCAGGTCAGGCTGCCGTCAATATTTCGGCGGTTTTTATCCAGGGTTTCGCGAAGTTCTTCTGCCAGATGTTCGGGAAACTTGCCGTGCAGAACTTCCAGATTGTTATCAAGCACCACCAGCGAAATGTTGTCCTGGTGGGTGGGGATGGATAACAGGCTGTTTTTGCTGGCCTGTGCCACGGAAATGCTGATCGTTGATACCAGGCGCACCAGTTCGGCACGTCCCTGTTCAAGGGCGCTGTCATAAAGCGTTTTCTGGATAATGGCGAAGGACAGCAGGACAATGAATGTTCCGCTAAGCGAGAGAAGCAGCAGGCGATGACGCAATGTTCGCAGGCTGCGCTGCGACAGAGACGGTTCTGTGGCGGTCAGAAACATTGTACTGGGCGCATCCCTGTCGATTCCCTCTATACGGATGAAGGACAAAAGCCTAAATAAACCGGCACGAAGCGTAAAGCGAGATTGCTATGACCCGGTGGTTGCTGTTAAACGATCCGCTTGTGATCGGGAATGGTGTTTTCATCGCAGGCAGCTTTTGCTGAATTCGGGCTGTCTGGGGTTGCGCGCTGTCGCTGTCGAAATTCCGGCATGCTGACGCGGTAACTGAAACGGCCCCTTTTTCGATACGCAGACGTGACACTGGATATATCGATTGCTGATTGCTAGAAAAGCATCCCATGACCGATCTTAAACATATACGAAATTTTTCGATTATCGCCCATATCGACCATGGTAAATCCACCCTGGCCGATCGTCTGATTCAGCTTACCGGCGGTTTGACCGATCGTGAGATGGCCGATCAGGTTCTCGATTCGATGGATATCGAACGTGAACGTGGCATCACCATCAAGTCACAGGCCGTTCGACTGAAATATGTCGCAAAAGATGGCGAGGAATACACCCTTAACCTGATGGACACGCCCGGCCACGTTGACTTCGCCTATGAAGTCTCGCGTTCGCTGGCGGCGTGTGAAGGCTCGCTTCTGGTGGTGGATGCCGCCCAGGGTGTGGAAGCCCAGACGCTGGCCAACGTTTATCAGGCAATGGATAATGATAACGAGATTATCCCGGTCCTGAACAAGGTGGACCTGCCAGCTGCCGAACCCGAACAGGTAAAAGAACAGATCGAGGAAGTTATCGGTATCGATGCTTCTGATGCGGTCATGATCTCGGCCAAAACCGGCCTTGGTGTGCCCGATGTTCTGGAAGCGCTGGTCAAGCGCCTGCCGGCCCCTACGGGGGATGCCAATGCGCCGCTTCAGGTTTTGCTGATCGATAGCTGGTATGACGCCTATCTGGGTGTGATGATTCTGGTGCGTGTGAAGGAAGGTACGCTGAAACGGGGCCAGAAGGTTCGTTTCATGAATGCCAAGGTCACGCACACGATTGACCGTGTTGGTGTGTTTACGCCAAAGCCGCTTGCGCTCGATTCGATGGGGCCGGGTGAAATCGGTTTCATCAATTGCGGGATGAAAACCGTTGCCGAATGCGAAGTCGGTGACACCATTACCGAAGAAAAACGCCCGTGCGACAAGCCGCTGGCGGGTTTCAAACCCTCCATCCCGGTGGTCTTCTGCGGTATTTTCCCGGTTGATACCAGCGAATATGACACGCTGCGCGATGCGCTGGAAAAGCTGCACCTGAACGATGCATCCTTCCAGTTCGAGCCTGAAAACTCGACCGCCCTTGGTCTTGGTTTCCGCTGTGGCTTCCTTGGTCTGCTGCACCTGGAAATTATTCAGGAACGTCTGGAACGCGAATACGAGCTGGACCTTATCACCACTGCCCCGTCCGTGTCTTACAAGATCACGCTGACGAATGGCGATGATATCATGCTTCATAACCCGGCGGACTTCCCTGAAGTCACCAAGATCAAAGCGATCGAGGAGCCGTGGATTAAAGCATCGATCATGGTGCCGGATGAATATCTGGGCGGTATCCTGACGCTGTGTACCGAACGCCGTGGCGTTCAGCTTGACCTGACCTATGTCGGCAACCGGGCGATGGCGGTTTACAAACTGCCGCTTAACGAAGTTGTTTTTGACTTCTATGACCGCCTTAAATCCATTTCGCGCGGCTATGCCAGCTTTGACTATGAGCTGGCGGGTTATGACGAAAGCGACCTGGTGAAGGTATCGATTCTGGTCAATGAAGAACCGGTTGATGCCCTGGCATTGATGGTTCACAGAAGCCAGGCTGAAACCCGTGGCCGCGCCATTTGTGGCCGTTTGAAAGAGCTGATCCCCCGGCAGATGTTCCGGGTTGCCATTCAGGCAGCCATTGGCGGCAAGGTGATTGCGCGTGAAACCGTTTCGGCCCTGCGTAAGGACGTGACGGCGAAATGTTACGGCGGTGACATCACCCGTAAACGCAAACTTCTGGAAAAACAGAAGGCCGGTAAGAAGAAAATGCGCCAGTTTGGCAAGGTCGAAATTCCGCAATCGGCCTTTATCAACGCGCTTAAAATGGGCGACGACAAATAATTTCTGTCGTTGTTTGACCCTTAAAAAGGCTGCAGCCGTTAACCGGCTGTGGCCTTTTTTGTTGTAATATGGCTCCTGCATACGTTTAGCTGGTTGCAGATGGCTGTTTTCCCCGCCCAACAGGAGGTTTCTTATGGATCTGGATTTACTGGCCCGGCAGGAAGAAGCCCTGGTCTTTGACAGTTTTGATGAAAACACCGCCTGGAAGGTAGGGGCCATTCTTGTGGAAGTGGCGCGGGCGCGAAATGCCCCGGTGGTGGTGAATATCCGCACCCCGAACCGCACACTTTTTCATGCGGCCCTGCCTGGTGCCGTACCGGCCAATGATGAATGGGCACGTCGCAAAAGCAACCTGGTTTTGCGTGAACATCAGTCATCCCGCCGGTTTGGCATGGCGCTGCAAACCAAAAACAAAACCCTGGCTGATCACGGCATTGATTTTGCCGATTACGCCGATCACGGCGGCAGCTTTCCGTTGCGGGTTAAAAATGTGGGGGTGATCGGTGCCATTACGGTTTCAGGGCTGGCATCGCACGAAGATCACGACATGATTGTCGGTGTGCTGGTCGAACTGCTTGGGGTCAGGCTGTAATCTGCACAGATTTTGAGAGAGTTTGAGCGTTTCAGGCTTTGAGGTTTGCGGGCAACGCTGCCGGAAACCGTGTGTGATATTGCCGTATCGCGGGGATTGGTGCGCGCGTTTTAACGGCGATCAGTCGAAATGATCGGCGCCGGGGTCAATATCGGCAAAGTTTTTAAGGGCGTTGCGCATCCAAAGGTGTTTTTGCGCGCGAAAGGCGCTGGGATCATCAAATGTGCCCAGCCGGAAATCGATAAAGCTGTCATCCGATGCCTTGCGCCAGGTTATGCTTGATCCGCATTTAGGGCAGAAACCACGATACTTGCCCGGCGAACTTTCATAATCTGTCGGTTTGCCATTCCAGATAACGGCGCTGGCGGGAAAGCTGACAAAGGTTGAAATACCGGCACCGCTATCCTTTCGGCACATGTTGCAATGGCAGTGATTGCTGCCAAGTGGTGCGCCAGAAACTGAAAAGCGCACCGCGCCACAAAGACATCCACCTGTATGGAATGATGGTTTTGTGGTCATGGTGCGCCTTTTCGAAATGGCTGTATTTCGATTATTCGTTAGGAACGCCAGTGGTTGTTGAATATTCGAAATGAAATTCTTTATCAGGGAACAGATAGCCGCGTGCCGCATGAATGGCGCTGGCACCTTCGGCAAAGCCTGACAGGATCAGTTTCAGTTTGTGTTCGTAATTGGCAATGTCGCCGATGGCGAAAATGCCGGGAATGGATGTTTCCATCGTCGCCTGGGTTACGCCAATATGGTTGCGATCCAGGTTCAGGCCCCAATCGGCGATCGGTCCCAGTTCCATTGCCAGACCAAAGAAGGGCAGCAGGTGATCGGCTTCAAGGTCCAGTTCCTCGCCTTTCAGGGTGGCAACCGTTACGTGGCTGAGCTTGCCTGATGTGGTGTCGCCTTTAAGACCCTTGAGCTGATAGGGGATGACCATTTCGATTTTGCCGGCTTCGGCAAGGGCGGCAAGCTTGGCGCTGCTATCGGGTGCGGCGCGGAATTTGGGACGGCGGTGCACGACATATACCTTGTCGGCAATATCATGCAGGGACAGTGCCCAGTCGACGGCAGAATCGCCACCACCGGCAATGACAACCTTTTTGCCGGCAAAATCGGCACGTCGTTTGACGTAATATTGAACGCCACCAGACCCTTCAAAATCTTCCAGGCCTTCCATCGGCGGTTTGTTGGGGCCAAAGGCACCGCAGCCTGCTGCAATAACAACGGCACCGGCATCAATTGTGGTGCCGACCGATGTTTCCAGGGTAAAGCGGCCATCATCGCGCTTTTCCAGTTTGATGACCTGCTGACCCAGATGGTAGGTCGGCTCGAACGGGGCGGCCTGCTTGGCAAGCTGGTCGATCAGGTCCTGCCCGGTGATTTGCGGATGGGCGGGAATGTCAAAAATCGGTTTTTCCGGGTAAAGCGCACTGCATTGGCCGCCAACCATGTCCAGCGCATCGATAACGTGGGTTTTCAGGCCCAGCATACCGGCTTCGAATACGGCGAAAAGCCCGACCGGGCCTGCACCAATGATGGCAATATCCGTGCTGTGCGACGCTTCCGACATCTTGATTCCATTCCAAAAAACAAAGGGTGTTAACCTGTCAGGGGCGAAATAGCATTTTGTCCCCGCAATCGCAACGTTATCCGCCCTTGCGCGATCAGTGGGGCTGCCATGTTGACAGGCTTTTAACCGGGGCAGGTTACAATAAAATGCCTGTCAAAATCATTGCGAAATCGCCCTTTCTGCCCGTAGAACAGGGGAAAGGGCGACAATTTTCGCAATATCGGTGTGAAAGCGGGTGCAAAGGCAAATGGAAAAGACCGTCGATATCAAGGACCAGGCCGGAACCGAAGAACTTGCAGCCCGCCTTGCTGCGGTGGCGCAGGTGGGCGATGTGATCCTGATGCATGGTACCCTGGGCATGGGCAAAAGCGCCTTTTGCCGGGCCTATATCCGTGCCCTTGCCCAAAACCCGCATGAAGAAGTCCCCAGTCCGACCTTTACCCTGGTGCAGATTTATGATCTGGTGCCGGTGCCCGTCTGGCATTTTGACCTTTATCGTTTGTCGGACCCGGAAGAAGTTCATGAACTGGATATCGAAGATGCCTTTAGCGAAGCTGTCAGCCTGATCGAATGGCCCGACCGGCTGGACTATTTAACGCCTGAGGCGCATCTTGATATTTATATCGAACCCGGATCAAACGCCGATGCCCGCCAGATACGGCTGGTGGCATCGGGCGAAAGCTGGCAGCAGCGTATCGCCGGGCTTAACGGGAATGTGGCATGAGCCAGCAGGATAGAGGTTCTGTTATTGATGGTTTTTTGGACCAGCATGGCTGGGGCAGTGCCGGGCGAGAAAAGCTGGTTGATGATGCCTCGGCGCGGAAATATTTCCGCCTTGGTCGCGGGTTTGAAACCGCCCTTTTGATGGATTTCCCACCCAATGCCGTGTCGATTGACCCGCATGGGGTTAGTGACATTCCCGAACGCCTAGCATCCATCGCGCCGGTGTTGCAAACCACAACCCTGTTTACCGACCTGGGCTGGCGTGTGCCGGAGGTTTTGGCCCATGATGTGGCAAATGGTTTGGCCCTGATCGAGGATTTTGGCGACCTGACCTTTACCCGTGCCCTGGCAATGGGCAGCATTGTGCCAGCCAGCCTTTATATCCGCGCAACCGATGCGCTGATTACCCTGCATCGCGGGTGTGATGCGATGGCGGCAGGGGCGGCAGGGGTGAATGCGGCGAATGGCGCGAATGGTGAATTATCGCAGGCGATGGCAGGGCTGGTAACCTATCAGCCCGCAAATTTGCGCCGTCAGCTTGCCAGCTTTGGCCGGGATTATTTGCCGCTGGTGATTGCCGATGATGCCCGGCGGGGCCACGCCATGCAGGAATTTGACGATCTTCTGGATCATGTATTGCCGCAATGTTTTGACGCGGGGCAAACCATTATCCACCGGGATTACCATGTTGATAATCTGATGCTGGTGGATACCGATGATGGCGATGCTGATTGTGGCATTATCGATTTTCAGGACGCCGCCATTGGCCCGCGCCCCTATGATCTGGTGTCGCTGTTGCGCGATGTGCGCCATGATGTGGGCATCGATATCGAACGCACCATGATGGCGCGGTATCTGGCGGCCTTTCCCGAAATTGACGAAACCGCGTTTAACCGCGCCTACATTGCCACGGGCATGGTGCGGAATTTTCGCATTTTGGGCCGGTTTGGCTGGCTGGCACGCGAAAGTGGCAAGATGCGCTATCTGGAATTTGTCCCGCGCTGCTGGGAACTGATTTTGCGCGGGGCGCAGCAAAACCTGCCGGAACTGGCAGACTGGGTTGAAAACCACATTCCCGCCAGCGCCCGGTTGGCCCCTGTTATTCCCAACGATCATTCCCAACCATGGACCGGAAAATGACCAGTAACATGCACCCTGTTTTAAAACCGGCGCAGGCAATGGTTTTGGCCGCCGGCCTTGGCAAGCGTATGCGCCCGATAACCGATAAAATGCCCAAGCCGCTGGTGCCCGTGGCAGGCAAGCCGATGCTGGACCATGTGCTGGACCGCCTGGGCGATGCCGGGTTTGACCGTGTGGTTGTCAATAATCATTATCTTGGCGAAATGATTTCTGACCATGTGGCAAACCGGGACTTTCCCGTGGTTGTCAACTCGCCCGAGGTGGAATTGCTCGAAACCGGGGGCGGGGTGCAAAATGCCCTGCCGCTGCTGGATGATAGTGCCATTCTGGTGGCCAATGCCGACATGTACTGGACCGAAGGCAAAGACCCCTTATTTGAACGCATGATCGAAGCCTTTGACGCCGAACATATGGATGCCCTGTTGGCGATTGCGCCGGTTGATGGTGCGTTTGGTTATGACGGGGCGGGCGATTTTTTCTGGCAGGTGGATGGGCGGTTAAAACGCCGGGGAAGTGCGGTAGCTGCCCCCTATTTTTTTACCGGTGTGCAGATATTGAATCCGCGCCTGTTTGAAGGCCTGCTGCCGGGCAATTTTTCGTTAAATGTGGTCTATGACCGGGCATTGGAAAATGGCCGCTGTTACGGGCTGGTGCATGATGGCCGCTGGTTCCATATTGGCACGCCCGAGGCCCTGCAGGATGCGGAAAACGCCCTGGCGGAATAACCCGGCCTGAAACGCGCGCAATCAATTGCAGGCTGTTATCCCGGCCTTTGTCAGCAGGATGATGAATTGATCATTCTTCGTGGCAAAGGCGGGTGCAAAAACCCATGATTTCGCGTTAGGCTGGTATCGGTAAACCACGATTAAAAAATGAAGGCTGCCTGCCCGATAGAACCCGTCGGGCACGGCAAATGGGGACAAATATGACGGACAATCTGTTTTATATTCCGCCTGGTGCACCCTTTGCCGACATGCTTGCACAGCAATTGTTGCGTGAAGCTGCCAGCCAGCCGGTTATTTTGTCCGATACGTTGCTTCTGGTGCCCAATCGGCGGTCTTGCAAAGTGATGCGCGATGCGTTTTTGCGCCAGACGCAGGGCAAGGTCACCCTGTTGCCGACCATTCGCCCGCTGGGCGAGGCCGATGAAGATGAACTGGCAATGTTTGGCGTTGCCGATCAGGATGCATTGTTGGACCTGCCGCCAGCCATTCCGGATTTGCAACGAAAGTTGCTGTTAACCCGTTTGATCATGTCGCGCGCCGATTACAAGGGCGTAAAACCCACGGCTGACCAGGCCGCACGACTGGCAGGCGAACTGGCGCGGTTTTTGGACCAGGTGCAAACGGAAAATTGCAAGTTTGATGAACTTGAAGGGCTGGTTCCGGCCGAATTTGCCCAGCACTGGCAATTGACGCTGGAATTTTTGCAAATCCTGACCAAATTCTGGCCCAATATTCTGGCGGATCAGGGGGTAAGCGACCGTGCCGCCCGCCGGAACGCCATGATTGCCGCCCAGATCGACCTTTGGGACCACAACCCGCCGCAATATCCGGTGATTGTAGCCGGTTCCACGGCCCCATTCCCGGCCTTGCGCGACTTGGTTGGGGCGGTGTTGGCCCTGCCGCAGGGGCGGGTGGTTTTGCCCGGTTTGATGACCGGCCTTTCAGCAGGGGACTGGCTGGCGATTGCCGATGATGCCGCCCATCCCCAGCATTTATTATCGCGGCTGTTAACCCATATCGACCGTGCCGCACAGGATGTACGCCCGTGGGGCGGGGTGGATGATGCGGCTGTGGCAGCGGACGCCATGCGCGATGGCCAGGATCAGCGGGATGGTGATGATATCCCGGCATATTTTGACGATATACCCGATGATGCCCTGCTTGATGATGCCTATTCGCAATCATATGCAGAGCCTTATCCGGATTATGCCCCTGACCCGGCGGCGGAGGTTGAACCCGCATCGAAGGTTGCGCCAGCTAAAGGGGCAATGCGCGATCTGTTTGATGATTTTGTCGCCCCGCAAAGCCCGATTTCACCGGCAATGGATGATGCCCTGCTGCAAACCAGCCCGATGACCCCGGTGGATGGTGGTATTGGACCCTCCGCGCAGGGGGAGCGCCGCCGTCTGGTGCGCGAGGCATTGCGCCCGGCGCTAACCACTGATCAATGGCGCTATATCAGCAATTTTGCCCCGGATGTTCTGGATGGGGTTTTGCGCGTGGATTGTTCGGGCGCACGCGAAGAGGCCGCCACCATCGCATTGATGATGCGCGAGGCATTGGAAGAACCCGGTAAAACCTGTGCGCTGGTAACGCCGGACCGTGGCCTTGCCCGGCGTGTGGCAACCGAACTGCGCCGCTGGGAAGTGGATGTGGATGATTCCGCCGGTGTGCCGTTACACGATACCGCGCCTGCGATTTTCCTGCGTTTGGTTGTTCGCACCGTGCAGGAGCAATTTGCCCCTGTGCCGTTGCTGGAACTGTTAAAACACCCGCTATGTGCGGCGGGCATGGCCCCCGAAACATTCCGGACGCACACCCGCCTGCTGGAATTGCAGATTTTGCGTGGGCCAAGGCCGGGGCCGGGGCTTGAGGGGTTGATCAGCGCGATTGATGGCTGGCGCGATGAAACCATTGATCGCCTTACCAAGGCCAGTGCCAGCAATGGTGCGCCCGGTGCCAACATTGCCCCGCGGATAGAACGTATTCGCGATGACCATCAACGCCTGTGCGACCTGGTTGCTGCATTGGAAGCAGCCCTGTCGCCCCTGCGCGATTTGATGGGGGATAAAACCATTTTGCCGGTCGAAGCGCTGCGAACCCATGTGCGTTGCTGCGAAACCCTTGCCACAACCGACCAGCAGGAAGGGGCGGACCGCCTGTGGCGCGGCGATGCGGGCGAGGCACTGGCCGATTTTGTTTATGAACTGCTTCAGGCTCTGCCGGGATTTGAGGTGTTGCAGGGCGCGCGCTATGGCGCATTTATTGATGCTCTGATGGCAGACCGTGCCGTGCGCCCGCGTTTTGGCAAACATCCGCGCCTGTTTATTTGGGGAACGGTCGAAGCCCAGATGCAGCAGGCGGACCTGACCATTCTGGGCGGGTTGAACGAAGGGGTGTGGCCGCCCGAAGCCGGGTCCGACCCGTGGATGAGCCGCCCGATGCGGCGCAAATTTGGCCTGCCGGCCCCCGAACACAGGATCGGACAATCCGCGCATGATTTTCAGCAGTTATTTTGCGCACCAAAGGTGGTGATGACCCGCGCCTTGCGTGTAGGCGGCACGCCAACCGTGCCATCGCGGTGGTTGTTACGGATTGAAAACATATTGCGGAAATCCGGCATCGTGATGGAACGGGCCGATGCCGCGCAGTGGCGACACCTGGCCGACCAGCTCGACGAACCCAGTGCGGAAATGCGGGTGCGCATTGGCCGCCCCGCACCAACCCCGCCGGTTGATGCCCGGCCCAATCGCCTGTCGGTTACGCAAATTGAAACCTGGATGCGCGATCCTTATGCGATTTATGCGCGCCATATTTTGAAACTGCAAAGCCTGGATGATATCGACCTGGACCCCGGCGCGGCCGATTATGGCAATTACATTCACGAATCACTGGATCGTTTTATCAGCCAGTATCACGATTACCTGCCCGCCGATGCCGAGGAACGGTTGATCGCGATTGGCGAGGATGTTTTTGCCCCCTTAAAAGCCCGGCCGGGATTATGGGCATTCTGGTGGCCGCGTTTTCAGCGTATTGCCAAATGGTTTGTGCAGACCGAAGCCGGGCGGCGTGCCGAATTGCGCGCATCCCATACCGAACGGACGGGAAGTCTTGTTCTGGGTTCCGGGTTTGAGGTTTATGCCCGTGCCGACCGTGTTGATGTGCTGCGCGATGGGGGCATTGCCATTATCGATTATAAAACCGGTGTGCCGCCGGGGCCGCGCGATATTTTGAACGGTTTTGCCCCGCAATTGCCGCTGGAAGGGGCGATTGCCGAACAGGGTGGCTTTGCCGCAGTGGAAAAGGGACCAGCGGCATCCTATGCCTTCTGGAAGCTGTCGGGCGGGGACCCGGCGGGGGAAATTCGCGAGCTGGATACCGCGCGCCTTAAAACCACGCCGCATGATCTGGCGCGCGATGCGGTTGCCGGTGTGGCGGCCCTTGCCACGGCCTTTGCCAACCCCGAAACCCCGTATCTAAGCGTTCCACACCCCGATAACGCACCGAAATATTCGGATTATGTGCATTTGTCGCGCGCGCGCGAATGGATGGGCAGTGAAGAAATTGATGATGGCCCCCATACGGGGGCGAAAGGTGCGGCAGATGGCAGTGCCGATGCAAAGACCAGCGACAAAGGGGATGCATCATGACGCAGCCATTTGACCATGATGAAAATGGCGCAACCGCAACCGGCAGCGCAGGGCAGAACGGGCAGAACGGGCAGAACAGTGTGCAAACCCCGGTTTCGACCGCGACGCCGTCCATGCCTGCTGATACGCCCGATATGCCTGAGACGCCCGGTGACGACCCCAATATTTTGCAACGCCGGGCGTCAGACCCGATGGCATCGGTTTGGGTGTCGGCATCGGCCGGGGCCGGGAAAACCAAGGTTTTGTCGGACCGTGTTTTGCGCCTGATGTTATCGGGCACGGAACCGCACCGCATTTTATGCCTGACCTTTACCAAGGCGGCAGCCGCAGAAATGGCCAACCGCGTGAATGAACGGTTGGGCCGCTGGGCCACCATGGATGATGCCGATTTGCAGCGTGATTTGGCAGATTTGTCTGGCGAGGCACCGGCTGCGGATGAAACCCGGCGGGCACGGCGGTTATTTGCCAGTGTGCTGGATGCGCCGGGCGGCATGAAAATTCAGACGATCCATGCATTTTGCCAGTCGCTGTTGCGGCGGTTTCCGCTGGAAGCGGGGCTGGCCCCGCATTTTGAAATCATGGATGACCGTACCGCATCCGAAACAATGGCTGATACCCAGGAAGAAGTGCTGGCCTATGCGCGCAGCGGCCATGACCCGGTTTTGGCCGATGCGCTGGCGGTTGTAACAGGGCAGGTGCGCGAAGGTGCCTTTGGCGAGGTGATGCGCGATCTGGCCCGTGAACGGGGCCGGTTAAAACGGATGCTTGATGCCCATCACGGGCGGGATCGCATGTGCGAGGCGGTTTACAAATCGCTGGGTGTTGCGCCGGGGCAAACAGCGGAAAAGATGCTGCATGATGCATTTGCAGATGGTGCCTTTGACCGCCAGGGTTTGATGATGGCGCTGGCCGCACTGGAAGCAGGCACCAAAACCGATAAGGACCGGGTGCCTGCCCTGGCCCAGTTTTTGGAAAAAACTGCTATCGAGGACCGGATTGCGGTTTTTAATGATTATCGCAGTGTGTTTTTCACTGCCGCAGGCGAACCAAGGGCAAAGCTGATTACCAAAAAGGCCGGTGAAAACCACCCGGCGGGTGCCGATGCCCTGGAACAGGAATGCGCGCGCCTGATCATGCTTGAGAAAAACCGTAAGGCCGCGATGCTGGCGCAATGTACAGCGGCGCTGATTTGCATGGGCGAGGCGATGCTGGCGCGCTATGCCCGGAAAAAGGCGCTGCATGCCTGGCTTGATTATGACGACCTGATTTTAAACAGCGTCAATCTGCTTGAACAGCAGGCGGGGATTGCGGGCTGGGTGCTGTTTAAACTGGATGAAGGGCTGGATCATATCCTGATTGACGAAGCACAGGATACCAACCCCGAACAATGGAAAGTCGTGCAAATTCTGGCCGAAGAATTTTTCAATGATGCCAGCCAGCACGAAGATAAGCCGCGCACCATCTTTGCCGTTGGGGATGCGAAACAATCTATTTACAGTTTTCAGCGGGCAGACCCCGAAAAATTTGCCGAAATGCGCCGCCATTTTGCCCGTCGCGCCGCCGAGATCGAGGCGGAATGGCGCGAAGTACCCATGAATATTTCCTTTCGGTCCACATCTGCCGTGCTGGGCACGGTGGACCGGGTTTTTGCCGGGCCGATTGCAAAGCAGGGTGTGGGCGATGAAGGGCAGAATGTTGCCCACCATGCCTTTCGTCAGGGGCATGCCGGGCGCATTGAATTGTGGCCGCCATGCGAACCGTTACCGCGCGAGGAACAGGAACCCTGGACACCGCCAACCCGTATCGTGCGCCTTGATGACCCCGAAATCAGGCTGGCGCGCGTGATTGCCGGGCATATTCGCAAGGCGGTGGATGCGCGCGAAATTTTGCCATCACGCGGGCGACCGGTACGCGCCGGGGATTTCATGATTCTGGTGCGCCGTCGAACTGCCTTTGTGGACGAGGTCGTAAAGGCGTTAAAAGAACGCAATGTGCCGGTGGCCGGTGTGGACCGTATGGAAATCACCGAACAGCTTGCGGTGATGGACCTGATCGCCTTTGGCCGGTTTCTGTTAATGACCGACGATGATTTGAACCTGGCAACGCTGCTTAAAAGCCCGATCATTGGTTTTAGTGAAGAACAGCTTTTCAGCCTGGCCTATAATCGCCGCCGGACCCTTTGGCATGCCCTGCGCGAACGGGCCGATGAAAACCCGGATTTTGGCCGCGCCTATGGCTTTTTGGCACGCTGGCTGGGCCGGGTGGATTATGAACGGCCGTTTGAGCTGTATGGTGAATTGCTGGGCGGGCGCGGTGAGGATGCCCGCGGGGTGCGCGCGCGCCTTGTGGGGCGTTTGGGGATCGAGGCGAATGACCCGATTGATGAATTCCTGAACCTTGCCATGAATTACGAGGCCGAACATGCGCCAACCCTGCAGGGCTTTTTGCACTGGCTGATGGCGGGCGAGGCCGAGATTAAACGTGACCTTGAACAAAGCGGGCGTGATGAAGTGCGCATCATGACGGTGCATGGGGCCAAGGGCCTGCAGGCACCGATTGTGTTTTTGCCTGATACCATGCAGGTGCCAACCCAGTCGCCCAACCTGTTTTGGCAGGACCGGGACCAGTTGATGTTCTGGCTGCCGCGTGTGGCACTGGAAAATGACCGGGTGAAATTGCTGCGCGATGAAATCGCGTTAAAACGT
Organism: Thalassospira marina; assembly: GCF_002844375.1. Taxonomy (NCBI): domain Bacteria; kingdom Pseudomonadati; phylum Pseudomonadota; class Alphaproteobacteria; order Rhodospirillales; family Thalassospiraceae; genus Thalassospira; species Thalassospira marina. The sequence continues at coordinate 4,018,045 of NZ_CP024199.1, read as the reverse complement.
GATCAGGAATATAACCGCCTGCTGTATGTGGCATTAACCCGTGCCGAAGACCGGCTTTATATTTGTGGCTGGAAAGGTGCAAAAAACCCGCCAGACCATTGTTGGTATAGTTTATGTGAACTGGCATTGCGTGACTTTGCCAGCGAAACCACGATGGATTTTGCCAGTGTTTCGCCATCAGGCTGGCAGGGAGCGGGCTTTGTTTGGGAAACGCAACAGATTGCAAAACCCAAACCCGATAAGGCCGCAAGCGAAGCACTTGCCCTGCCCGAAGGTGAAACAGATGCACCCGACGGGCAGGTTATGTGCGGTATGGAAAAGCTGATCCGCACGGTGGCACCGCAAGAATCCTTTCCGCCCAAGCCACTGGCACCCAGTCGCCCGCTTGAAGAAGAACCATCCGTGCAATCACCGCTGGGGGGCGATCAGGGGCAAAGTTTTAAACGTGGTATTTTGATCCACAAATTGTTGGAACTGTTGCCTGACCTGTCGCCAGACCGCCGCTTTGATGCCGCCGAACGGTTTTTGGGGCAGCCGGTGCATGGATTGACGCCCGATCAGCAGTTTGAAATCGCCAATGAAACACTGGCGATATTCGATAACCCCGATTTTGCGCCAATCTTTGGCCCGTCATCACGGGCCGAGGTGCCATTGGTCGGTATTGTGGGCGGTGATGTTGTGTCTGCCCAGATCGACCGGCTGGTGATTGCAGGCGATGAGGTGATGATTGTGGATTATAAAACCAATCGCCCGCCGCCCCGCGAAGTAGAGCAGACACCAATGGCTTACCGGCGGCAAATGGCAATTTATCGCGATGCATTGACCCAGATGTATCCTGATAAAACCATTCGCTGTCATATTCTTTGGACCAACGGCCCCTGGATGGTGGAACTGCCTGAAAGCCTGATGCGAATGCAACGCGCTTGACCTTTGGCCTCTGCCTGCCTACCTTTGCATCCATAAGCGGATCGAGGTTGCCCGCTTGGGTGTATGGCCTCGTAACAACTAGGATCTGACAGAATGACAACGATTAAAGTATCCGATACGTCATTTGACTCTGACGTTATTGGCGCAGACGCGCCGGTTCTGGTCGATTTCTGGGCGGAATGGTGCGGTCCGTGCAAACAGATTGCCCCGTATCTCGACGAAATCGCTGGTGAACTTGGCGAAAAGCTGACCATTGCCAAGGTCAATATCGACGAAAACCCGAATACCCCCGCCAAATACGGTGTGCGCGGCATTCCGACCCTGATGATCTTCAAGGGCGGTGAAGTGTCGGCCATCAAAGTTGGCGCCATGCCGAAAAGCGCACTGGTTGACTGGATCAATCAGTCGATCTGATCGGTCATGACCGAACGGAAAATCGAAAAAGGCGGGTGCTGTATGGCCCCGCCTTTTCTTTTTGTTTGATGCCGCAAGGAGGAAAAATTGCCAGAAATGATCCGGCTGACATCGGCAATTGACGGGTTTGAATTTGATGCGTGGCATGGAAAACCTGATGGCGCGCGCAAAGGCGGATTGATCCTGATTCAGGAAATTTTCGGCCTGGATGATTATATCCTGGAAGATGCCCGGCGCTGGGTGGCGTTGGGATATGAAGTCATCGTGCCATCCATGTTTGACCGCCAGGAACGTGGCTTTGTTGCCAAACATGATGCCGATGGCCTTGCCATTGGCCGCAAATATGCCGGTGATAATGGCCCGGAAAACCCGGTTGCCGACGTAAAAGCCTGCGTTGATGCCCTAAAACAGGACGGGCCGGTATTTTTGATCGGCTATTGTTATGGCGGCACGGTCGCCTGGCGGGCCGCAGCCCGGATTGATGAACTGGCCGCCGTGGTCAGTTATTATGGCGGTGGTGTTGCCGGTATTGCCGACATGACCCTGAAATGCCCGGTAATTTGCAATTTCGGGCGCAAGGATGCGCATATCCCTGCGGATGATGTGAAGGCAACAATCAAGGCCGCCCACCCGGAAGTGCCGGTTTATATTTACGAAAATTCCGGCCGCGGTTTTAACAATGATGGCCGGCCTGATTCCGATGCCCAAGATGCCCGCCTTGCGCGGGTACGCGCGGCCGCCCTGTTTGATGCCTGTGGGGCGGTGATTACGCCATAAATACGCCATCCATGCTGTTTTGCCGTTTGGGGCCTTTGGCAAAGGAATTGGGCAACGGCATTGTGGATGCTGATCAAGGAAAAAGGCAGGCTGTGGTGCAGCCTGCCTTTGCCATTCAGGGATAATTTCGCAATCAGGCCGCGCGAATATCGCGCAGGAAGCCGTGAATTTGCGAAAGCAGGGTGTGGGATTTATCCGACAGGTCCTTGGCGGCACGCAGGACTTCGTCAGAAGCCTGGCGTTCATCCTCGGCCGAGGCGCGAAGGCCATCGACATTGACCGATACTTCCTTGGTGCCCTGTGCGGCCTCGGCAACATTGCGGGCGATTTCGCCAGTGGCGGCATCCTGTTCCTGCACTGCTGCGGCAATGCCCGAGGCAACTTCGTTGAGTTCCTTCATGCGGGCGGCAAGGTGCTGGATGGCGCCAAGGGCATTTTGGGTGGAACCCTGAATATCGCCAATCTGACCGGCGATATCTTCGGTCGCCCGGGTGGTCTGGTTGGCAAGGTTTTTGACCTCGGCGGCCACCACGGCAAAACCCTTGCCGGCATCGCCCGCGCGTGCGGCTTCGATGGTGGCGTTGAGTGCCAAAAGGTTGGTCTGTTCGGCAATTGACTGGATCAGTTCAACAACCTCGCCGATTTTATCCGAGGCAGAACCCAGCGCGCTAAACAGTCCGGTTGCATCGTCGGCTTCCTGTGAGCCGGATTTGGCAATTTCCGAACTGCGGCTGACCTGCAGGGTGATTTCATCAATCGAGGCAGCAAGCTGTTCGGCTGCCGAGGCAACCGTATCCACGTTATTGGCGGCCTGTTCGGTGGCAGCGGCAACGGCAGTGGCCTGTTCGGTGGTGTGCGATGACTGGTCGCTCATATCGCCTGCGGTGCTGCGCAACTGGGTTACGGCGGCATTGACGACGGTCAGGTTTTCTTCGACTTCGCCTTCAAAACTGTGGATGAGTTGTTCGATCCGTTCGGCACGTTCGATATGTTCCTGCTGGGTGCGGGCCTGTTCGGCCTGAAGGCGGTCGGTTTCCTTGCGGTTTTCGCGGAAAACATCAAAGGCCCGCGATAATTCGCCAATTTCGTCTTCGCGGTCGGTATGGTGCAGTTCCAGGTCAGTATTGCCGCCAATCAGGGCATTTAGCGCATTGGTGATATCGCCCAGCGGTTTGGTGATGGAACGGCCAATGGAAAGGCCAATCAGGCTTAGGATCACCAGCAGGATAACGGCAAAGGCAATATCAACCGTGGCCCGTTTCCAGAAAATGCTGTCGACATCATCAATGTAAATACCGGTGGTTAAAACCCATCCCCACGGGGCAAAGCTGCGGGCATAGGAAAGTTTGGGGGCGTTACCGGTTTTGTCGGGTTTGGCCCAGACATAATCGACATAGCCGCCATCACCGGTTTTGGCCACGGATACCAGGTTGGTCAAAAAGGCTTTGCCATTCACATCGCGAATGTCATCGGTGCTTTTGCCGACCAGCGATGCGGTGATCGGATGCATGATGATGGTGCCTTTGGCATCCATGACGAAAACATAATTGTCGCCGTCATAACGCAGGGCCGCAACGGTTTCGAGGGCCTGTTTTTTGGCATCTTCCTCGCTGATATCGCCGGTTTTTGCCATATCGGCCAGGCGAGCCATGCTGGTTTCGGCCATATCAACGATCTGGCGGATGTTTTCTTTGCGGTCGTCAAGCAGGGTTGTGCGCAGTGTAAAAAGATCAAAAATTGTTGGTATGCAGAGTGCTATTGCAACCAGAACCAAAAGCAGGCGCAGCTTTGCTGCAATTGAAAAATTGGAAAGCGTCATGTTCGAAACCCTGAATGGCAGATGTTTTTTCAACAAAAAACGGAAAACGGCCCCCTCGTGTGAAACCGTAATATGAATCGATTTCACCTTATGGTGGCAAAAACATACAGCGATTTAGCGTGCCGAAAATTGATCTGATACCAAGTGGCAATTGGTTTGATTAAAATTTTTGATCTGTGAAAGGCAGTTGGGCAGGGTTTTTATATAAGAAAAATATTGTTTTAAAGTGTGACTATCGTGCTCGCCGGGTTTTTAAAGTCATTCCAGAAATGTGGAAAAAATTATCTTTTTAACTTCTGGGTTGTGTGAAACAGGCATTGCGGGCAGGGCGGATGGCCTGTTTTGGTGAAAATCGCATCTGCAATTTGCGAATCGCCCGTTTATATTGCCGGGGCGCACCCAATTATGGGTTGATGCGATAAACCGGTGATCGGGCATGAAAAAGGCAGGGAATGCCCCTGCCTTTTGCAAAATATGTTGGTTCGCAATTGCTTATGCGTTGCGGATATCGGTCAGGAAGTGCTGGAACTGCGACATCAGCGAGCGTGATTTTTCATCAAGCCCCTGTGCGGAATGCAAAACATCGTTCGAAGCAACGCGTTCGCTTTCGGCTGATTGACGCAGGCCTGCGACATTGGCCGAAACTTCCTTGGTGCCTTGGGCGGCTTCGCCCACATTGCGTGCAATTTCGCCGGTGGCGGCATCCTGTTCGGCAACGGCCGCGGCAATACCGGCGGCAACTTCGTTCAGTTCCTTCATCCGCTGGGACAGATGCGTAATCGCACCCAGCGCATTCTGGGTGGACCCCTGAATACCGTTGATCTGAAGGGCAATGTCTTCGGTTGCGCGCGTGGTCTGGTTTGCGAGGTTTTTGACCTCGGCGGCCACCACGGCAAACCCTTTGCCGGCTTCGCCCGCGCGTGCCGCCTCGATGGTGGCATTCAGGGCAAGAAGGTTGGTTTGTTCGGCAATGGACTGAATCAATTGGACAACTTCGCCAATTTTTTCCGATGCACTGCCCAGTTCGGCAAAGATGCTGGTGGCTTCATCGGCTTCCTGGGACCCGGTACGGGCAATATCGGAACTGCGATTGACCTGCTGGGTGATTTCATCAATCGAGGAAGCAAGCTGTTCGGCGGCCGCAGCGACCGTATCGACATTGCGTGCCGCCTGGTCGGTGGCAGCGGCAACGGCGGTGGCCTGATCGGTGGTGTGGGACGACTGGCGCGTCATTTCATCGGCGGTGGAATGCAGGACACGCACCGCATCATTCACGCCATCCAGATTGCGCGAAATATCGCCTTCAAATTCGTGGATCAGGCTTTCTACCCGGTTTGCACGGGCAATCTGGGCCTGCTGTTCGCGTTCATGTTCGGCGCGGGCGGCTTCGTTACGTTTCCGGTTTGACCGGAAAACCTCAAGCGCACGGGCCAGTTCGCCAATTTCATCGCGGCGGTCTTCGGCATCGGGGATATCCACGACAATATTGTTATTGCCCTGTGCCAGCCCGTTAATGGCGCGGGTAATATCGCCTAGCGGTTTGCCGGTTGACCGGCTGATGGCTGCCCCCAGCAGGCCAACCAGCACAACAACAACGGCGGCAACGACGATATCGCTGATCGCACGGTTCCAGAAGGCATCGTCAAGATCATCGATATAGGTGCCAGCACCAATGACCCAGCCCCAGGGTTTAAAGGCCGCACCATAGGATACCTTTTGCAGGGCTTCTTTTTCGCCCGGCTTTGGCCATTTATAGGACAGGAAACCACCCTTGCCGGTATTGGCAGCCTTGACCAGATCGGCGAAAATCTTGACGCCGTCCGCATCGGCGACGTTGGAGCCATCGGTCCCGTTCAGGGCCGGTTTGACCGGATGCATCAGAATATGCGAGCTGCGGTCGATGATGAAAATGTAATTGTCGCCATCAAACCGCTGGTCCTGCACGGTTGCCAGCGCCTGTTTCTGGGCATCTTCCTTGGAAAGGGTGCCGTCCTGCGCCAGTTTTGCATAATGGTCGATGGTGGTGGTTGCCAGTTCAACAACCTGGCGAACATTCTGTTTGCGGCCGTCAACCAGGGTTCCACGCAGAGTAAAAAGGTCGTAGGCAGTCAAAGCCAGAAACGCAATTGCGACGATCCCCAGTAAAAGTCGCAACTTTGTCGATATTGTACAGTTGGATAGGTTGGTCATCTTAGCCCCAAGTGTTTTTGTTATCGCAGCACCCAATGCAGGGAAGTGCATTGTGACCGATTTCTGTCATTCTCTTTTAAGTTGAGCGTCGGTTATTGACCGTTTGTTCAGTCGATATTTTTTCGTCTGCGCAACTTTGTTTCAGCACATCCCATTCTTCTTGTCAGAGAAGCATGAATTATTATCACGGTCAGCAAATAACAATGACCCGCAACAAAAAAATAATCAGGTCGATTACGAATTTTAATCTATAGTTGAATTTTAGGAATTAAATAGTTCCACTGATATTTGTGGTTCAAGGTATTCTAATCTTTGAAGGTGGATTTTCGGAATTCAGGTTGTGCAGTGTTTGAAAATATTCTTTTCAGGGTAGTGAATATTTGCCGGTGCGGGTTTTGTTTCATTGTGCGACTTGAAATATTCTAAGTATTTTTACTTGTGAATGTTTCACCTTGGGGCAAAAATGAAACAAAACCGGTTCTGGCAATTCTGCCGCAAAAATTCGGGGATGTTATGAATCTCAAGGCGCTGCGCCTTTTTCGCCTGACTGTTCTGCACGGGACCCTTTCGGGGGCGGCGGCAAGCGCGCATTTAAGCCAGTCTGCGGCCAGCCGGATGCTGGCCGGGCTGGAAAGCGAGCTGAAACTGACATTGTTTGAACGGGTCAATCAGCGCCTGGTTCTGACCCGTGAAGGGGAACGGTTTTTTCACGAGGCGGAACATATCCTTAACGGTGTGGAGGAAATTCCCGCTATTGCGCGCGAAATTCGTGAACGTGCGGTTGATACATTGCGCATCATTACGGTGGGACCGATCGGGGCATCACTATTGCCGCCGGTGATTGACCTTTTGAACGCCGAACACGCCAATCTGAAATGCAAAATCGATATTGGCACGCGTTCCGATGTGGAAAACCAGGTGGGATCGCGGCGCTATAATCTGGGCATGCTGTCGCTGCCGATTAAAACCAGCGTTGTTGAACTGGCAATTGAACCGGTGCTGGAGGCAAGAACCCAGGTTTTGCTGCCGGTTGATCATCCGCTGGCGGCCCTTGATTGCGTGCCGGTCGATGCGCTGGTTGATCAGCCTTTTGTTTCCTTGCGATCCAACCAGATATGGCGGCAGCGCCTGGACCGTTTGTTTGAAACCATTGGCAAGCTGCCGCGCATCAGCCTTGAAATCGGGTCCAGCCTGCTGGTGCCGAAATTTGTTGAAAGTGGTTATGGCCTGGGCCTGATGGACCCGATCAGCAGCGTGTTTATTGATCCGACAAAAACCACATTGCGCCCGGTCGGGCCGGAATTCTGGCTGCCATATGCCTGCGTGTTTCCGCCAGCCGGGCAAAACCAGGTTGCCCTGCGCTTTGCCGAATTATTGCGCCAGCAGATCGCGCGCCGATGTGCGGAAGATGCCTTTTATGGTGAAAATGTTCGTTTGCTGGAACCGTCGGACTAACTGCTGATAACCTTGTACCCGTGATAAAATAACGGCCCGGACCATGAATGGCCGGGCCGTTTTATTTGGGTTATGACGCGCCCGCGTGCTAGCGGTATGTGCCCAAAAGGGCGTAAAGAACAGGATTAGCGGGCAATATGCTGGCGCAGGCGGACGGCATGATGGCGGGCGCTGGCGGCGGTTTCGCGCGCTATTTCGGCACTGCGCCCGGTATAATGTTTGGGGTCGAGTGCCTGGTCCAGGGCATCGCGCGAGGCAAAGCAGCCTTGAACTTCCTGATGTTCGTAAAGGGCATCGGCAAAGGATACGCCCTTTTCCATGCTGGCGACGATGGCATGATGGACAAGATCATGGGCTGTCTGGCGGCCAATGCTGTTTGCCAGCAACATCATGATCTTTTCCGAAACCAGCGGTGCCGGGTCGCGCATCAGGTTTTCCAGCATGCGGTCCTGTTTGATCTGCAAATGGTCAAACAGTGTTTCAAGCTGGGTTGCAACCCGATAGGAAAGCATGCCTGCTTCGTCGATCAGTTCGTAAAGACGGAAATTGAAGGCTGCGTCGCCTTCATGGCTGGGGCGGCAGGCTTCCATTGTCGGGCCGACAAGGTTGCGCAGCCGGCTTGCTGCGGTGAGCAGGCTGACAACATATTTGGGATTGAATTTGTGGGGCATGGTCGAACTGCCCACCACATTGGCGGCCTGAATTTCGCTGACTTCGTCATATTCGTTCGACATCAGGGTATAAAGTTCGGTGCCCATGCGTTCACAGGCCACGGCAAACAGGCCCAGCATGGCGACATATTCGGCAAAGCCATCATTGGTGGCGCGGGAATGCACATTTGATGCCGTCAGGCCCAAATGGCCGGCCATGGTTTCAGCCAGTTTCTGGCCGTTTTCGCCGTAAGTGTGCATGGCACCCGCCGCCCCGCCAAAAATCAGCACGAAGCTGCGCGATTCACAACTGGTCAGGCGGTCGGCACACCGCTGGAATTCGTCAATCCAGCCAGCCATTTTATAGCCAAATGTAATCGGCAGGGCCTGGCGGCGGTTGGTGCGGGCCACGGTCAGCCAGTCTGCACTTTCATCGGCCATATCAGCCATTTTGCCCAGCACATTGGCAAGGCGTGCCAGAAGCAGGCGGTGCGATTTATGCAATTGCAGGGTTTTGCCCGCAATGATGATGTTTTGTGTGGTCGCCCCCCAATGGACATATCCGCCCGCATCGCCTGCGCATTTTGCCGCAAGGGCGCGCACGGTGGACATGATCGGCGACATGCTGGCTGCGATATCGTCTTTAAGGGCGGTCAGGTCAAACTGGGCAAGGTCGGTATGTTTTACAATTTCATCACGCGCCGCATGCGGGATGATACCCAGTTCGGCCTGGGCCGTTGCCAATGCACCCTCAACATCCAGCCAGCTTTGCCAGGTGGCGTGCGAAGTAAACAGATCGTCGGTCGAGACAGGCAGGTTACGGCTCGTCATTGTGGTGTCCCATATTCTGGCGTTGGGGCGCTTGGGGCGCTTTTGGGTGTTTTATACCGGTTCTTTCCAAAGGGTGCGCGGGAAGAACCGGGTTAATTTGTTGGGCGCGGACGGGAATTGCCTTTCAGGAAACCCTGCCCGCGGGCGGTAACCTGCATTGACCGGGTTTGATCAATGCAGGTTTTGTGATTTGCCCGTGCCACATTTTTGGGTGGCGTTGGTGATGGCCTTTAAAATCGGTCAGCCGGCAACAAAGATGGCGTTATAGGCAAACAGCGTGATCAACCCGCCGACAAGCGGTATGGCCGTTCGTTTGACGATATCGATGGGGGAGCATTCGGCGACCTCGGCAACGGCGATGATCACGCCAGAAACCGGCGAGAGCGAACGGGCGATACCGGCGGTAAATTGCAAAGGCAACAGCATGCTGACCGCACCGGTGGCGGTGCCAGCGGTGATGTTCGGTGCCAGGCTGGCAAACGAAAAGAAGGCCGCATTGCCAGAACCCGTCATGATCGCGGTGACCGCAACCAGGCCACAGGCCACCAGCATCATCCCCATGATGCCGAAGCCTGCATTCTGGGCGCTGGCGATCATGAAATCGATGGCGCCAATGGCTTTCAGGCCGGCAGCAAAAAATTCGGCGCAGATTATCAGGGAAATGATGGTCGAGAACATGTTGCCCATGCCCCGGAAAAACACCATGAAGCCCTTGAATACGGCATCCATTTTGTGACGGTTACGAAACATCTCGCAGAAAAAGCCGATCAGCGCACCAATGATCATGGCGGTGACAACACCCAGTTCGATCTGATGGATCAGCAATTTGCTGAAAATCAGAATAAGGGTCAGCGGCAGAATAGGCAGCAGCGCATAAAAAGCAGGTGCGTGCGGTTCATCATCGCTGCTGGCATTCATGCCATCCATGACATCACCATGATGGGGCACGATGGCTTCGTGATTGTCTTTGTGGTCAAAATATTTGGCGCTGAAATAGGTCAGAATGCAGATCACCGGCACAATGCAGGCGGCAAGCGGGATCTGATACTGGGCAAAGAAAATGGCAACATCGATATTGGCGGTATGGGCCGCGAGATTGGCCGTGCCCGATGCCGGGCCAAGGTCCAGAACCGATGTGGTGCCGATCATGGCGGCAGCAGCTGCGCGGCTGACACCCAGTTTGACCAGTGTGGGATAAAGTGTCACGAGCAACAGCATCGCCAGACCTGCCGCACTGGGAATAAAGATATTGAGGATCTGACCAACGGCATAGCCAATTGCCAGAACAACATAGGGTGCGCCAATACGGGCAAGCGGGCGGGTGGTGATATTCACCATCGCCTGGGTCGCGCCGATATGGTCCATATATTTGGCAAAGCCCCCCGCGGCCATGATGATCAGGCCAAGTCCTGCCAGGCGATAGGACATGATGGCGTGGATATGTTCAAAAATATCGAACCCGGCCCAGCCGGTGGGGTCGTCTTTTTTGAAAACGATATCATGTGTCGGATAAAAAATGGCGGTGACGGCAAACAGCGTCAAACCAGCCAAAAGCAATACGGTATGCGGTTGATATTTTTTCACGATCAATGTGGCGGCAACCACACTGACCACAATCGCGATGATTAATTCTATCATTTTATTTCCTCCCAGTCGTGCGGTCGGCAACGATATGGGGAGGACATAAAAGCTGTATATTGCTTTGTCGCGATCACTTTATCGCATTTTTGCATGGTCATGCTGTTTTATGCATCATTAAAACACAAAAGGGCTGCCCGGCGGGCAACCCTTTTGCAATGCGGTAACGATCTGGTCTGACACTGCTTATTCGTCAAATGGCGTGCCATCCATATTGCCGATCAGCACTTCGCGCTTGCCAACATGGTTGGCAGCCGAAACCACGCCATTTTCTTCCATTTGTTCGATAATGCGTGCAGCCCGGTTATAACCGATGGACAATTTGCGCTGGACAAAGCTGGTGGATGCCTTTTTCTCGCGCAGGACGATGCCAACGGCCTGATTGTAAAGGTCGTCATCACCGCCACCACCCGGTGCGCCCGCATTGCCCGGCCCGCCTGCCATATAGGCGGCAACGGGGTCTTCTTCGGGTTCTTCGGTAACTTCGTCAAGATAGGCCGGGTCGCCCTGATCACGCAGATGTTTGACGATGCTTTCGACTTCCTCATCGGAAACAAACGGCCCGTGAACACGCTGCAGACGGCCACCCTGGCCCATATAAAGCATGTCCCCCTGACCCAGAAGCTGTTCGGCGCCCATTTCACCCAGAATGGTGCGCGAATCGATTTTCGAGGTCACGGAATAGGAAATACGGGTCGGGAAGTTGGCCTTGATGGTACCGGTGATCACGTCAACCGACGGGCGCTGGGTCGCCATGATCAGGTGAATACCTGCCGCACGTGCCATCTGTGCCAGACGCTGGATCGATGCTTCAACATCCTTGCCTGCCACCAGCATCAGATCGGCCATTTCATCGACGATGACGACGATGAAGGGCAGGGGCTCCATCGGCAGCTGCTGGTCTTCAAAAATCGGTTTGCCGGTTTCGGGGTCAAACCCGGTTTGAACGCGGCGCATCAGTTCCTCGCCCTTGGCGGCGGCTTCCTTGATGCGTTTGTTATAACCGGCAATGTTACGCACGCCGACCTGGCTCATGGCGCGATAACGGTCTTCCATTTCGCGCACGGCCCATTTCAGAGATACAACGGCCTTGTGCGGGTCGGTCACGACCGGGGTTAACAGATGCGGGATGCCATCGTAAATCGACAGTTCCAGCATTTTCGGGTCGATCATGATAAAGCGGCATTCTTCGGGCCGGTGCTTGTAAAGCAGGCTCAGGATCATGGCATTCACCCCGACCGATTTACCTGAACCGGTGGTACCTGCGATCAGCAGGTGGGGCATCTTTGCCAGATCGGCAATAACGGGTGATCCGCCAATGTCTTTACCGAGGCTGAGGTTAAGCTTGCCGCTGTTTTTTTCGAAATCGTTGGATGCCAGAATTTCGTGCAAATGGACGGTTTCGCGCTTGGAATTTGGCAGTTCAATACCAATCACATTGCGCCCCGGCACCACGGCAACACGGGCGGCAATCGCGCTCATGGAACGGGCAATATCGTCTGCCAGGCCAATCACGCGTGATGATTTAACCCCGGCGGCAGGTTCAAGTTCATACAGGGTTACGACCGGGCCGGGGCGAACCTGCACAATTTCACCTTTAACGCCAAAATCCTGCAGAACGGTTTCAAGCAGGCGGGCATTTTGCGCCAGTGCTTCCTGGTCGACCAGGGCGTAGTCATCCTCGTGGGGTTCATGCAGCAGGCCCAGCGGCGGGAAGCTGTATTCATCCGACCCGACACCCAGATCAAACGAGCTTTGACGCTGTGCCGATGCCTTGGCACCCGGTTGGGCCTTGGCAGCAGGGGGGGCGACAATATGGATCGGTGGCTGGTTTTCGGGGGTTTCGTATTCCTCGACATCGTCGCTGGCCGAAAGGGTGTTGCGTTCGACGGCGGCGGCAACACGTTTTTCCGAACGCTCCATCGACGGTTCCTGGCGCGGGCGGGCGTTACGGTCGCCCTTGCGTTCACCCGGGGTGATGCTGGCGGTTTCTTCGGTGCTGTTGCCAGGAATGGCGCGGCCAACCCCGTAAATTACTGTGCCGCCAATACGTGAAAGCACATTGCCAACGGCCCGCCATTCCGACAGTTGATAGGCCATGCAAAACAGTGTCAGGATCATACCGATTGTCATGCTGAACAGGCCAATAATAAACGGGCCTGCCGGTACACCTGCCAGGGTTAACAGCATGCCAAGGCGGCCCAGCAGCAGGTCACCGGCAAAGCCGCCATAACCCACTGTCAGCGGCCAGGTCATGCCACGCGGTACGGCCGATGCTGCCGTTGCCATTAACAGCAGTGCCAGCGGCAATAGCAAAAACCGTAGCCACATCCAGCTGAACGGCCGCATGGCAATCAAACGCAGGCCCCAACCCACGATCAGCGCGGTCAGCAGGGCTGAGCCAAGGCCCAGCGTGCGCAACATCATGTCGGCGATATAGGCACCGAAAATGCCCAGCGGATTATAGATATAGGCATTTTCGCTGGCATGGTTGAAGGATGGATCACCGGGATGAAACCCGATCAGCATGATAAACAGGGCAATTCCCGCCGCTGTCAGCGCCAGTCCACACAGCTGTATGCCGCCCCGTTTCAGGAAAGAGACAAGCGAGCTGGGTAGAAAAGCGGTGCCGCGTTCGAGAAGGTTTGTCTGACTGCTCATGCCGATATCCGTTTTTGTCCTGTTAAGTAAGTTAGACGAGGCCAGGTTAGCGTGACAGGGCGGCGTTGATCCGGCTTAGACCCTCGCGGGTGGTGGCAAGATCATGCACCAGGGCAATGCGAATGAAACGGGCGCCGGGATTGTTGCCTTCGCGGTCGCTGATCGAAAGATAACGACCCGGAATGACTTTAACCCCTTCTTCCGCCCAGATTTTTTTGGTTGCGGCTTCGTCGTCGCCGACATCAAGCCACAGGAAAAAGCCGCCCGCCGGGCGATGGAACCCAAAGCGGTTGCCAAAGATTTCGGCGGCAATATCGATTTTGGCGCGATAAAGGTCGCGGTTGGCCTCGGCATGGGCATCGTCATTCCAAAGCAGGGTCGATGCCGACATGATCGGCATGGGAATGGTTGCCGAACAATAGCTGCGCAGGCGGTTGAACTGCTTGATGATTTTGCCATCACCCGCGACAAAGCCGGACCGCAGACCCGGCGCGCTGGAGCGTTTGGACAGGCTGTGAAAGACCAGCACATTGTCCATATTGCCATGCTGGGCGGCACAAATTTCAAGTGCGCCGGTCGGGGCTTCGCGATCGTAAATGTCGGCGTAGCATTCATCCATCGCCAGAACGAAATTGTGTTTGCGCGCCAGTGCAATGATGCGTTCCAGATAGTCGCGCGAGGCAACGGCCCCTTGCGGGTTGGCAGGCGAACACAGGAAAAACAGGCGGCAGGCGGCAAATGTTTCGTCATCGATCTGATCAAGATCGGGCAGGAAACCGGTTTCCGGCGTGGCAGGCAGCGGCACCATTTCCGCATCATTGAGCACGGCTGCCCCGCAATAGACCTGATAAAACGGGTTGGGCAGCAAGACCTTGGGTTTGGGGCCGGGCTGGTCCTGCGGGATCACGCAGGTCGCAATCAGATAAAGGGCCTCGCGCGTACCTGCCACCGGGATGATGTGGTGATCACGATGGATCATATCTTCGGGCAGGTCATAGCGGCGATCTAGCCAGCCTTTGATGGCATCGCGCAGTTCCGGGGTGCCCTGTCCCGGCGGGTATTTATGCCAAAGATGCGCGTTGGCGATCATGGCTTCGGTGATCATTGCCGGGGGTTCGTGCTGCGGTTCGCCAATCGACATGACGAGCGGGTCCTTGCCAGGGGCAATACCTTCCAAAAGGGTGGCAAGCCGTGGAAAAGGGTAATCGGGCAAGGTATCCAGGCGTTCGTTGAACATGTTGTGTGACGTTCCGTAAGTGAAAGACCCCAATTTGCATTCCGGTTGGCCGGAACACCGTATGCATGACTGAGCCGAAACATGGCCAAATTTGCGGCAGCATTTGCGCCATGGCCTGAAACGCACCCGGAAAGCACACTTAGTTTACCCCTAATGGAAAAGTACAAAGAAAGATTTAAAGCGGGGTGTCCAAATACGTAAAAAGCCCGGAAATGTGCGGTTTCCGGGCTTTTTAAATGAGATGGGCCGGGCTTAGCTTGCCTTGACGTCATCCTCGGGATAGGCGGTGATTTTATGGATCGAAAGGTCCGCGCCGTAATATTCGGCCTCGTCATCCAGGCGAATGCCGATGGTATTTTTCAGCACGCCATAAACAACGAATCCGGCGATTGCGGCGTAAATTGCCCCACCAAGCGAGCCGACAAGCTGTGATGCAAAGGAAACGCCACCCGCGCCGCCAAGGGCCTCCAGCCCGAAAACACCGCAGGCAATGCCACCCATAAGCCCGCACATGCCGTGCAGCGGCCAGACGCCCAGAACATCGTCGATTTTCCATTTTGCCTGGCATTTTTCAAACCCCCAGACAAACAGAAAACCGGCAAGACCACCGGTGATGAGCGCGCCAATCGGATGCATGACATCGGACCCGGCACAGACCGCGACCAGACCGGCCAGCGCACCGTTATGGACAAAGCCCGGGTCATTTCGCCCGGCGATCAGGGCTGTTAGAATGCCGCCGACCATGGCCATCAGCGAATTGACGGCGACAAGGCCGGTAATACCGCCAACGGATTGCGCCGACATCACGTTAAAGCCAAACCAGCCGACACACAAAATCCAGGATCCCAGCGCCAGAAAGGGGATATTGGACGGCGGAATACCAATCAGCCCGCCGGTTTTGCTATAGCGGCCCTTGCGAACCCCTAAATGAACAACCGCACCCAGTGCGATCCAGCCGCCAACGGCATGAACCACAATTGAACCGGCAAAATCATGGAACGGCACGCCGAACATGTCGGTGATGGTTTCCTGAATGCCGAAATTGCCATTCCAGACAATGCCTTCAAACAGCGGGTAAAATACCCCGACCAGAACGGCGGTGGCAATAAGCTGCGGCCAGAATTTGGCGCGTTCCGCGATCCCGCCGGAAATGATGGCCGGAATGGCTGCTGCAAATGTCAGCAGGAAGAAAAATTTGACCAGATCAAAGCCGCTGGTGGCAAAGGCAAGCTGGCCATCGACCAGTTCTTTGCCCGATAACACATTGGCATTGCTGAAAAAAGTTACGTCATACGCAACGGCATAACCGATGAAAAAATAGGCAATGGTCGATATGGCAAAATCGACAATGATTTTGACCAGGGCATTTACCTGGTTCTTTTTCCGAACGGTTCCGACCTCAAGAAAGGCGAAACCTGCGTGCATGGCAAGGACCATAATGGCCCCCATCAGCACAAAAAATACGTCCGAGGCAGTTTGAAAAGCCTCCATGAGACGACCTCTGTTTTTGTTTATGACGTTTCCTCTTGGCGCGGCGCCCACATCAATATCTGTGCCAATAGGGCGTTCGGTGGGAGAACGTTGTTTTAAAACAAAAGGTTGCCTTGTAACGCTGGAAGGATTTGCATTTGGGGTAATCGACACATCATTGTGCGATATGCCTGCCGAGTGACCAGAAGGCTGCCTAAAAAGGCAGCACAAAAAAGAAAGACCCGCCACAAGGGCGGGTCAGTTGGTCTGACAGGTAGGATGCGTAAGCATCCGTCAGGAAATTGTTGTGCAGAGCATCTTAGAAGCGCTGCGAACCTTTGCCGAATTCCGGATAGGCTTCGAGGCCCAGTTCGGCGGTATCGGTACCCATTGCTTCGTCTTCTTCCGACAGGCGGATACCGATGGTAAATTTAAGGACCAGCCAAACGATGGCCGAGGTAACCAGGGTGAAGGCGCCGATGGCGACAACGCCGGTCAGCTGTGCACCGAAGGTAACGTCGGCATTGGTGATCGGAACAGCCAGGGTGCCCCAGATACCGCAAACAAGGTGGACAGAGACAGCGCCGACAACGTCGTCGATCTTGCATTTGTCAACCAGCGGAACCGCGATGACGACCAGGATACCACCGATTGCACCGATGATGATGGCCGCACCGATGGACGGGGTGTCCGGACCGGCAGTGATCGAAACCAGGCCAGCCAGTGCACCGTTCAGTGCCATGGTCAGGTCGACCTTTTTGTAAAGGATCTGGGTCAGGATCATTGCGGCGATCACGCCACCAGCAGCAGCCATCGAGGTGTTGGCATAGATGTTGGCAATGGCGATGACGTCCGAAGCGCTGCTCATGGCAAGCTGCGAGCCACCGTTAAAGCCGAACCAGCCGAGCCACAGGATGAGGGTACCGATGGTCGCAAGGGTCAGGTTGGAACCCGGCATCGGGTGAACCGAACCGTCTGCGCCGAACTTGCCTTTACGTGCACCAAGGATGATCGCACCAGTCAAAGCGGCCCAGCCACCGACCGAGTGAACGAGGGTCGAACCGGCGAAGTCATAGAAGCCCAGTTCGGACAACCAGCCGCCGCCCCACTGCCAGGAACCGGTGATCGGATAGAGAACCGAGGTCAGAACCACGGTGAAAATCATGAACGGCCACAGTTTGATGCGTTCTGCAACAGTACCCGAAACAACCGAAGCAGCGGTTGCAACGAAGACCATCTGGAAGAACCAGTCAGAAGTGGACGCGTAACCGGCGCTGAAATCACCAGCCAGAGCAGCAGAATCGTCTGCACCCCAGATGCCGAAGCTGCCGATCCAGCCGCCATCAACACCTGCATACATCAGGTTGTAGCCGACCAGGTAATACATGATGCCTGCTGCGGCAAACAGCGCGACGTTCTTAAGCAGGATGGTGGCAACGTTTTTGGAACGTACCAGGCCAGCTTCGAGCATGGCAAAGCCTGCTGCCATCCACATGACGAGTGCGCCGTGGATCAGGAAGCTGAAAGTATTGAAAATGTAGCCGGTTTCTGCCGAAACCCCGGAAGCGGCGGCTGCATCCTGTGCAGAGGCCGGTTCGATCATCGCCAGAGTGGCTGCCCCAATTAGACCGGCAAGGCCAGTATTTTTCATCGAGATTTTCATAATGTCTCCCCTTGTCTCCGGGCTTACAGGGCGTCGTCGCCGGTTTCGCCGGTGCGGATACGAACCGCATGGCTTACGTCGAGAACGAAAATCTTGCCGTCCCCGATTTTTCCGGTCTGAGCCGTTTTGGTGATGGCTTCGACAACCTGATCGACCAGATTATCCGTGATCGCGACTTCCAGCTTTACCTTCGGCAGGAAGCTGACCATGTATTCGGCGCCACGATAGATTTCGGTTTGACCTTTCTGGCGGCCAAAACCTTTGACTTCGGTGACCGTCAGACCCTGAACACCAAGCGCGCTTAACGCTTCGCGAACTTCGTCGAGCTTGAACGGTTTGATAACAGCAGTAACCAATTTCATAATATGCGACCTCCCGGCACATCCGTTGACCACCAGAGTGGCAATCACGATTTCGCAGTCACGGAATGTAAACCAAGAATCGTGCCAGATTCGAAATTCATCGAATAAGGCATTGATTATGAATGATTTTTGAAAAATTTGGGCGGGAATGCGGGAAAAGGCCCGTCAACGTGGGCGCGCATATTTTGTGCAAACAAACTGCCGCCTGATTAAAACTGCATCAAATATGGGCAGTTTTGTGGCAGGAGTCATTTTTTCAGTATTCGCATGAACTTAGGGCGATACTATCCGTACATATAATTGGCGATAAGACTGGCGAAAGGCGCTTTGCCGCCCTATGGTGCGACTGATTTTGGCCATACTGGCGCGATAGGCAGTTGCACTGCACAACCCGTATGCGGCACGGCGCACATTGCAGTGCGATGCATAAATGCTGGTTGGGTAATGCCACCCGATATCGCCCGACAGGGCGGCGGGATTGCCTTCAGGTTTGCGCGTTATATGGCAGGGATGATCAGAACAGGGTCAATACAGATGACGGATAGCAGCGTTCTTCATTTTGATGCGATTATTCTGGGCGGTGGCCTGGCAGGTGCCAGCATGGCAATGGCCCTGGCACATGGCGGCATGCGCAGCGTGGTGATTGACCGCGAAAATCCGCAAACTCTGCTGGCGGCCAATCATGACGGGCGGACCTGTGCAATTGCTGCGGCGTCGCGTGCTGTTCTGGATGTTACCGGTGTCTGGCAATATATGCAGGATGCGGCAGAGCCGATTATTGATATCCGCATTGCCGATGGCAAAAGCCCGCTTTACCTGCATTACGACCATCGTGATGTGGGTGGCGAGGCGCTGGGCTATATTGTTGAAAACCGGGTTACCCGCCAGGCGCTTTATCGTGCCATGGCCGAAAATGACCTGGTTACGTTGATGGCGCCGGCATCGGTTGCTGAAATTTCGCGCAACAGTGCCGCAATGGTTTTGACCCTTGCGGATGGCACGATTGTTAGCGCACCGCTTGCCATTGGGGCGGAAGGGCGTAATTCCCCGCTTCGCAAATGGGCGGGGATCAAGACCTATCAATGGAGCTATAAGCAAAGCGCGATTGTTTGCACCGTTAAACATGAACGCCCGCATAATGGTGTTGCGGTGGAGCATTTCCTGCCAGCAGGCCCGTTTGCCATTCTGCCGATGACGGAAAACCGTTCTTCCATCGTCTGGACCGAAGAAACCGCCTTTGCCAATTATATGGTCGGGCAAAGCGACGAGGTTTTCCTCGACGAACTGCATCAGCGGTTTGATGGGTATCTGGGTGATCTTGAAGTGATCGGCCCGCGTTTTTGTTATCCGCTCGGCTTGCAGCATGCCTATCAATATAGTGATGCCCGCATTGCCCTGATTGGCGATGCTGCGCATGGCATGCATCCTATTGCCGGGCAGGGCCTGAATATGGGTATTCGTGATGTGGCGGCTTTGGCTGAAATTCTGGTCAATGCGCGGCGGTTGGGCCGGGATATCGGCATGCAGGATGTTCTGGGGGAATATGAACAATGGCGCCGGTTCGATAACACCGTGATGCTGGCAGTAACCGATGCCACAAACCGCCTGTTTTCCAATGACATTGCGCCAGTGCGATTGGCCCGCGATGCTGGCCTGGCTGTGGTGCAGAAAATACCGTCCCTGAAACGTACCTTTATGTCGCATGCCATGGGATATGCCGGGACATTGCCGCTGTTGATGCAGGGCAAGTCGATTTAAGGCACCTGAAATTCCATTTTCCGACTTGGGATAAAAGCCCCGCGTTGTGTGACGCGGGGCTTTTGCTTTGTGGCCTGCGAGATCTCGGGGGGCAGGATGACTGATCATTGGTCGGTGGTGTTGGGGGTGGGATTGTTCGCTTGGCCAATGGTTGGGTTTTCGTCGAACCCTTAAAAATTAAAACTTTTCAAAACTATGATGGCTCGAATGATCCCGGCAGGGATGGAATCCGGTGTTTGCGGTTTTGCGAGTGTGTGTTCGGAAAATGGATTCTTGGGAAATAAATGAACCGTGGTCATGCGATTCGCGGTTAAATTGCACGTTCGATCGCCTGAAATTTTAGCCGTGAGACTTTTTTAACAGTCTTTTTTCGAGAACGTGACAAATTTGCCACTGCAAAAAGTGGCGGAAAACCTTAACTACACGACAACAGTTGAAAATCGTTCTAAAAGACACATGATTTCATGTGGTTTTCTTGATGTGGGTCAAGCTTTTTGCGTCCCAATTGCACGATGCTCCGCCTCGATCAATTCTTTGACGTAGGGGAGTCCATATTATGCGACTGATCAATACTCTTAAAGCTGCCGGTGCAGCTGCTATTCTGGTTGCGGCTGCTGCTGCTTCGATCGCTCCGGCTTCGGCTGACGATATGGGCTTTAAAGGCAAGTCCGCTGGCGACATTCTGGTCCGTGGACGTATCGTCGGCGTTGTTCCGGATGAAAACATCAAAAGTGATTCGCTTGGCGGTGAAGGCAACGTTGATAACGACGTTATCCCGGAACTCGACTTTTCCTATTTCATTACCGACAATATCGCACTCGAGCTGATCGCTGGTACGTCCAAACATGATGTAAGCTGGAACACTGGTGCTTCGGATCTTGATCTGGGTAGCGTCCGTCTGCTGCCGCCGACCCTGACCCTGCAGTACCACTTCCTGAGCAAAGAACGTTTCAGCCCGTATATCGGCGCTGGTGTCAACTACACGTTCTTCTATGACTCCAAGCCGGGTCAGTTCCAGGAAGTCAAATATGACAATGGCTTTGGTTATGCATTCCAGGCCGGTTTTGACTATGCCATCTCTGGTCCGTGGTCTTTGAACGTTGACGTCAAGAAGATCTTCCTGAACACCGACGTTTCGGTCAACACTGGTGCAGGCACTGTTAAAGCTGATGCGGATCTTGATCCGTGGCTGTTCGGTATCGGTATCGGTTACCGCTTCTAATTGTTCTTTCGGGGACAGATGCAAAAAAGACCGTCGCAGTCCTCTGCGGCGGTCTTTTTGTTTGTGGCTCGCTCACATCGCGAATGCGCCAGATTATATGCACATTCCAGCGGGATGTGGCGATTGGATGCCTAGGTCCTTCATAGCACCGTGCGCGTGCGCAGGTGACTGCATTTCATGCGGTCACAGTCGCAAGGGACCGGCGAGCGGTCAGGCTGGTTTGCGGGGCTCGCGAGACAGGCCGCGTTCTTTCAGCGCCTGTTCATAAGCCTGCCAGAGCCTGTCCTGGTTTTCGTGCAGTTCGCGCAGGTAATGCCAGCTGTAAATGCCGCTGTCATGCAGGTCATCGAACGTAATTTTTATCGCATATTGGCCAACAGGCTCGATATCGATAATCCCGACATGCTTGCGGCCGGAAATAATCCGCTTTTCAGACGGGTGATGCCCCTGGACTTCGGCAGATGGGCTTTCGACGCGCAAAAGCTCCGCGCTCAGGCGGGTGGTTTGGTCATCATCCCAGATAATTTCCAGTATCCGGTCGTCTTTGAGATAATTTATCTCGACCGGGAGGTGGCTGGGCGTAAAAGCGTTGCCGGTCATAATTGCTAGCCTGTCAGTCTTCGATGACGCGGGCTTCGTCGGGCAGCATGATGGGAATGCCATCACGGATCGGATAGGCAAGGCCAGCCTTGCGGCTGATCAGTTCGCTGTTTTCCCGGTCATATTCCAGCGTATCCTTGGTTACCGGGCATAGCAGCATTTCCAGCAGTTTCGGATCAACCGGGCTTTGGTTTGCGGTCGTCATGTATTTTTGCCTTGTCCTTGCGGCGCGGTGCATTCCCGCAAAGGGGAAATAAAACCGGCTGCCGTCATCCTTGTCGCACCCTAGTTACCGGCGGCCTTACTGGTTTGGGGATGGCATGCCATTTCCAGCAATGTCGTCAGCATATTGCCGCGATCATACAGGCTTGGGCATTCCAGCAAAGCCTGTTTTTCAAGTGGATCAAGCTGGCAGCCCATCGCAATGGCTGTTACCAGCATTTCATCGTCGGTATCGCTGATCGTATCCCAGCAGGAACGCAGGGAATGATGGGCAAAATAGGCATCAAGTGCGCGTTGCAGGCGTGATCTGTTCAAGGGCTGATCGGTCGAGGAAATGGCGTAATCAAGGTCACCGCGCCAGCGCGAATAATCGCATTCGACGGCACGGTAGCCGCCTTTGGCCAGCGGGAGTTCACGGGCAATGTCAAACCGGCATACACCGGTAAGTGTGATCAGGAAGCGGCCATCGTCTGTTTCGCTGAATGCCGAAATGCGGCCAATACAGCCGGTATCAAACAAAGCTGGTGAATTATCGGCTTCGTTGTCATTGCTGTTTCCAAGGTCTTCGGAATGGCGCGGCTGCACCATTCCGATCATGCGGTCGCGGCCCAGGGCATCAATGATCATATTCAGATAGCGCGGCTCAAAAATATTCAACGGTAAATGACCGCGGGGCAGCAACAGGGCGCCGCTCAGCGGAAATACCGGAAGGGTAGCCGGCAGTTCAGAAAAATCAGGATCAAATGGGCCGCAAATGTTCATGCAAATAGTACCGTTGAAAGGGCGCGCCGGCCGGCAACACTTGCCGGATCCATCGGGCCCCAAGCCTCGAAAAATTTGATAAGCTGGGCGCGTGCCCCGTCGTCATTCCATCCGCGGTCCTTGCGGATGATGGCGATCATGGCCTGCACGGCTTCATCGCGTTTGTTGGCCGCAAACAGGGCCATTCCCAGATCAAACCTTGCCTGAAGGTCGTCGGGGTTTGCTTCGGCTGCGGCACGGGCCGCATCCAGGTCTGCGCTGCTGAAACCGGATTCAGCAAGTTCAAGGGCGCTGATAGCGGCGGCAACCGGGCCTTTCAGGCGGGTGCGGTCATCCATGTCATCGACAAAGCCGCGCGCATGTTCAACTTCGCCCATCGCCACCATGCAGCGCAAAACGCCGCCAAGGGCTGTATCATTTTCCGGTTCGCGTTCCAGCACATTGCCATAAAGGCCATAGGCGGTCGTGGCGTCATCCGCTGCCAGGGCTTCGTGGGCCTTTTCCAGCAGAATTTCGATCGGGCTTTCGATCGGGCCGCCAACGATGCGTTCAAAAAAGGCGCGAACCTCGCTTTCGGGCTGCGCGCCCTGGAAACCATCCACAGGCCGGCCGCCCTTGAAGGCATAAACCGTCGGAACTGACTGGATGCGCAATTGCATGGCCAGGTCCTGGTTTTTATCGATGTCAATTTTAACCAGTTTGACCCGCCCGCCAGCTTCGCGGGTGATCTTTTCAATTGTCGGTGTCAGCGTTTTACACGGGCCGCACCAGGGCGCCCAGAAATCAACAACAACGGGGCCTTCCATCGAGGGTTCGATAACATCCTGCATGAATGTTTCGATGCCGGAATCCTTGATCAGGTCAGAATCGGCCCCGGCTGGCGCGGCTGGGGCTGAGGAGTTGGGATCAAGAATAAGAGACATGATAAGGTTACTCGCTGTTAGTCGTATTTTAAATGATGCCTCTTATCCGTAAGGACAAGAGGGTGCGATTTAGATTACATCTTTGCAATATGGCGAAGTAGCGCGTGCAACCCCTGCAATCTGGGTTAAACGAACGCGAATGCAACTGTTTTTCAGTCGCTTTGCGCAATTTCGTCTTCAAGATTGAGCATTTGTGGCGCATAGCCCAGCGAGGTTACAAATTTGAGCAGGCCGGCCGGGGAAATTGCGGTGGTGCGGTCATTGCGCAGCGGGTGAAAATTCAACAGCGTATCTTCGCTGGCAAAAAAGGCCTCATCAAAGGCAACCTTCACCTGTTTTGATGTATCATTGATCAGCGCAAAGGGTGTGACCGAACCCGGAACAACACCCAGAACCTTAAGCAGCAAATCGGCATTGCCAAATGACAGGCGGTTACAGCCCAGCTTCTTGTGCAGGTGATTAAGACGGATGGCACGGTCTTCTTCGGCAACAACCAGCCAAAGTTCGCCTTTTTTATCTTTCAGGAACAGGTTCTTGCTGTGCATACCCGGAAGATCGCCACGCAGTGACTGCGATTCTTCGACGGTGAAAAGCGGTGCATGCTCGACCGTGCTGACGTCGATTCCCAATTTTTCCAGATAATCAAACAACGGGGTAGATGGATCGTCCATATTATTTCCGTTATGGTTGGGGTGTTGAAATTTATTTGGCGGGCACAATAGCATAAAAATTTCGGGTGGCAGCCCGGATGACGCAAAAAACCGATAAAAAACGCTGGAAATCCGCCATTTTTCACGATGTTACATTTTCATCAAAAAAGGTGTTGCAATCACTCGTTCTTGGGCTATTATCCGCGCCGCTCCCCAAGGGGAACACACAAGACTGATGAATGCGGGCGTAGCTCAGGGGTAGAGCATAACCTTGCCAAGGTTAGGGTCGTGAGTTCGAATCTCATCGCCCGCTCCATCGGTTCTGTTAAATACCGCTTTCATTATGATGCGGGCGTAGCTCAGGGGTAGAGCATAACCTTGCCAAGGTTAGGGTCGTGAGTTCGAATCTCATCGCCCGCTCCATAATGAAAGTTCACAAAGGTCGTCCTTCGGGGCGACCTTTTGTTTTGGTGCCTTTTGACGTTTTGGCATCTTTAATCGGGTTATTTTCATAACCATATAAATTTTCCTGCAATTCGGGGTGCTGCACACACGGGAAAGACGCTGTCTTTCGATGTTGTTGGGCGCGGCAATTTCGATGCACCTATCCATTGGGATGTGCAGGGCAGGGGATATGTGCCTGTTTTATCAGTAATTTTCACAATCCTATCCGATTGTATATTTTATTTGACCGTTTTGTGGTAATTTCTGTTTCGCAATTGAATGTTCCAGCCCGAATTTCGCATTTTGCCCCGCCAACCAAGGAAGCCCGTCATTTCCAGCCGAACTTTTTTACTTACACGGACCCTTCCGGCGGTACTTCTGGTTCTGATTATCGGAATTGCCGGATTCTTTCTGGTGTATTGGGCAACCAGCGAAGCCGACCGGGTCGCAACCGCGCGCCAGCTTTACCTGCTTGACCAGTCGCAAAGCGAAACACGCCGCCTGATCCCCTATGAACAGGAAAGCACGACGGTCTGGGATGAGTCGGTTGTGGCGGCCCGGGCCTGGGATACGGCCTGGCTGAACAATAATCTTGGGTCGTGGATGCATGATTATTACGGATTCGCCGATCTTTACGTGCTGGATCCCCGTGATATTCCCGTCCTTGTCTTTCGCGAGCAAAGCGGGCTTGAAGCCCATATTGACCCGGCATTCGAGGCGATTTTGTATCCCATGGTCGATCGCCTGCGCCAGCGTATGCGCGATGGCGAAGAGCCGGCAGACCCCAAAAGCAATACATTGGGCGAAATCGCCCTGGATATGGTCGATGGTCACCCATCCATCATCAGCGTCAAACCCATCGTATCGGATACCGGCAAGATCCGGCAAAAAGCGGGCAGCGAGTTTTTGCATGTCGCGGTTCAGCGGCTTGATGCCCCGGAATATCTAAGCGATCTGGAACGTAAATACCTGTTCGAGCATTTGCGGTTTTCGTCGGTCAATGATGCGGTTGGGGCAGAAAACACCTATCCGATGATCACAAGTGATGGCCGCACGATTGGCTATTTTGTCTGGCAGCCCTATCGGCCCGGTTCCACCGTGATGGCCTATATCTCGCCGATGCTGGTGGTGCTGAGCGTTGGTTTGGTGATGATTGTGTTTGGCTTCATGACGCTGATGCATCGCCGCCTGAGCAGCCAGTACGCGACCGAAGCCAAAATGCGCCATATGGTGATGCATGACTCGCTTACCGGCCTGCCAAACCGCGTGCATTTTAACCAGCGGGTAGATGAGGAACTGGAACAGCTTGATCCGGCAGGGAAATCCGGGATCGCACTTCTGTTTCTTGATTTAAATGGCTTCAAGCAGGTCAACGATTCGTTTGGTCATACCCTGGGCGATAAGCTGATTTATGAATTTGGCCGTCGCCTGACGTCGCTTTCGCGGGAACGCGATGCGGTTGCCCGTGTCGGGGGCGATGAATTTACCCTGATGCTGACCGGTATTCGCCAGCGCGAGGATGTAGAGCGTTTTTGCCGCCGCCTGATCGAACTGGCGCGCATGCCCTTTAATATTGAGGGGCAGCAGCTTTTTGTTGGTTTAAGTGTCGGTTATGCCTTTGCGCCTGAACATGGCTGTGATCGCAACGAATTGCTGCGCAAGGCCGATGTTGCCCTTTACCACGCCAAAATGAATGGCCGGAACGATTTTGCCGGTTTTGATGTGGAAATGGACGTGTTGCTGCGTAATCGCCGCCGCGTTGAAACCGATTTGCGCGAAGCCCTGGTGTCGCTGGATCAGTTCCGTGTGCATTACCAGCCTGTCTATAATGCAGTTGACGGTGTCCTGACCGGGTTTGAAGCCCTTATGCGCTGGCAGCATCCGGCGCGCGGCTGGGTATCGCCCGAATTTTTCATTCCTGTGGCCGAGGAATCCGGCCTGATTCGCGATATTGGCCAATATGTGCTGCAAACCGCGTGCGAGGCGGCCCTGAAATGGCCGGAACAATCCATTGCTGTCAATGTTTCCATCATTGAATTGCAGGATGTGGATTATGTGAAAAAGCTGGCTGCCGTTCTGTCGGCAACCGGGTTGGCACCTGAACGGCTGGAACTGGAAGTAACCGAAACGGCCGTTGTTACGGCAGGTACCTGCGAAGAAAACCTGAAAGCCATTCGGAAAATGGGCGTGAAGGTTGCGCTGGATGATTTTGGCACCGGCTTTTCATCGCTGGGCCGCCTGACCCAGATTGATGTGGACCGTATCAAGATCGATAAAACCTTCATTCATGGTTTTGATCAGTCTGACAGTGACAAGGCAATGGTTCGGGCCATTGTCGAACTGGCCCGTGCCACCCGCCTTGCCACCACGGCAGAAGGGGTTGAAAACGTCGCACAGGTGGAATTCCTGCAGGCGATTGGCTGTGATGCGCTACAGGGTTTTTATTTCTCGCCTGCTGTTCCGGCCGATAAGGTACCCGAATTGCTGGCAGCAAAGCCGGCCCTTCCGAGCCCGGCGGCAAGGGAATCGGTCAATCGGATACTGGGCCGTTAAGCTGTCTGAATGTGTTAAAGCCCTTTGCCCTTAATCTGGTTCATTTTGTTTCATTTCGGCGTGTCTTCTGGCAAGGCACATCACGCAGCGCGATGTGGTGCATCGTGCAAGTGATGTAACACAGTCAGAAGCCGCCGAAATGAAACCCTTCGGGCCGCTGTCATTTGTCGCCCTGCTACGTCGAAATCCTTGGCCGTAAAACCATTACGCCCTGCGGACTTCTCCTTGCCGGGCAACAAATGGCAGCGGCAAAATGAGCCAGATTAAGGGCAAAGGGCTTTAGTTAACGCGTGAAGCGATGATTTGCCGGGGATTGCTGCTGTAATGACAATGGTCGCAAGGTTGATTTAGTCTGTAATCAGTAATTTGTTGATGTTGAAAGATCGCGCCATTGGTCAAGTTCATGTTGATGGTTGGCGATTTTGGCGGACATGATTTCAACCGCATCCGGCCCGACCGGAAAATGCAGCGGCGGTTCTTCGTCATTCGATAGCCGCACCAGGGTTTGTGCAAGCTTGCGCGGGTCACCGGGCTGCTGGCGGTTATAGGCGCCATAGGTGGTTTGCAGGTTCAGGGCGGCATCCTGATAATCCTCGATCCGGCTTTCGACATAGCGAACGGACGAGGGATCAAGAAAATCGGTACGGAAAAAGCCCGGTTCGACAATGGTTACGCGAATCCCGAAAGGTGCGACTTCCTTGGCAAGTGATTCCGAAAAGCCGGCAATGGCGTGTTTGCTGGCGCAATATAGCGACCCACCGGCTCCACCACGCAGACCCGCCACTGATGACAGATTGAAAATCAGGCCGGAGCGCTGACGCCGCATGGTGGGCAGAATGGCGCGCGTGACATTCATGGCACCAAATACATTGGTGTCGAATTGTGACCGCACATCTTCGCTGCACGAATCCTCAAACAGGCCGAAATGGCCGTAACCGGCATTATTGACCAGAACATCAATTTTGCTGAATTTCGCCGATGCCGCATAAACCGCGCTTTTGGCGTGGCTTTCATCGGTAACATCCAGGGTCAGGGCCAGAAGACGGTCGCCAGCCGACATGAATTTGCGTGCCAGATTTTCGCGGTTACGTGCCGTACCAATAACGCGGTGGCCGGCATCAAGTGCAGCCTGGGTAATTTCGGCGCCAAGGCCACGGCCGGCACCTGTAATAAACCATGTTTTGGGCATTGATTGCTCCGTCTGGTCGCGTTTGTAATAATTGTAAATTACCCGATCATGTGTGCGGTGCGGTATACCGATCCGCGCAAAGGATTGCCTGATCCTGCAGAAGTTGGGCTATTATGTGGCCAATGACCGTTTAAAAGGCCTGTTGCGTTGCATGATAATCGACATCGCGCGCGCAAATGCCCCTTCTGGCATTTGGCCCGCAATGCACCCTTGGGCATAAAACAAGGCATAAAAAATGCCAGCAGGCTGGTTATAAGCCTGCTGGCGTGTTCATCAGGTGACCACGGATCGGGCACCATTATTTTTTCTGGGTTAATCTGGCAAATCGCCTGTTAGCGGGCATGCATGCGTTGCATTTTCGCATCAGGCGGGGCACCGCGATCAGCCCATAATGTGATAGCCACCATCAATATGAATGACGTCGCCGGTAATGGCGCTG
Source organism: Thalassospira marina (assembly GCF_002844375.1). NCBI lineage: Bacteria > Pseudomonadati > Pseudomonadota > Alphaproteobacteria > Rhodospirillales > Thalassospiraceae > Thalassospira > Thalassospira marina. Next base: position 3,989,189 of record NZ_CP024199.1, on the reverse strand, counting down.
GAACGTTCGCTGGCCAGGAACGATGCCAGATCACCAATTTCATCAATGGTGACCAGGCGATGTTCGGGGGAGCGGGTGCGTGCCTGGGACATCAGGTTGTCAAATTCGGCAATGCCCGATGCCGCACGGGTCAGAAGCGGGCCTGGTGAAATGGCATGAACGCGAATGTTTTTCGGGCCAAGTTCGGCTGCCATATACCGCGTTGCCGATTCCAGGGCTGCCTTGACCGGCCCCATGATACCGTAATGGTCGATCACGCGTTCCGACCCCATATAGCTGACGGTCAAAAGGGCACCGCCGTCGCGCATCAGGGGTTCGGCACGTTTTGCCATGCGCTGGAAGGAATGGCAGGAAATATCCATGGCGGTCAGAAAGCCTTCACGCGAACAGTCCGTCACGCGGCCATGCAGGTCATCGGCCGGGGCAAAGGCGATGCAATGCAGAACAAAATCCAGCTTGCCCCATTTTTTTTCGATTTCGTCAAACAGGGCATCGGCTTGGCTTTCATCACATACATCAAGCGGGGCAATGATCGATGCGCCGACTTCTTCGGCCAGCGGGCGCACATATTTTTCAGCTTTCTGGTTCAGATAGGTGACGGCCAGTTCGGCCCCATCGCGTTGAAATGCCTTCGCGCAGCCATAGGCGATCGATTTGTCATTGGCGATGCCAATCACCAGTCCTTTTTTTCCAGCCAGCATCTTTTACCCCTTTTCGGTTTCTACTTTCGCTGCAATTGCGAAAGTTTCTAAAAAGATTGTGCCAGATTAAAGTCTAAATCGGTTTGCGCTGCAGCAAACGCCAAATTTAAATGACAATAATTTTTTACCTATGCGCTGGGCACATACCCGAACCGATTGAAAAATCAATTTTTTTGCATTCCAGACGTAGTTTTTGGGCACCTGATAAGCTATGTGTAAGTCTGGATGAAGGCGGCGTTTTCGTGTGTTTTTCTTTCCCACTTTGGCGCCGCCGGAGTCCCAATGCAAAAGCGATAATCCGAGGTGTTTGGTACCGGTCGCAAAGGCCGGTGCAGGCAGTTCTGGCAAACAGGACTGACAAAAAGGGAAATACGACATGAAAGCCCGAACCGACGACCCGAAACGGGAAGTCATTGACAAAGTTGTCGAGCAAATTCACCTGCGACTGGCAGGCGATGTGGCGAAGGATGCAGAAGCATTCGTTCGCCTTTTTTATAAGAATGTCCCACCTGACGATATGGCGGGCCGTTCTGTGGATACGCTTTATGGCGCTGCCCTGACGCTTTTCAAATTCGCACAGAAGCGCCCGGGCGACAAATCAGCCAAGATCCGGGTTTATAACCCCGATCTCGAGGAACATGGCTGGAAGTCCGATCACACCGTGATCGAGATTATCAATACCGACATGCCATTTCTGGTGGATTCGGTAACCTCGGCGCTGAACGAATTCGATGCCACCGTCCATCTGGTGATCCATCCGATTATTCGAATCGCGCGAGATGACAATAACGTATTACAGTCTGTCAGCAGTGTAGACGATTCGGATGCGCCGCGTGAATCGGTCATGCATGTTGAAATCGACGAACAGACAGACGAAAACACCCTTCAGGCCATCCATGATCGCCTTGAAGATGTCCTGACCGATGTTGCCCTTGCGGTGCAGGACTGGCAGCCAATGATGTCGCGGGTAAAGGATGTCCTTACCCAGATTGAACAGGCGCCCGAAGGAATTTCCGAAGATGCCGTTCAGGAAACCCGTGATTTCCTTGAATGGCTTTATGACGACCACTTCACCATGCTGGGTTACCGCGAATACAAATTCAGCGGTGAAGGCAAAAAAGCCAAGGTTGAAGTCAATACTGACAGCCAGCTTGGTATTTTGCGCCGTGAAGGTACGCATATTTTTGATGAACTGCGCCAGTTGGGCAAACTCTCGCCCGAGGTGCAGGATTTCGTCACCAAGCCGAACCTTCTGATGGTGACCAAAGCCAACAAACAGTCCACCGTTCACCGGGCTGTTCACCTTGATACCGTTGTCGTCAAACAGTTTGACGAAACCGGCAAGGTGATTGGCCAGCATCTGTTTGTCGGCCTGTTTACCTCGGTTGCCTATAACCTCAGCCCGAAGCTGATTCCGCTGTTGCGCATGAAGCTGGAAGAAACCGTCAAACTTGCGGGCTTTCCGCCCAACAGCCATGACGGCAAGGCGCTGGTCAATATCCTGGAAACCTTCCCGCGTGATGAACTGTTCCAGATCGAACTGGACGACCTTTATCACATCTGCATGGGCATTCTGCATTTGCAGGAACGCCAGCGTATTGCATTGTTTGTGCGCCGGGATGCGTTTGAACGGTTTGTATCCTGCCAGATTTTCTGCCCGCGCGACCGTTTCACCACCAAATTGCGCATGAATTTCCAGCGCGTGGTGGAAGAAGCCTTTAACGGCAAGGTTTCCGCCCATTATACCCAGATCGGCGATTCACCGCTGGCGCGTTTGCATGTGCTGGTGAAAACCACGCCCGGCGAACTGCCTGAATATGATGTTCAGGACATTGAAAAACGCCTGGTCGAAGTCGCCCGCGACTGGAACGACACCATGCGCCAGGTGCTGGTGCGTGAAATGGGCGAGGAAAAGGGCCTTGGCCTTTATCGCCGGTATGGCGATTCCTTTGCTACCGACTATCAGGACCGTTTTTCGGTTGATACCGCGGTTCTTGATATCGAACGTTTTGAAGAAGTGCTGAAATCGAACGATTTGCGGGTCAACCTGTATCGACCGATTGAAGCGGCCGAAAACGAACTGCGCTTTAAAATCTATAACCCTGCTGCCCCGGTTCCACTGTCCGATGTGTTGCCGATGCTGGAAAATATGGGTTTGAAGGTGATCACGGAAAACCCGTTTGCCATAACCCCGCGGGATGGCACGGTGGGTGTTCGCATTCATGATTTTGGCGTTACCGTTGACGGCGAATTCGTGCTTCATGAAGTGCGCAACAAGTTCCAGGAACTGTTTGTACGCATGTGGCATGGCGAAGTTGAAAACGACGCCTTTAACCGCCTTGTGCTGCTTGGTGGCCTTGACTGGCGCGAAGTTGTTGTGTTGCGGACCTATGCCCGTTACATGCGCCAGACCGGTTCGGCCTTCTCGCAGGATTATCTGGCAAAGACGCTGGCCAATAACGCTGCACTGGCGACTTCGCTGGTGGAACTGTTTATTGCCCGCTTTGACCCGGACCGCGACATTGGCCTGGAGGCCGAAATTACCGCGATCGAAAGCGACATTCTTGCGCGCCTTGATGATGTGATGAACCCGGATGAAGACCGCATTTTGCGGGCTTTCCTCAATCTGGTGCAATCAAGCCTTCGGACCAACTATTTCCAGGTTGGCGAAGATGGCAATCCCAAGCCGTATCTGTCGATCAAGTTCAATTCCGCCGAGGTCGAAGACCTGCCCCTGCCGCGCCCCTGGCGCGAGGTGTTTGTCTATTCTCCGCGTGTTGAAGCCGTGCATTTGCGCGGTGGCCCTGTTGCCCGTGGTGGTATTCGCTGGTCCGACCGCCAGGAAGATTTCCGTACCGAAATCCTTGGCTTGGTAAAGGCGCAGATGGTCAAGAACGCGGTGATCGTGCCGGTTGGCTCGAAGGGCGGCTTTGTCGTTAAACGGCCGCCGGTTGATGCATCGCGCGAAGCGTTCCTTGAAGAAGGCATCGAATGCTACAAAACCCTGATGCGCGGCCTGCTTGATATTACCGACAATATCGTTGCCGGTGCCGTGGTTGCCCCGGAACGGGTCCGTCGCCTTGATGACGATGACCCCTATCTGGTGGTGGCTGCCGACAAGGGCACGGCGACATTTTCCGATATCGCCAATGGTGTTGCCCGTGATTATGGTTTCTGGCTGGACGATGCGTTTGCATCGGGCGGATCGCAGGGCTATGACCACAAGAAAATGGGCATTACCGCACGCGGTGCATGGGAATCGGTCAAACGGCATTTCCGCGAAATCGGCAAGGATATCCAGCAGGAACCCTTTAGCGTTGTCGGTGTTGGCGACATGTCGGGTGATGTTTTTGGCAATGGTATGTTGCTGTCCGAACAGATCCGTCTGATCGGTGCCTTCAACCATATGCACATTTTTGTCGATCCTGACCCGGACCCTGCAACCAGCTTTGCCGAACGCAAACGCCTGTTTGAAATGCCGCGTTCGACCTGGGCTGATTACAACGAAAAGCTTCTGTCAAAGGGCGGCGCCATTTTTGACCGCCGCGCCAAAAGCCTTGACCCGTCACCGGAAGTCCGCAAGGTGCTTGGCCTGGGCAGTGACAAAGTCACCCCGGCAGACATGATGAAAGCCATCCTGAAAGCCAAGGTCGAACTGCTGTGGTTTGGTGGTATTGGCACCTATATCAAGGCTGGCAGCGAAACCAATGCCGATGCGGGGGACCGTGCCAATGATGCCATTCGCATCAATGGTGGCGATGTGCAGGCAAAGGTGATTGGCGAAGGCGCAAACCTTGGCTGTACCCAGCGCGGTCGTATTGAATATGCCCGTTCAGATGGCCGTCTGAATACTGATGCCATCGATAATGCCGGCGGGGTGAACTGCTCTGACCATGAGGTCAATATCAAGATCCTGCTGGGCGAAGTCGTTGCCAATGGGGACATGACGGAAAAGCAGCGTAACAAGCTGCTTGAAGACATGACCGAAGAGGTCGGCGAACTGGTTCAGCGCGACAATTATGTGCAAAGCCAGGCCATTTCCAACATCTTTGCCGGTGGTGGTGATGCGCTTGATGCGCAGGTTCGTCTGATCCGTATGCTGGAGCGTGAAGGCCGCCTTAATCGGGAAATCGAATTTTTGCCCGATGAAGAGGAAATCACCCGCCGCTTTAACGCCCATGAAGGTCTGACCCGGCCGGAAATTTCGGTGCTGATGCCATATGCCAAATTGTGGCTGTATGACGAGGTTCTGAATTCCGACCTGCCCGATGACCCGATCCTGGTCGAAGAACTGGTGCGCTATTTCCCGACCGCCTTGCGCAAGAAATATGCCGATGCGGTATCGAACCATCGTCTGCGGCGCGAAATCATCGCAACGGTGGGCATTAACAGCCTGGTGAACCGTGTTGGTGGCACTTTTGTCCATGACATGATGGAAGCTACCGGTTTCTCGGCGGTTGATGTATCGCGCGGTTATCTGATTTCGCGGGCCGTTTTTGGCCTTCGTGAAATCTGGGCGGGGATCGAAACCCTGGACAATGTCGTTGCTGCCCAGGTGCAGACCGAAATGTTCAAGGATGTCGGTCGTATGGTCGAGGATGTGACCCTCTGGTTCCTGCGCAATTGCGAGGAACTGAATGTCGGGTCCAAGATCGAACGGTTCCGTCCGCAGGTGATGCGGGTGATTGAAGCGTTTGACGAAATCATCCCCGGTGATGCCGCCATTCGCAACAGCCTGAAACAACGGGTTGATCACCTGAAAAAGCAGGGTGTGCCCGAAGATCTGGCAAAACGCGTTGCCGCCATGCCGCAAATGGTTGCCGTTTGTGACATCGTGCGCATTGCCGAAGCATCCGAACGCGATGTTCTCGATGTCGGGGCGACCTATTTTGCCGTTGGTTCGCGCTTCCAGCTTGGCATTCTGCGCACGGCTGCCGACAAGGTTGAAGCCGAAACCCATTGGCAGAAACTGGCCCGCAATGCCGCGATTGATGACCTGTTTGGCCATCAGCGTGAACTGACCCGTGTGGTTCTGTCCGAAGACGGCAAAGGTGCCATTGGTGCCGATGCGGTTGAACAATGGGTGGCAAATCATCAGCGGGGCACACAGCGTTGTGACCAGTTGATCGACGAGCTGCGTGCCGTTGGCCAGATCGACCTTGCCATGATCACGGTTGCCAACCGGCAGATCCGCAGCCTGATAGGCGGCTAAGCCACAGGCACGGCATTTTATCGATGTGTACGACGGGGGCGGGCGACCGCCCCTGTTTTTTTGCCCGCTTTAAAAGTGTTTTGGGCACAAAAGCGGCGGTTTTCGGGTTTCGCCGGGGATTTGCGACCTAAGTCACATTCCGTTTTGCGGTGGCTTGTGCAGATTTTGAAATAACCTATCTTCTGGTCGATAAGCCTGAATGGAGGAAGACCAGAATGAATTATGTGCGGACCGGAATGCTGCTGGCGGGGATTACCGCGCTTTTTGGCGTGGTCGGCATGATGATTGGCGGCCAGCAGGGCATGATCATTGCGCTGCTATTTGCCGGCGGCATGAATATCTTTGCCTATTGGAATTCTGACAGCATGGTGCTGCGGATGCGCCGTGCCCGGCAGGTGGATGAAAATACCGCCCCGGAACTGGTGGGGATTGTTCGCCAGCTGGCGCACCGGGCTGATCTGCCAATGCCCAAGGTTTATATTATCGACAATCCCCAGCCCAATGCCTTTGCCACCGGGCGTAACCCCGAAAATGCCGCCGTTGCGGCCACCACCGGGCTGCTGCAATTGTTAAATGCCAATGAAATTGCCGGGGTCATGGCCCACGAACTGGCGCATGTCAAAAACCGCGATACCCTGACCATGACGATCACGGCAACCCTGGCAGGGGCGATTTCGGCCCTGGCGAACTTTGCCATGTTTGCCGGTATTTTTGGTGGTCACCGTGAAAACAACAATAACCCGCTGGGTGGGTTTGGCATGATCTTGGTCGCCCTGCTTGCGCCGATGGCAGCAGGTTTGGTGCAAATGGCCATTTCGCGTACCCGTGAATATGAAGCCGACCGAATCGGTGCGGAAATTTGCGATCATCCCCTGTGGCTGGCCGATGCGCTGGCGCGGCTCGACCATGGCGTGCACAGTGTGCCCAACCCCGATGCCGAACGTAACCCGGCAACGGCGCATATGTATATTGCCAACCCGTTATCGGGCAAAGGCATGGACAGTCTTTTTGCCACCCATCCATCCATGGAAAACCGGATTGCGAAATTGCGGGAAATGGCAGGCGCGACCAAAAATTCAACCCGAAGCCGCAAGCGCCCCTGGGGTTGAAAGTATCACGGTTGATTCCTATTCTTTCGTATGGCTCAATTATGCTCTGCCAATAATTGACGGTTGAGTTTTTGCATCTGATGATACCGTTGGATGATGCGGTTTTCATTGCATGTCAATGTCTTGCCAAAAGGGAATGGGGAGAATGGCCGGCTTCTGGTCGACACTGGGTTTGGTGTTCCGGGCGGTGTTCGGGATGGTACAGGGCGAGTCTGTACCTAATCCACTGGCAGCATATACGAAACGAAATGGCGGAAACGGGCAGGGCATTTGCGGCCTTGCCGATTTCGGCGCGGAAGGACTCGACCTTGGTGCCAGCATCAAGTCCAGCCTGTCGGGTTTTTCCGGCTATGATTTTGTGGCTGTTTCCCAGCATATCTCGATCAGCAGTGACACCGTTGACCCGTTCCACGCCGTAAGGGACGCCCAGAACTGGGCCTGGAATGCGGCCCTGCGGCAAAACTGCACATCGCTTGTCTGGGGGGCGGTGACGGGCGACCAGAAACATCTGTCACTTTGGTTTGCCAGCAAACAGAACAGCTTTTCCCCCCATGAACTGTTTTTGGCGCAGAAATACAGCTTTACCCTGCCACTGGCCGAAGATTTTGCCGAAGCCCTGAAACTGCTGCTGCTGGCCGAAAGCCTGCGCCGGGCCGATGATGCCGCCACGCGCAATGAAATTTCCGCACGTATGGCCAAATCCCTGGAAGGGCAGCAGGACCGGGTTCGTAATTACGACTTCGTTCAGGAATGCGGTGATGGCACCAGCCTGGCCTTTGCCACGGCCTGCCTTGCCTTGGCGGAAAATGGTGATCGTAGCTGGTGCCAGCTTGGGGCAGAGGCCCTGGAACCCCTTGTTGCCGAAAGCCTGGGCTTTGACGCCGATATGGACCGTGATGCCCTGGCATTGCGCATTTCGCTGGCGGGTACGTCCGGGGTGGAACAACTGCGATCCGAACATGTCGCGGTGTTGGCGCTTTACGGGCATTTGTTGAACTGGGCGGCATTGGGCAGTTCGGCCAGCCGGGTTTCCATGATGGCGGTCGAGGTTTGGCGTATCCTGTTTCACCGTTTTGAATATGCGGCGGGGGCGGCGGTAACCAAGGCAATCTGCCAGATGCGCCTTGGCGAGGCCTGCTGTGCCCATGCCCGCGAATCCCAGAATGCCGACCTTGCGGCAGAGGCGGTAAACCATTTACGCCGCGCACTTGGCGCAAGTGATGCCAAAAACCACCCGGTATTATATGGGCTGATTGCCTATCACCTGGGCGATTCCCTGATTGCCCATGGCGAACTGGCAAAAACCGGCGTTCAGTTTGAAAGCATCATTCCGTTCTTTCAGGCAACGCTTAAGGTCTGTTCCCGGCGCGAAAACCAGTATTTGTGGGGCAGGGCGATGTTTGCCCTGGCGACAGTGCAGGCGATGCAGGGCCGGGAAAACAGCGATGTCAGCATTTTGCGTACAGCAAAAATGAACTTCATCCAGGCACAGCAAAACCTTGAGGAAGCCGGTGCCCGCTCTGCCGCGCGCACGGCCCTTGGCGGGCAAATGCGTGTTGAAGCGGCAATGACGGAAATCAGCGCGGGTGAAGATGGCAGCGATGGCGCTGTCGATGCCCAGCGGTCTGCTAAGGCCACCAGCTAGCTTACCTGCATTTATCTGCTTACTGGCTTTCAGGGCCGTCAGAAGGGCCTTGTGGGCTTTCGCCTGAGCAGGAGGAGGGCATGGAGGTATCCCCAGCCTTTGGGCGCAGTCCGCAGACGTTACCGGCCCTATCACGTCAAAGCGGTTCGTTTGTCAGAAAACAAAACACCCCGCAGCCAGTGGCGCGGGGTGTTTGTGTTTCATCATCGGGGTGGGGCACAGTTACCTGTGGTTGGCCAATCCCGGATCAGACCTGTTAGTTGCGCGAATTACCAAAGAAACGCAGCAGCATGATGAACAGGTTGATGAAATCAAGATAGAGCTGCAGGGCGCCGAAAATGGCCTTTTTGCCTGCGGTGGTGGTGTCGTCACCTTCCCAGTAGCTTTCCTTGATGCGCTGGGTGTCATAGGCGGTCAGACCGGTGAAGATCAGAACACCGGCAGCCGAGATGACAAACTGCAACATGGTGCTGCCAAGGAAGATATTGACCACGCTGGCAATGATCAGGCCGATCAGACCCATGAACAGGAAGCTGCCCCAGGCGGCAAGGTCCTTTTTGGTGGTGTAGCCATAAAGGCTCATGGCACCAAAAGTACCCGCCGTGATGAAGAAGGTGCGCGCGATGCTTTCACCGGTATAAACCAGGAAGATCGAAGACAGCGACAGCCCCATCAGTGCGGCATAGGCCCAGAACACGGCCTGTGCGGCCGGCATGCTCATTTTGTGAATGCCAAAGCTAAGAACCATGACCAGCGCAAACGGTGCCAGCATTACGACCCAGGACAGACCCGAACCGAATACAGCCTGCATGAAAGCCGGGCTGCTTGAGGCGGCCATTGCGACGATCCCCGTCAGGGCCAGCGCAGACGCCATATAGTTGTAGACGCGCAGCATATAGGTCCGAAGACCGGCATCAATGTCGGCCGCTGACTGGCTAGCCGAGACAGAATAGCCGCGTCGTTGCGTTTCGAAAGCCATTGAATTCCCTCATATGATCCAGATTGAGCGGGATTGCTTTTACAATCCGTCACTGGTCAAAATATGGCAGGATTTGCCTGAAAAGCAACGATTGCAGGCTTTTGCACGCAATGGTGCATCAATGCCTTGTGATTTTGTTCACATTTGGAAATATGACAAAATAAAAATTGTCTCGAATTTCCCGCTATAGTTGGGGTGGCTGGCGGGCGTAGGCAAATTCCAGGGGAATAGGGGCTTCGCTATGGAATTGAAAAACAATAATATTTTGAAAAATGCAATATATTCGGCCAAAACCGGAATCATTGCAGCAAGCCTGCTTTTGGGCAATTTTATGGTTTTCCCGGTTGAGGCGGCGCAGCCGGTTAATGTTTCACCATCAAAACAAAGTGATCAGGCTTCTGGCGAATTTTGCGCCGATGCAGCCCTGGCGCAGCATCCTTGCCCGACTCTGCCTGCTGATGTTTCCGAATTTGATGCCAATTTCATTTACCGGTTTGTCGGGCCGGAATCCCAGGCGCCGTTTGACCGGTTTTCCTGGCAATCCTTTATCGCGATGACCTGGCCGATGACGTCGGCAGGGCAAGCTGTATCCTATCAGGCTGCATTGCACCCTGACCCGGGTTTGGTGCCGCGCTGGCAGCGCCTGGTGCGCCGGGATGATGTGATACATGGTGAATTTGCCGATCCGGCGACACAAACCGCCCGTGCCGCCTGCGCCAGTGGCGATATGGCAGGTTTTGATCAGCTAACGGGTGGGGTTTCATCCCGGCAATTGCAAGGGAAGGTAACACAGGCGGATATTGATGGCGGCGTGCTCGCCGCGCAACCGGATGGTGTTGGCGCTGCTGATGGCTATGTGTTGCTGGAAGGGTTTCATCAGGCAACCGGCGATGTGCTGATCGATCAGGCGGGGAATTACGTTTTGTATGAAACCCGCATGAACGAGGCTGCCGCCCGTTACATTCGCGCCAATGGCCTGGGCAGCTTTGACGGGCGTGCGCGCTATGCCGATGCCGGGGCGGATATTTCGTTTCCGCAACGCACTGATCACGTCAGCCATGATCCGGCTTTAAAGGGTTTTACCAAATCCGCACCTGCATCCGCAGCCCAAACCACAGCACAACCCGGCCCCGGTGCAACCCTGATCAAGCTGGCATGGCGTATTTTGCCGCAGGAGGACGCGTCAAGGGATAGCGGGACGAATGGCGCATTTCTAACCCGCAAGGCACGTATATTTGTTTCGGCGCAAAGTTCCGTTTCCGGCAAAGCCCGGTGCCGGGAGGAAACGGTGGGCCTGATCGGCATGCATCTGGTGCAACGGGTGGTGAGCGGCAATGGCGATCGCTGGATATGGTCAACCTTTGAGCATGTCGCCAATGCGCCCCTTGCCGGAAATGCCCGCCGACCCAACAGTTTCATTGCCAAAAACCTGTTTCCCGACGGCTGTTACCTGCCGGGCGTGAAAAAGGGCAAACTTGGTTTTAAACGGCCAGAACCTGCATCGGCCCCCCTTGATGATATTGCCAAACCAAAACGATTTAACCTGTTTGGCATGGCGGCTTCACCCTTTGCCAGTGAACAATCTGCAACCGGGCAAATGGCGGCATTGCCTGCAAGGGCGGTTAACCGGGGCATCACCATAAAGGCCCTGTGGGATGATAAGCCCCCCTATGCGGTAAATGCCCTGGGCGAGGCATTGCCGCCCTCGCAACTGGTGCGTTGCTGGCAGGTATTTGAAGGCACACAGGAAACCAACGCAAAATGGCATGCGCAACTGCAGGGGGCGGTTTGGGCCAATTATTTTTTGGTTGGCACGCAATGGATTGGCAATATCGGCGGTGCGCCCTTTGGCGTTGGCGAAGTGCCCCGTTTTTTAAGCAACCTGACAATGGAAAGCTTCATTCAGGATCAGGCGGTGGGGTCGTGCCTTGGCTGCCACAGCACGGCACGCAGCGATGCAGGCCAACCTTCGAACTTTACCTTCCTGCTGGCACCAACAAATTAGGCGTGGCTTTTATATTAGAAAAATAAATAAGGCAGTTCAATTTCCGCGCGTTCCATTTTACGATGCGTGCGATAACAATCACCCGCCAGCAGACAGACCCGAAAAGGGCAAGGCGGGAACAGGCAGGGGGAAACATGCTGCCAGCAGCACCAGATTATGCGGCCCTTAACCGGGATTTTTCCTGGAAGGTGCCGGAATTTTACAATATCGGCGTTGATGCCTGCGACAAATGGGCAGATGACCCGGCACGATTGGCCCTTATTCATCGGCGGGCCGATGGCACACGCCGGGATTACAGCTTTGCCCAGATGCGCCGCCTGTCCAATCGTTTCGCAAACGTATTGGCCCGCCATGGCATCACCCGTGGCGATCGTGTGGCAATATTGCTGCCGCAATGCCCGGAAACCGCCATTTCCCATATCGCGACCTATAAGCTCGGTGCTATTGCCGTACCGCTATTTACCCTGTTTGGGGTAGACGCGCTGGAATACCGGCTGGGTAACTGTGCCGCGCGGGCATTGGTCACCGATTTGGCTGGCGCGCGCAAAATAGCCGAAATCCGCGATTTGCTACCCGCCCTTGAACATGTCTATGTGATTGATGGCAAACCCGACGATTGCCTGGATTTCAAGGCGCTAAGTTACGAAGCCAGTGATGCCTTCACACCGGTTGTTACCCGTGCCGATGACCCGGCCCTGATCATTTATACATCGGGCACCACCGGCCAGCCCAAAGGCGCACTTCATGCCCATCGGGTGTTGCTGGGGCATTTGCCCGGTGTTGAAATGTCCCACGACCTGTTCCCCCAGCCGGGCGATTTGATCTGGACGCCTGCGGACTGGGCGTGGATTGGCGGGTTGCTGGATGTGTTATTGCCAGCCTGGCACCACGGGGTGGCGGTTGTGGCACACCGGTTTGAAAAATTCAGCCCCGAACGTGCCTTTGCCCTGATGGCGGAATATGGCGTGCGCAATGCCTTTTTGCCGCCAACCGCACTGAAAATGATGCGTGCCGCACCGCCAGAGCAGCTTGCGGCACATCGTTGCGATTTGCGCACGATCGCCAGTGGTGGTGAAACCCTGGGGGCGGAAATGCTGCAATGGGGGCGCGATACCTTTGGCCTGACGATCAATGAATTTTACGGCCAGACGGAATGCAACATGATTGTCAGTTCCGCCCATCGCCTGAATGTGACGCAGGCAGGCAGCATGGGCCGTGCCGTGCCGGGCCATGATATTGGCATTATTGATGAAACCGGGGCCGAAATGGCACCGGGCAGCGTTGGCATGATCGCGGTGCGCAGCCCGGACCCGGTGATGTTTTTGCATTACTGGCGAAACGAGGCCGCGACCAAAGCCAAATTCATTGGCGACTGGATGGTGACCGGTGATTTGGGCACCATGGGGGCGGATGGCTTCATTCGTTTTGTCGGGCGCGAGGATGATGTCATCAGTTCGGCTGGATATCGTATTGGTCCTGGCGAAATTGAAGATTGCCTGATCGCCCACCCGGCGGTGCGCATGGCAGGTGTGGTTGGCAAGGATGACCCGTTACGCGGGCAGATTATCAAGGCCTTTGTCGTGCTTGATGATGCGCTGAATGGTCAGAACGATCAGGACGACATCAAAGATGACCTGTCCGATTTTGTCCGCACCCGGTTGGGCGCGCATGAATATCCCCGTGAATTTGCCTTTGTCGAGGCATTGCCAATGACGGCCACGGGCAAAATCGTCCGCCGTGCCTTGCGTGACATGGCGTGATGCTGTTGCGTCGGGTTTTAATGGGTAATGGCGGATAAACGCATTCATTCCGGGGAATGAATCGTAACCGGAAGAATTATTTTGCAGCGCAATGCGCGATTTGCGGCTGATGTAACCAGACACAAAAAAGGGCAGCACCCCAATCGGATGCTGCCCTTTTGGTTTGGTTAAAGCAGCATTTATTCGTTGCGCAAAATGGGCGCTGCCGGGCTGCGCAATGCCTGCCAGGTGCCAATAAAACCAGCACTTAGCGTTGCAATAAGCCCAATCAGGATTGGCCCCAGCACGGTAGCGGGAAGCAATGTCCAGCTTGCCCCCATGACCAGCACCAGCACCGCCCAGGCCGCTGCACTGCCAAACAGGGCGGCGATCAGCCCGGTCGAAAGCCCCAGAATGCCGTATTCCAGCGCATAGGCATAAAGGATGTTGGCCCGCGTTGCCCCCAGGGTTTTAAGAACAACCGCATCATAAATGCGTTTGCGCCGCCCTGCGGCCACAGCCCCGGCCAGCACCAGCACCCCGGCGATAATGGCAATCGAACTGGTGGCACTTAGGGCAATGCCAATGCCCGCCAGGATGGTATTGGCGGCTTCCAGTGCCTCGCGCACGCGAATGGCGGACACATTGGGGAAGTCCTTGCCGATCAGGCGATCAACCGGTTCTTCCATATTGGGCGGCATATGGGCGGTGGCAATCAGGCTATAGGGGGCCTTGTCGATCAGGCCGGGGGAAAAGACCATGGCAAAATTCATGCGCAGGCTTTGCCAGTCCACCTCGCGCAGATTGGCGATTTCGGCGGTAATGTCACGGCCCAGAACATTGACTGTCAGGGTATCGCCCGGTTTCAGATTAAAGCTGGCACCAATATCGGCTGTTAGTGACACCAGCGGTTTGCTGGCATCATTGTAATCATCAGGCCACCAGTTGCCCTGGGTAATGACGGTGCCTTCGGGTGGGGTGGTGGCAAAGGTCAGGCCACGGTCCCCACGCAAAAACCAGCGATCATCACCGGGGGGAATATCATTGGCATTCACCCCGTTTAACGCCACCACACGGCCGCGCAGCATTGGGGTTTGTTCGATTTCACCAATGTCAGGCTGGCTTTTCAGGTCACTGCGGAACTGGTCGATCTGGTCAGGGCGGATATCAAGAAAGAAAAACGCCGGGGCGGATTCCGGCAGGCGATCCTGGATTTCGTGGTTCAGATTGCCTTCGATGCTGGCGATTGTCACAAGTAGGGTTAACCCCAATCCCAGCGACAGGGTTACCGCAACGGTGGATGTTCCCGGCCGGTGCAGGTTTGCCAGGGCCAGCCGGGTAAAGGCATTGCGCCCATGGGTAAACCGTTTTGAAACCGATATAACCACGCGGCCCGCCAGCACAAAAATGGCGATGGCGGCAATGGATGCGCCAATAAAGCCAAGGGCGATGGCGGTATCGGTGGCACTTGCCACGGTTAATATCAGCAAAAGCACCAGCGGAACGGCAAGAACTGGCAAATCTTTACGGCGGACCGCGCCGCCATTTAACCCTGCACCAGAGCGAAACAGCCGTGCTGCCGGAATTTCACGGGCACGCAAAAGCGATGGCAGGGTGAAAACAAGTGTGGTGAGAATACCAAATGCGGTTGCAATGATCAGCGATGGCATGGCCGGTGCTGCGGTAACGGCGATGGGCAGCTTATCGGCCAGAATGGGGGCAACCAGCATGGGGGCAAGTGCGCCAATGAACAGGCCAATGACAATGCCCAAAATGGCAATGGCAAGGATTTGCAGGAAATAGATGCGCAAAACCAGCCCATGTGTTGCACCAATCGATTTTAGCGTGGCAATGACAGACGTTTTGCTTTCGACATGGCTGCGCACGGCATTGGCAACGCCAATCCCTCCCACCAGCAGGGCTGACAGGCCAACAAGCGTAAGAAACAGTGTAAGGCGTTCGATAAAGCGTTTCAGGCCGGGGCTGGCATTGTTGGTATCGCGGATGCGCCAGCCTTCGCTGGCATAGTCGTCATCCAGCCGGGTGCGAAAGGCATCAATCGTGTCGCCATTTTTCAGATCGATCAGATAATGATAATGCACAAGGCTGCCCGGCACGACCAGTCTGGTATCGGCCAGAGCGGGCAGGGCAACCATCAGGCGCGGGCCGAAATTAAGAAAACCAATTGCCTTGTCCGGTTCCTTGGTAATTACGCCACGGATCTGGATATCCGTATCACCCAGTTTTACGGTGTCGCCGACTTTAATGTTCAGGCGCTCCAGCAGGCCGGCCTCGGCAACACCGCCCCAAAGGCCATCTTTTTTAGCCAGAATGCCGGCAAACGGGGCATCGTTTTGCAACTGAATCTGTCCAAAAAGCGGATATTGGTCGTCAACCGCTTTCAGTTCTACCAGGCGGCGCTGGTCATTGCCATAGGCGGTTGCCCGCAGGGTCGCGATTTGCCCAACCCGTTGTGCATTATCGGCAAACCAGCTTTGCTGGTCGGGGCTGGCGGGCATATTGACCTGCTGGATTTCAATATCGCCCCCCAAAAGGGCGCGGCCATCACGTTCCAGCGCGCCCAATACCGATTGTGAAACGTTTCCAACTGCGGCAATGGTGCCAACGCCAAGTGCCAGGCAGGCCAGAAAGATCCAGAAGCCGCGCAACCCACCGCGCAATTCGCGCCGGGCCACGCGCCACGCCATGGCCCACTGGTTGGGCGGTGAAAATGAGGCCGTCGAGGATGGAGATGTTCGAGGGTTTTGCGATGACGATGAAGCCATTATGCTGATTCCCCGGTCGAAACAATAACGCCATCGCGCATGGTAATGGCGCGGTCACACCGGGCGGCCAGCCCTTCGTCATGGGTGATCAATAACAGGGTCGAACCCCGCTTGCGTGCCAGATCAAACAACAGCTGGATAATCGTTTCGCCTGTGTTCCCGTCCAGGTTGCCTGTGGGTTCGTCGGCCAGTAATAATTCCGGGTCGGTCGCCAGCGCACGGGCAAGGGCCACGCGTTGCTGTTCCCCGCCGCTCAGCTGGCCGGGATAATGATCCATGCGGTGGCCAAGGCCAACGGCGGTTAATTCCTCGCGGGCGCGTTCAAACGCATCGGTGCGACCCGCAAATTCCATGGGAAGGGCAACGTTTTCAAGCGCGCTCATGGATGGGACCAGGTGGAAATCCTGAAAAACAATGCCGACATGGTGGCGGCGAAACAGGGCCAAACCATCTTCGCCAAGCTTGCGCAGGTTATGGCCGCAAATTTCAATGGTGCCGTCCTGGGCTTGTTCCAGCCCGGCAATGACCATCAACAGCGATGTTTTCCCCGACCCGGAAGGGCCGATCAGGCTGACGCGTTCGCCAGCACGAATGGAAAGATCGATATTTTTCAGGATATCAACCGTGCCTGCCGGTCCTTTCAGGCTTAGTTTCAGGCCCCGGACATTGATGGGCAGGCGCGTGGTTTCACCAGCGGTGCTTACCGGTTGATCGGCGGACGATGACAGAGACGGGGCAGAAGCAGAATCACGCATGAAAATTCCAGTCAGGGTTGCGCCAATGCGATTTGGTAGGCATTTGACAGGGGGAAAAGGCGGTTGCGCTGATCAAAATCTGTGCAAAATACCTTTTAAACCCCTGAAACACCGGTATTGCGCCAGCATAACAAGAGGAAGCCAATGAATACCCGCAGAAATGTGTCAATATCCACAGGGGGGCAAGGCCCTGGTGTTAACAGTTTCACTTTTACTGGCAGGAATGATCATTTTATGGGCGATTTTATGCGGCGATTTACGGTTGGGCTTGCCTTGCTGGCTTTCGTTTCGGTTTGTGTATTGTTTCGCCCGGCTGCCGCGCAATCTTCGGCCGAGGGTAAAAATGGTGCGGCGCAATCCACCATTGTTCTGTTTGGCGATAGCCTGATTGCCGGTTATGGCCTGCCCGAACAGGATGGTTTTGCCCCCAATCTGGCAAAATCCCTTAAAAGTGCCGGGGTTAATGCACGCGTGATCAATAGTGGTGTTTCCGGTGATACCACAGCGGCCGGGTTGGCGCGCCTTGATTGGGCAATGGTGGACAAACCCGACCTGGTTGTTCTTGAACTTGGTGCTAATGATGCGCTGCGGGGTGTGGAACCGACCCAAACCCGCACCAATCTTGAACAGATCATTGAAAAGCTGCAGGCACAACAAACAGCCGTCCTTCTGGTTGGCATGATGGCACCGCCCAATATGGGTAAGGAATATGGCCAGGAATTTAACGCCATTTATCCTGACCTTGCCGCCAAATATAACCTGCCGCTTTACCCCTTTTTCCTTGATGGCGTTGTTGCCGACCCCGCCCTGAACCAGCAGGATGGTATGCACCCCAATGCCAAGGGCGTGGATGTAATTGTTGGTAAAATTACCCCCTCTATCGTCAAAGCCCTTCCCTGATCGTGCCTGATTTTCAAGGGTTTGAGGTTTGAAGACGGGCGCTGGAATTCGCCCGGTGCGGGGATGCCCCCTGACAAAGCCGACATGTGGGTGACTTCTATAACAGGCCGGATGTGCGAAGGATCGTGCGTCCGGCTTTTGTTATGTCCTGCAGGTTTGCTGTTGGCGCCATATATGCCTGCGTGATGTTCATGGCTGTGCGTAGCAGGGAATGGATAGGATGGTGTGCAAGATGTTGTTATAAAAGGAATAAATTCAGATTGTTGATGCTTTTGCCACCTGTTGACGGGTAGAGGATGCGGCTTTTGGCCCAAAAGCGTGATGACATACGCGCAAAAATGCATGGCTTGATGCCGGGAAAATTCAAAAAACATCGTGGGAATAAGACCTTGGCGGTGAAAATTTATCCAGAAGCATCTTTAACAGTGTTTAAAGTGGTAAATTTTTATCCCGTTGAAAGCCAAAAACTACAAAAGTAGATAGTTTTCATATCGATGTTGTAACAATTTGGGTGCGACGCCTTTTCTGACTGGCTGTTATGACGTGGATCTGCATATTTTTGTTATTTAACAATGTATTATGCCGTTTTCGCAGGTGCTGAGAAATGCTGAAATTTCAAAAAAATCTGCAAAAAATGCCGGTTTTGGCCTTGAAATTGTGCTTGTTAATACCTTGTTTACTTTCGGCTGTGTTTTGATTCCCAAAATCGTAACTGCATTTGTAGATTTTTGATCGCTTGCTCGCGTGCGTTCCTCCATCGGGAAGCGAATTTGCGAAAATTAGACCGCAAACCGAAACAAAATCCGGCTTCAAAGCTTAACCGGGGCTGGTTTTGCGGCTTTGCCTGTGTGTGTCTATTAACTATCTGTATTTACTTGATTATTTTTCAGTTTGGGCTTGGGCAAAGCGCCGATTTTTAGGTGCGTGCATAGCTGGCTGGGTTTGTGTTAATGATTTGTTATGCATTTCAAGAATGGCGCTGAGTTCTACTTCATTCGTAGAATTATTATTTATTTTCAGATGCTTATTTTGATTTTGACGTCTGTATTTGCGCGCGGTCAGGCATAATCTGGCCGGTCGGGCACGAATTTTGACTCGGAAGCGATTCAAGTTTGTCTACTTTTGTAGTTGCGCGGTAAAAGACCGTCGCCTAAACTTTTCGTCCAGCAGGAAATGGGCCGGGGCGCAGTGTTTTGCGTATACTGCAACCGTTTTCACTGGTTTGTGTGACAAGGGGCTTCATGGCGTCGCAAACAGTTAAGCAGTCTTACACCATCCCCTGTGCCAGTGCATTTCGGGATGCGGTTCTTGATCTGGCGACGCGGCGCGAGGTAAATGCCGCCGATCTGGCGCGTTCCGTGATGTTGATTGTGCCAAAAGACGTGATCGAAGCCTATGACGACCCGGGTGATCCCCCACCGGGTGACCGTGAAACCATTGTGTTGAAATCCGGCCCGGCGGAAGGCCGTCCCTGGCGGCGCAAACCGCGCCTGCAACTGCGCCTGCCATCGGGATATGCCATTACAACAGTGCGTAAGGCATTGAAAATGGCGCTGGATTTTGAAGGGGGCGATGTACGCATCCGCGTGGACCGGCCAGATGTGCTGGCGGCTGAGAAGCGCGCCCTGCAGGAAATAGCCGATCTTAAAAAACGCGTAACCCAGCCACCCGCCGAACTGCTTCAATCCCGCGAGGAGGTCGAGCGCCTGCGCCAGATTGTGCATAACCTGGCATTTGACCCGCTGGATCGCGGGGTGAGCACTTATAACGATGCCCTGCATGTGATGGGCTTTCCCCCAGGGGCGCGGCCGGATGCCAAGGCAATTCGCAGCAAATATCGGGTGCTGGCCGCCATCCATCACCCGGATAGTAATTATGGGTCACACCAGCGCATGACGCAGCTAAACGCGGCGATGGAGCTTTTGCGCCGCCATGTCAGCTAAGGCGCACGGCAGTTTTCACACTTTTTGAAGCTGCTGCATTGTCCCTTGCATTCAGGCCGGGTAATAGAGGCTGGCAATATATAAGGGGCGGTGATTGATCCTGTTGCGGGGGATTTTACGCGGATAAGCGGAATAATCGGGGGCAAAAGCACCTGGATGGCTAAAGGGCTGGTTCAATGCTTGCGCCAAGGCCTGCTGGCGTGATGAAATTGCGTTGCCTGATACAGGCATGTTTCGCTGGCCCGGTGCGGGTGGAATATTGCCTGTGTACGGGCAGCATATAGGTGGGCGTTCTAGTGATGCACTGCGACCAGGGAACGGGGAAGGGTTATGAGCGCTGAATTTATTGCGGCACATGCCAGCGGAGAACACTGGGCGGCAATTTCATCCGAACTGGCCGAAAAGCTGGAACGTCAGGGAGATATTCCCGATGGCCTGGCCTTTTTATATGTATCGGAACCCCTTGCCGGGGACATCGGCAGCATCCTGACCTTTTTGCGATCCCGCCTTGGCGTTGAATTTTGGGTTGGTACATCGGGTGTGGGTGTTTGCGGGCCGGGCCGTGCCTATTTCGGGGTGCCTGCGGCCTCTGTCATGATCGCCCCGCTGGCGCCTGAACGGTTTCACATTTTTGATCCCATTCGTATTGATGCCGATATCGATGAAGCCCCCTTGCAGGATGCCATTGCCCGGCTTGAGCCATTATTTGGCCTGGTCCATGCCGATCCCGGCGTGCCCGAAGCCCTGAAACTGCTGCCGGAACTGGCGCGTGTCGGATCGACCTATCTGGTTGGAGGCGTTGGTGCAGGGGGAGAAAAGGGCGCATCGCAGATTGCCAATAAAGTCACGCATGGCGGGCTTTCGGGTGTTTTGTTTGCCGGTGATACCGTGGTGCAGGTGGGGTTAAGCCAGGCCTGTTCCCCCATTGGCCCGGTTCACCGCGTGACCGAGGGGCGGGGTGGCATCATTTCAATGCTTGATGACAAGCCCGCCTATCAGGTTTTTGCCGATGAACTGGCATCGGATGAAAACGGCTTTACCCTTAATCCCGGTAGTAAACCCGGTGGTGAGGGTGGGGCAGGTGCCCAGATTGGCACAGGGCGGTATCATGTTGCGTTCATGGTGCCGGGTACTGATACCGGCGATTTTGTGGTGCGCAACCTGATGGGGGTTGACCCGCAAAATAACCTGATGGCGGTCAATGATGATGCCCGACCGGGGGATGCGGTGCGGTTTGTCCGCCGCGATAGTGCCACTGCCGAACAGGATTTGCGCCGGATGCTGGCGGATTTGCAGCGCCGTTTGCCCGGCCGCCCGCGTGGTGCGGTGTATTGCAGTTGTGTCGCGCGCGGGCCGCACCTGTTTGGCACCGAAAATCGCGAAATGATGATCATTCAGGAAGAATTGGGCGATTTGCCATTAACCGGTTTTTACGGAAATGGTGAAATTTGTAACGACCGTTTTTACGCCTATACGGGAGTTCTGACGCTGTTCATGTGATATCGCAATGAAATCTCATGAAAAATCGGTGCTAGCGGTTTCATTGTCGGCACGGCAGGATATATTCACACTATTTCCAAAATGAAGTGGCCCGCCACCAGGGCCGCCAAAAGGGGACTTTTAGTATGGAATACCGCCGTTTGGGCCGTACTGACATCAATGTCAGCGTTATCTGCCTTGGAACCATGACCTGGGGGCAGCAAAATACCCAGGAAGAAGCCTTTGAACAGCTTGATTACGCCACCAGTAACGATATCAATTTTATCGATACTGCCGAAATGTACCCGGTCCCGGCGATGGAAGAAACCTTCACCAAGACCGAAACCATTATCGGTAACTGGCTGGAAAAACGCGGCAAACGCGATGATCTGGTGATTGCCACCAAAATTGTCGGTCCGGCAGAGCGTTTTCCCTATGTGCGTGGTGGTCCCCGCCTGACCCGTGACCAGATTTTTACTGCCATTGACGGGTCGCTGTCGCGCCTGAAGACCGATTATGTCGATCTTTATCAGCTGCACTGGCCGGATCGTAATTCCAACTTCTTTGGCAAGCTGGGCTACGACCATGATGAGAACGAGGAATTCACCCCGATCGAGGAAACCCTTTCCGCCCTTGATGAACTGGTCAAGGCTGGCAAGGTGCGCCATATCGGCCTGTCGAACGAAACCCCGTGGGGGTTGATGAAATTTCTGGAACTGGCCGAGAAAAAAGGCTGGCCGCGTGTTGTTTCCGTTCAGAACCCCTATAGCCTGCTGAACCGCACCTACGAGGTTGGTCTGGCTGAATGCTCCATTCGCGAAGATGCCGGCCTTTTGGCCTATTCGCCGCTGGGCGGTGGCGCGCTTTCGGGCAAGTACATTGATGGTGCCAAACCGGAAGGCGCACGCAGCACCATCTGGCCGCAATATTTTGGCCGTTATCTTAAGGAAAATGGCATCAAGGCAACCGAAGCCTATGTCAAACTGGCAAAGGATAACGGGCTTGATCCGTCCCAGATGGCGCTGGCCTATGTCAATTCGCGTCAGTTCCTGACATCAAACATCATCGGGGCTACCTCGATGGAGCAGCTTAAAATCAATATCGGTTCTGCTGACATCACGCTTTCGGATGATGTGCTGGCCGAAATTGAAAACATCCAGACCTGCTGGCCGAACCCCTGCCCGTAAGCGCAGGTACGCCAGTATCGGAGAATATGCCTGGTTGTGGCCCCGGTGGTGATAATGCCGCCGGGGCACAACGGGGCATCATGGATACCGCCGGACAAAAGGAGGCGTCGTATGGTAGTTGTCGTTTCAGGGAAGGAAACCGACCTGGAGGGTATGTCCGTGCGGCGCCTTTTGCCGCAAAGGGAATGCCGGTCGGTTGGGCCGTTCGTGTTTTTTGACCATATGGGCCCGGTAAGTTTTGAGGCGGGAAATGGCGTTGATGTGCCACCCCATCCCCATATCGGCCTGGCAACAGTGACCTACCTGTTTGAAGGTGCCATTCTGCATAATGATAGCCTGGGCAATAAGCTGGAAATTACGCCGGGTGATTTGAACTGGATGACGGCGGGCCGCGGCATTGTCCATTCCGAACGTGAAACATCGGATTTGCGCCATTCGGACCACAACCTGCATGGATTGCAGCTATGGTGCGCCCTGCCCGAGGCAGACGAGGAATGCGCGCCCGATTTCACCCATATCCGCAAGGATGATTTGCCGGTGATCCATGAATCAGGCCTGCATATGCGCCTGATCGCGGGCGAGGCCTTTGGGCATAGCGCGCCGGTACCGGTAAAATCAAAGCTGTTTTACCTTGATGTGCATATGGATGGTGGTGCGCAGTTATTGTTGCCCGGTGAAAACCAGGAAGCCGCGCTTTATGTGATCGAAGGGGCCTTGCGCATTGATGGTACCCGGCACGAAGCCTTCAGTTTTGTTTATATCGCACCAGATGAAATTCCCGATATCGTTGCGGAAAACCATTGCCGTGTGATGTTGTTGGGCGGGGTGCCTTTGGGCCACCGGCATATCTGGTGGAATTTTGTCTCCACCAGTAAGGATCGCATCCAGAAAGCCAAGGATGACTGGCAAAATCAGCGGTTTACGCCGGTTCCCGGGGAGGATGATTTTGTGCCGTTGCCCGGTACTGCCGCCAAGGCCAGTCCGCCCCCGGCCTCATAACGGGATCAGACATTCCCCTCCATATTGCGGTATTTTGCCGATGGCCGGGAATGCAACATGATCGTCCGTTGTGCCAATTTTTATGAACGAGGGTGATGATGCGCCTTTTTGTCGGCATCCCCATTCCGGCTGATATTGCCGAAGACCTTTATCCTATTGCCCGGGCCATTCGCGGGCTTGAGGCCCAAACGCCTGAAAACATGCATTTAACCCTGAAATTCATCGGCAATGTCGATGACAGGCATGTGGCGGGCACCATTGACGATGCCCTGATGGCGATCGGTTTTGACGGTTTTGACCTGAAAATTGCCGGGCTTGGTATGTTTGGCACGGATAAAAAGGCCCGCATTTTATGGGCCGCCGTGCAAAACCAGCCCTTGCTAGGGCAGTTAGCGCAGCGGGTGGAAAGCGCCCTTTTGGCGTGTGAAGATATATCAGGGCAGTTGGAACAGCGAAAATTCGCCCCGCATATCACACTGGGGCGTAATCGTTCGGCCCATCGGGCTGTGGTCGAGCAGGCGGTTGTTGACCATGCCGATGTTACCAGCCGGGTCTTTCACGTTGATAAATTCTGCCTTTATCAGTCTATTTCGACCAATGATGGCCCGGTTTATCAGGTCATGGCTGAATATGGGGCAGGCGAAGGAAAGGCCAGGCACAAACAAATGGAAAATGCCGGATTTGAAGCCGCCTTTGCCGATATCGATTTCAGCAAGGGACCGGAAATTTAAGGCATGATCAATGTGCTGTGGCAGTTTAATTGCCGCAGCCACGTTGGCAGGATGTAAAAATCCCGGCCCTGGCAGGTATCCAGGACCGGGAAAACGGAAGTTCGGATCATCGGCCGGGCCAGTTGGCCGACCATCCAGGCCAGGGGCCTTACCCGATATCGCCAAGCAGGGTTTGGGATATGCGGGCTTATGCGGCGGTGTTTGCGGTTAAAGTGCAAAGATAAGCCGCCGCATTCGGGCTGCCGTGATCGGGCTGGATCGCGGCAGTTTGGTGTCAGGCAGCGCGCCTTGCATGTTTGCCTTCGCTGACTTCCTCGACAATCTTGCCAACAAACGCGTCAAGGTCATTGGGGTTGCGCGATGTGATAATTGCCTGGTCACAAACAACTTTGCTGTCTTCCCATTTCGCACCGGCATTGATCATGTCGGTTTTGATGGACGGGTAAGATGTTGCTTTGCGATTACGCAGGGCATCCGCCTCGACCAGAAGCCAGGGGCCATGGCAAATGGCGGCAACCGGCTTGCCCGATGCCACAAAGTCGCGCACCAGTGAAACGGCACCTTCATTTACGCGCAGCAGGTCCGGGTTGATCTGACCGCCGGGAATGACAAGGGCATCGTAATCCTTGATATCGACGTCTTTTACCTCAAGGTCGACATCAACACTGTCGCCCCAATCCTTTTCATCCCAGCTTTTGATGCTGCCAGATTTCAGCGAGGCGATTTTAACATCAGCCCCGTGGGTCGAAAGCTTGTCCCGTGGGACACGTAATTCGGACCGTTCATAACCATCCGTCGCGAGGATCAGGATTTTTGCGGTATCAATCGCAGGCATAACGTCTCTCCTTTCATCTGAGCTTCGAGCGTTATGCCTGTCTAACGATTGGGCGGGTGAAACGTTCCATATTTTCTTGCGAAAATACTTTATATATTTTTCTTAAATATTTGAATTAATTGTTATTTAGTTCAAATATTCCCAGCGAAATCAGATGTTTTTATGCACAATTCTGACCTTGCCGCTATTGCCGCCGCCACAGAAAAAACGGTCCTTGCCATCTGATTCCAGGCCCGAAACACCGACACCTTCGGGCATGTCGATCTGCGCAAGAACGGTGCCGTTACTGGCATCAATCTGGCGCAGGCTGCTTTCTTCGTTTTCCCATGTGCCATGCCAAAGTTCGCCCCCCAGCCAGGTAACACCGGTTACAAAGCGGTCCGAAAGGATGGTGCGGCGAATATCGCCATTATTGGGGTCGATCTCGTGAATTTTGCGGTCCCGATATTGCCCGACCCAAAGTGATCCTTCCGCCCATGCCATGCCCGATGCCGCCCCGCCACCGGGTGCAGGGATGGTGGCAACGACCTTGCCGTTTTCAGGGTCGATCTTGTTTATCTGGCTATCGGCGATCTGGTAAAAATATGTGCCGTCAAAAGCTGTTCCGGCATCCGCTTCGGCGGTCAGGCTGGCTTTTTTGCTGCCATCTTCGGGGTTGATGGCGATGATTTCACTGCCTGCGGCAAACCATATTTTTTCACCATCATACGTTACCCCATTAACCTGGGTGACACCCTCAAGCGGGCCGAATTCCCCGGTAATTTCTGCTGCCATGCGTTTCATGATCTGGGATTCCTTTGTCAAATGTGCCTGTTGCGTACCAGTTTAGGTGCCAGGCAAGGGACCGGGGAGTAACAAGCTTGTCGTGAAACCGGGAAAGGGCGGCGTCATCCAGCGTCGCGCCCGCCCTTTGCCATAAAACTGGACTTTGCCCAGTGAGGCCAGATCATCAAGGGCGCGTTGGATTGTGCGCTGGCTGCATCCCAATGTCAGTGCCAGGGCTGAACTGGACCATGCCTCGCCATCGGCCAGCAGGGCCAGAAGCGGCCCGTGATTGCCCTCTACCGGCGGGGCAAGCACGGCGATAATGTGGGCTTTGTTACGGGGTAACAGCACAAAACCATCGCGGGTTGCGTGGATGGTTGCAAATTTGCGGATTTTTGCGCGAATGCGGCCAATTTCAACCCGTAACCTTGCCCGGTGGGATTCATCGGCTTCGCGGGCATGAAAGGCCGTTTTGACCAGATCATCGCGCGAAACATCGCCCGGCCAGGCAGAGGCCAGCATACGCAAAAGGCTGAACAGCACCGGGCGCGATGCCAGGGCAATAATGGTGTCGTCCTGGCGCACAATATACCGGCAGGCATCAATGATCAGGGTTTCGGGTGTTGGCAGTTGCGCGACTTCGTCCAGCAAAATGGGCCGTTCCTGTCCGTTTTGAATAAGCCTTGCTGCCGGGGTATCCAGGATGCGCTGCGCCTTTTCAACCTCGGCCATCATCATGGGCACATTCATATGCGATGCAATCTGCATTGCTTTTGCCAGGGTGGCACGCGCGGTTATGGTATCAAGCCTGCGGGTGGCAATGCCAGCAATCGCCAGTTCATGTGCGGCTTGCAGCAAGGGGGGGAAGTTTTGGGCATCAATTTCCGATAGCAGCTTTTCGGCCATATCCAGCTGGCCCGAAAGGACAAGGCGGTTTGCCTCGATATGGCGGGCATGGGCGGCATTGGCGAAATCACCCCGGTTTTCCAAGGTGTTGCGTGCAGCCTGTAACGTGTTGTCGTTGCGCGCCAGATCACGCGAGACAAGGGCAATTTCGGCTTCTGCCACCACGCAGCGCGCGGCAGCCACGGGTTCGCTGCTGCCAAAGGCACGGGCGGCCTGTTTTAAAAGGGCGCGGGCGCGCTCAAAATCACCAAGGCGGGCCATGGCGATACCGCGCAATGCCAGGGCGGGCGGGTCATCGCGCAACGAAACCCGGCCCAAGGCCCCTAATGGATCCCCCGATGCCAGGGCGCGTGCGGCAGCGGTGATTACTGAATCCATTTAAATCGCGTCACACTTGTCACTCCTGCCTGGGCGAAATCGGCACGTATGGTTTTTCCCGTGATCTTCAATTTCCGGTCACATGACAGATAAATTGTTAGTTCAAGGAAGGACGCAACGCAATGACGACGGAAAACAGCAAGCCGCAGCCGCAGGATTTGGAAAACACCCATCCGCATGCAGTGGTTTCGCGCGCTGAATGGCTGGTGGCACGCAAGGACCTGCTGCGCAAGGAAAAGGAATTTTCCCGCATGGGTGATGAATTGGCCCAATGCCGCCGTAACCTGCCCTGGGTACGCATTACTGAAAATTATGTCTTTCAGACCGTCACGGGGACACGCACTTTGGCCGATCTGTTTGATGGTCGCCAGCAACTGATTATTCAGCATTTCATGCTGGCACCGGGATGGGAACAGGGTTGTTCGGGGTGTTCGTTTATGGCCGATCATAGCGATGGCATGAATGTGCACCTGGCTAATCGCGATGTCAGCCTGGTGGCGGTTTCCCGTGCCCCAATCGGGGAAATCGAACGTTTTCGACAGCGTATGGGCTGGCGGTTTCGCTGGGTTTCGTCGGCGCAGAACAGCTTTAATTATGATTTTGCTGTCAGCTTCACACCCGAACAAACCCAAGCCGGTGCCGTAACCTATAATTACGCGGATTTTAACACCAACGGCACGGATATGCCCGGCATCAGCGTTTTTTACAAAAACGACGCCGGCGAGATTTTCCATACCTATTCGACCTATGGCCGCGGTGTCGAGGTTATGATGGGCACTTATAATATGCTTGATCTGGTGCCCAAGGGCCGCGATGAAGCAGGGCTTTCGCACGGTATGAACTGGGTGCGCCATCATGACCGTTATGAAACGGCACCGGCAATGCAGGATGAAGTACCTTCGGGCTGTTGTAGCATGCGGGCCGAGGCAAAACAGGCGTGACCAGGATGGACAAGGATCGCAAAAAGCCTGCGAATATGCAAAACCCGCAAGGTTACAGCTATACAGCACCGATAAAGGCGCAGGGCCGCGCAGGTGTTCGGCAAAATGCAATCCATGGAAATTTCGCAATTCGGGGTGCAGCCAACTGGCTGCATCTTGCCGCCAGTCCGGTTTTTGCAATATTGGGGGTCATGGCAGCGTTTGATGACGGGCCAATGGCAAGCATTTGTAACGCATCTGGCAACAACCCGTTTTTTGCGGGCATGAATGCAATGTATTTCCTGATGGCGCTGTTTCATCTGCCGCCCTGGCTGCATTTGATTTTGGGCAGCGGCAATACAAAGTGCTGAAGGTGCAAACGCATGGACGGCGTTTGGTGCATCCGGTGTATTGGTTTGGTTTTGGGAATTTTCAGTCAGTGGCAGAGAGGAGGGGATTCGAACCCCTGAGGGGCTTACACCCCAACACGCTTTCCAGGCGTGCGCCTTAAACCACTCGGCCACCTCTCCACAGGCGATATTCCATATCGCAAAAGCGGGCGGACATTAGCCGACAGACTTCGCAATGACAAGGCCAAATTCAGGGCTTTGTGACGATTTTTTCACCTTTTTTCGATTGGCCGGTTTTTCGCGGTAGTGACGTGTAAAACTGTCTTTTTATACAGCCTTTGATCTACCATCCTGCGCGCAATCAAATGTTTGCCGTATTTTCATGGCATTTGGGACGTTCGGTTATGTGGTGCCCCTTTACGGCGGGTGTCAAAAACCGTTACGGTAGCGCCAATTATATCGAAACCGAAAAGTTTGAAGCCGATACGGCGGAGAAGGGTATGTGGTTTTTCAGGGTGTTGGGCTGGCTGCTGTTGTTTGCCTGTCTGGCTGTACTGGTCGGAGATGGGGTCACTGCACTGCAAACGGGCGATTTGCGCTTCGTTGCAGGCGGCGAGCTTTGGTATCGGCTGGATCCGGGAAGCCTTAACCTGCTTCAGGCGCTGGTCGAGCGTTATGTTTCGAGCTGGCTGTGGGATAAAATTTTTGTCCCCGGATTGCTGTTGCCAGCGTTTTTATTGCTGATGATTCCCGGTTTGCTGCTGAGTTTTCTGGCGCGGCGCAAAAGACGGGCCAGGTTTTTCTGAAATTGTTGTGTGAAACGGGGGGCTGCACGGCGTGCGCCCCTGCGGGCATGTGTACCCGGTTTTGCAAATCAGGACGGGCAGGCTGCGTTGGAACGATTGTGGCCTTGCCGGAAATAACGCACGGATTGCGCCCCACAGGGACCGGTTTGCCCCATGTGGTGTAATTGTAATTCTAACCGACCAACAGGCGGAGACGTTCGATGCGGGCCATGATGTGCGAAAAAATCGGTACGGACCCTGTGATGCGCACGGTGGACGACCCTGTTGCCGCACCCGGCGAAGTCGTGATTGATATTGATGCCTGTGGTGTCAACTTTGCCGATACCCTGATCATTGCCGGTAAATATCAGCAGCAGCCGGAATTTCCGTTCATTCCCGGTTTTGAAATTGCCGGTGTTGTTTCCGCCGTGGGCGAGGGTGTTGATGGTGCGCTGATCGGGGTGCGGGTAATGGCCATGGCGGCCTATGGCGGCTTTGCCGAAAAGATAGCCCTGCCAGCCGACCGCATTGTGCCCATTCCCGATGGCGTAAGCTTTGCTGATGCGGCAGCCTTTCAAATTACTTATGGTACATCGTGGTTTGCCTTGAAATATCACGCCAATGTAAAGGCGGGCGATGTTGTTTTGGTGCATGGCGCCGCAGGTGGTGTGGGGGTAACGGCGGTTGAATGCGCCAAGGTGCTGGGGGCCAGGGTTATTGCCACGGCCGGTGGGCCGGAAAAATGCGAAATCGCCCGCCAACATGGCGCGGATTTTGTGATCGATTACAAATCCGAGGATATCACCACCAGTGTTCGCGATATTTGCCAGCGCCATGGCTGGCCCGCCGGGGTGAATGTGGTTTATGACCCGGTCGGGGGCGAGGTTTTTAACCAGTCCCTGCGCTGTACCGCGCCGGGTGGCCGGTTGCTGGTAATTGGCTTTGCCAGTGGCGATATCCCGCAAATTCCAGCCAATATTCTGCTGGTAAAGAACCTGTCGGTTTTGGGCTTTTATTTTGGTGCCTATCTGGACCAGAACCCCGAAATCGCACGCGAAGGCATGTCTGAATTGCTGCATAATCTGGCGGTGGGGTATATCACGCCGTCAGTTTCCCGGCTGTTTTCACTGGCCGAGGTCCCCCAGGCCTTTGCGGCCCTGCGCGATCGCAGCGCAAATAGCAAAATGGTTGTGATGTGCCGTGACGTCACGGCGTAAGCCGGTTTTCCAGTCGATATCGGCGCGAATTGTGCCCTTATCCCGATCATGATGGGGACGGCGGGTGGATGTGCAGAGCGGGTTGCAGCATGTCTTGCGCATATTGGTCATGCAGGCTTTTGCTTGTGGGGTTGCCAAGGCCATGAAAACCATGGAATTTATCGGGCAATAGCGAATCCGCAGCGCGGAAAACCCGGCCGCAAAGGCCGTTTTCAGACGAAAGCAGATGCATGAGCCGGCCCAGGAAACCCCGCACAGAAAATACCAGTCGCACCCGCGACCAGTATGAAACTTTTCCCTATCCCGAGCGCCGTGCCGAGGAAGAAGACCAGCGCCTGATTGCCGGATCGCCGGGGGATTGGGGCGAGGTCGTGCATTATGTTTTTGGCGGGCGCGATCCTGGGGCTTCGGGCGAGCCTATCCGTATTCTGGTCGCCGGGGGTGGCACGGGTGATGCCCTGGTCATGCTGGCGCAACAGGCGCGGGATCGCGGCGCGAATGCTGAAATCATCTATATTGATTTGTCCGAGGCATCACGCAAAATTGCCGAATCGCGTGTCGCACGCCGTGGCCTGAAAAACGTGACCTTTGTGAACGGGTCCTTTGTTGACCTGGCCGCACAATATGGCCCGTTTGATTACATTGATTGTTGTGGGGTGTTGCACCACCTGCCAGACCCGGATGCAGGATTGCGCGCACTTGCGCAAAGCCTGAAATCCGGCGGCGGCATGGGCCTGATGGTTTATGCTACCTTGGGGCGGACCGGCGTGTATCACATGCAGGAAATGATGGAACGCCTGTCGGCCGAGGCGGGCGGGCGGGCGCGCCTTGATATGGGCAAGGCCCTGTTTGAGGGGCTGCCACCCACCAACTGGTTGAAACGTAACCCGTTTGTCAATGACCATATTCAGGGCGGCGATGCCGGTTTTTATGACCTGTTGCTTCATCAGCAGGACCGCGCCTATCGCGTGGATGAGGTTTACGCCTTTGTCACCCAGGCCGGATTGCGGTTGCAAAGCTTTGTCGAACCTTTGCGTTATGACCCGGTGATTTATGCCGCCAACCCCGCCATTCGCCAGCAGATGGCAGACCTTGCACCACAGGCACGCCACGCCATGGCCGAATTGCTGGCAGGCAACATTACCAAGCATATTTTCTATGTCGTGAAGGGGGATAGCAAAACCGTTGTACCCGCCATGAAAATGCAGGGCGCAAAGGCGGTGATGAATATGCCCGGCAACGTTGGTGCCAGTGGCATGGTCCCCTATCTGGGCCGGGTGGACGGGGCCAAGCTGGCAGCGTCAGTGGCAAAAAGCGCGCAGATCAAAATCAACTTCAACGGCTTTTCGGTCACCAGCAAATTGCCGCCAGCAAGTGCGGCAATTATATCGAGAATTGATGGGTCGCGATCATTTGAAGATATCCGCCAGTCTTTTAGCCCATTGCCCGATGCGCAGCCGTTTTATGCCCAGGTCGTGGCATTGTTTTCGGTGCTTTCGGCGGCAAATCTGATGTTTGTGCGCTATCAAAGCGCCTGAACTGGCGGCTTTATGGGGCAGGCAAAAGAAAAGCCGGCCATCGGGGGATGACCGGCTGAGTACAGCGGCGGTTGGCAGTTCAATACCGAATGCGCGGCTGTGAATGGGAGAATACACGAAGAAGTGTATCAAGTACCTGCAGGGGGAAAGAAAGGCGGCCCTGCAGGCGGAAAAATCGGGGAGACATCGTAAAGTTCCGGTTTGTCAGA
Source organism: Thalassospira marina (assembly GCF_002844375.1). Taxonomy (NCBI): domain Bacteria; kingdom Pseudomonadati; phylum Pseudomonadota; class Alphaproteobacteria; order Rhodospirillales; family Thalassospiraceae; genus Thalassospira; species Thalassospira marina. Next base: position 3,957,116 of record NZ_CP024199.1, on the reverse strand, counting down.
TTTGAAACGGTTTGCGACCCGCTCCGGTCGGTAACGGAAAACTCCGTTACGGGGGCAAGGCCGATCAGGCCTGCCAGAAAGGTTTGTTGGCTTCGATGCGTGCGGCGGTCGGCTCCCAGCCGATATCACGCAGAAGATGGGCATCCATGTCAGCCAGGCGATTGCGCAGGGCAAGGCGGGCAGCCCACTGGCGCGGCAAGGCAAAGATACGTGCGGCGGTGTCGTTGCTGCGTGCGCGCGGTGCGGCGAATGCGGCGGTGTTCTTGGTGATCGCTACCATAATTGTATTCCTTCAATTTACTGGCGGCTCTCTCAAGGGATGCGGCCATGAATTTCGTTTCGTTAAACTCAGGGTTACGCCGATTTTTGTTTGTTCTCAAACCATATTTTGGCATCATTGCATTACATAAACTCATGCAAAAGGACATGCCATGAAACGCCGTCCCTTGCCGTTGAATGCATTGCGGGCTTTCGAGGTGGCAGGCCGCCTTGAAAGTTTTACCAAAGCTTCACAAGAACTTAACGTTACCCAAGGGGCTGTCAGCCGGCAGGTTCAGCACCTTGAGGATGTTTTGGGCCGCAAGCTTTTTGAACGCCATCATAGGCGATTAAAACTCACGCGGCCGGGGCGCATTTTGCTGGTTTCGCTGACGGATGCGTTTGATGCAATCGAATCCGCCGTCGCCCGAATCGAGGATCGGCCCGATGATACGCAGTTGCGTGTGTTGGCGCCGCTGACATTTGCCATGCGCTGGATTGTGCCGCGTCTGGGCCGGTTCCAGGCGGAATACCCCGATTTGCAGGTGCAATTGGGCACCTTTAATGACGACAGCCTGCCGGTTGATTTTTCCGAAACCGACATTGCCATTCGTTTTGCCGATACGCCGGGCGACCAACTGGTTCATGAATTTTTGACAGGTGAGCGCCTGTTGCCGGTTTGTCACCCCGGTTTAAGCAAGCAGCTTTCAAAGCCCGAAGATCTGGCCAATGTGCCCTTGCTGCATTGTTCGGCCCAGCGCGAGGATTGGCGTATCTGGTTGAACGGAACCGGGATCAAGGGGGTGGATGCCGATCGCGGGCCGGTTTTTGCCACGCTTGATATGGCAATGGAGGCGGCGGCCAGCGGCTTTGGCGTGGTGATATCCGACCCGGCCATGATTGGTGAATATGTGGTGACCAACCGCTTGATGGTGCCGTTTGACCTGCCGGTTGACAGCCCATATGCCTATTCGCTGTGTTACCCCGATGGCAGGCTGGAGCGCCGCAAGGTGCGTGCCTTTCGCGACTGGTTGATGAGCGAAATCAGCCTTGAAACCACAAAGCGCAAAACCGTTCAAAATACGGTGTAATTCGGTATGATGCCTTGAAATCGAACCATTTTGTTCCCCATTATGCCAAGGTAGGCAGCAGGATATGCTTGGCAGGCATCTTAAACCGCGATCATTGGAAAAAGACGGTCATTTTGATGGATAAAACGACAGATGGGATGGTCCGGGGTAAGGGTTTGTCGCGCATAGCGCATCAGGAACACGGGGTGCAAAAAGGGTCAATCGGCCAGAAGGCGCGTTTCGGAACGGCCAGCGCCATTTTGGCGGCCTTGCTGGCATTTGGCTGCGCAAGCGTTGCCCATGTGGCCTATGCCGAGGAAGCCAAACCAAATATCACGCCTGCGCCAACCATTTCGGTCAGCGAGGAACCGCTCGCGACACTGGCGCGGCCGGAATATGCGATTTCGCTTTATGGTGATTTGAAATACGGTCCCGGCTTTACCCATTTTGATTATGTCAATCCCGATGCGCCCAAGGGCGGTACCCTGCTTGATAGTTCGACCGGGTCGTTTGATACGCTTAATCCCTTTATTTTAAAGGGTGATCCGGCGGCGGGTCTGGGGCTGATGTATGATACCCTGCTGGTACAAAGCCTGGATGAACCCTTTTCCGAATACGGGTTGGTGGCGCAAAAGGTTGAAGTCCCCGAAGACCGGTCCTATGCGACGTTTTTCATTAATCCCAAAGCCCGGTTTCAGGATGACACGCCAATAACTGCCGATGATGTGATTTTTTCTTTTAACACGCTGGTTGAAAAGGGAAATCCAACCTATCGGCAATATTATGCGTCGGTGGACCATCTTGAGAAACTCGATGATCTGACCGTCAAATTTGTGTTTAAACCGGGTGATAACCTGGAACTGCCGCTTATTTTGGGCGATATCCCGATCCTGCCGGAACATTACTGGAAAGATCGTGATTTTACCAAAACCACCTTTGATATTCCGGTGGGAAGTGGACCCTATAAAATCAAAAATTTTGAGCCTGGCCGCCATATTACCTATGAACGGGTGAAAAATTACTGGGCCAAAGACGTGCCGTCGGCCAAGGGCATGTATAATTTTGATACCATTCGTTATGACTATTACCGGGACCTGGATGTTGAACGGCAGGCCTTTTTTGCTGGCGAATATTATTACCGCAGCGAACATTCGTCGCGCGAATGGGCAACGGGGTATGACAAACCCGCTGTGCGCAACGGCAATATCAAAAAGGAACTGATCCCCAACCACCAACCCCGTGGTATGCAGGGATTTGTATTAAATGCCCGTCGCCCGTTATTTGCGGACCATCGTGTGCGCCGTGCCCTGCAATATGCCATGGATTTTCAATGGCTGAACCGGGCTATGTTTTATGGGGCGTATCAGCGTACTGATAGCTATTTCGTCAATTCGGAACTGGCCTCGTCGGGTTTGCCGCAGGGTGAAGAGCTGGAAGTCCTCAATAAATTCCGCGATCAATTACCAGCCGATCTGTTTACCAAACCCTATAGCCTGCCCAACTATGACGCGGAAAATGGCCGCCGCATGGCCCTGCGTGAATCCATGACGCTGTTGAATGAAGCCGGTTGGGAATTGCGTGATCAGAAGCTGGTAAATAAAAAAACCGGTGAACCCTTCCGCTTCAGCCTGATGTTGCGCCAGCCGGGATTTGATAAAATCGCCCTGATGATGCAGGCGCGTCTGCGCCAGTTGGGCATTGAAATGGATTTCCGGCTGATCGATACCGGCCAGTGGATTAACCGTTTGCAATCCTATGACTTTGACATGACCAGTTTCTGGTGGCAGCAAAGCCTTTCGCCGGGCAATGAGCAGCGCTTTTACTGGTCCTCTGCCGCGGCAGACCAGCCGGGAAACCGCAATTTTGCCGGTATCAAGGACCCGGTGGTTGATCAGATCATTGATCTGGTGATTTCTGCCGAAAGCCGCGAAAGCCTAGTGCAGCGGACCCGCGCGCTCGACCGAGTGCTGTTATGGGGGGATTACACCATTCCCCAATGGTATCAGGCGTCTGACAGAATGGCGTATTGGGATATTTTCGGCCGGCCATCGGTTGTGCCGACCAAGGGTAATTCGATCATGACCTGGTGGATTGACCCGGAAAAATCCAAAAATCTGGGCAAGGGGGGATATTAAGCCATGCTGAATTACATTCTGCGGCGCATCCTGCTGATCCCCGTTACCCTGTTTGGCATCATGGTGCTGAATTTTGCCATTGTGCAGTTTGCCCCTGGTGGCCCGGTTGAACAAATGATCGCCCAGATACAGGGGGCGGACGTTTCAACCACGGCCCGTATTTCCAACAATGGGGCGGATACGGGCGGCGGTGGTGGCTCGGGCCGGGCTGGTAGCGGTTTTTCCACCGATTCAAACTATCGTGGTGCGCAGGGCCTTGATCCCGAGGTGATCGTCCAGCTTGAAAAGCAGTTCGGCTTTGATAAACCGGCCTATGAACGTTTCTGGCTGATGATGAAAAACTACCTGACCTTCGATTTTGGCCAGAGCTATTTTCAGGATCGCGATGTCGTTGATATCGTGATGGATAAATTGCCGGTTTCGATTTCGCTTGGTCTTTGGTCAACGCTGATCATTTATCTGATCTCGGTGCCGCTTGGCGTGGCCAAGGCGGTGCGTGATGGCAGCAATTTTGATGTCTGGACATCGGTTGCCATTATTATCGGCTATGCCATCCCCGGCTTTTTGTTTGCTGTGTTGCTGATCGTGCTTTTTGCCGGGGGGACCTATCTGGATATTTTCCCGTTGCGGGGATTAACCTCCGCCGGGTGGGACGATATGTCGCTTCTGGGTAAAATCGGCGATTATTTCTGGCATCTGACCCTGCCGATCATTGCGTTGACCATCGGGGGCTTTACCACCCTGACGATGCTGACGAAAAACTCGTTCCTTGATGAAATCAACAAACAATATGTGGTGACGGCGAAGGCCAAGGGCCTAAGCCAGAAACGTGTGCTTTACGGGCATGTCTTTCGCAATGCGATGTTGCTGGTGATTGCGGGTTTTCCCAGTGCGCTGATTGGTTTGCTTTTTACCGGATCGGTTCTGATCGAGGTGATCTTCTCTCTCGACGGGATCGGGCTTCTGGGGTTTGAATCTGTCATGAAGCGTGATTACCCGGTGATGTTTGCCACCCTTTATATGTTTACGCTGGCCGGGCTGATTTTGAACCTTGTCAGCGATCTGACCTATCACTTCGTCGATCCGCGCATCGACTTTGACGCGCGGAAGGATTGAGACATGGCCAAAGCATTGCAGCTTTCACCGTTAAATCAGCGCCGCGTGGAAAATTTCCGTGCCAACCGGCGTGGGTACTGGTCCCTGGTCATCTTCGCCATTCTGTTTGTTATTTGCCTGGTGGCCGAGGGCATCGCCAATGATCGGCCGCTGGTGGTTAAATATGACGGAAGCTGGTATTTCCCGATCGTTCGGGATTATCCGGAAACCACCTTTGGTGGGGATTTTGATGTCGAAACCGATTTTTACGATCCTTACCTTTTGGGCAAAATCCAGAATAACGGTTTTGCGGTCTGGCCGCTGATCCCATTTTCCTATGACACCATCGATTTCAATATGCGCGAACCATTGCCCGCGCCGCCCTCCACCCGCCACTGGCTGGGGACGGATGATCTGGGGCGCGATGTGTTGGCGCGCCTGATTTATGGTTTTCGCATATCCGTTCTGTTTGGCATCGCGCTTACGCTGATCAGCTCGGTTATCGGCATTGCCGCAGGGGCGGTGCAGGGCTATTTCGGGGGCTGGGTTGATCTGTCATTTCAGCGTGTGATCGAAATATGGGGTGGGTTGCCCCAGCTTTTTATTCTGATCATCCTCGCCAGCCTGTTTGCACCAGGTTTCTGGACGTTATTGTTCATCATGGTACTGTTTAGCTGGATGAGTTTGACCGGGCTTGTCCGTGCGGAATTCCTGCGCGCACGTAATTTTGAATATGTCCGGGCAGCAAAGGCGCTGGGTGTTGGTGATTTTCGCATCATGGCGCGCCATGTTCTGCCCAATGCGATGGTGGCAACCATTACCTTTCTGCCCTTCATTCTGAACGGGTCGATTGTTGCGCTGACCTCGCTTGATTTTCTTGGGCTGGGTATGCCGCCGGGGTCGCCTTCGCTGGGTGAATTGCTTTCGCAGGGGAAAAATAACCTGCAAGCGCCGTGGCTGGGTATTACCGCCTTTTTTGCCATCGCCATCATGCTGAGCTTGCTGATTTTTATCGGCGAAGCCGTGCGCGATGCCTTTGATCCGCGCAAGACATTTTAAGAGGAAACGGATGTCACAACAGGGCAAAACCGAATATCTACTTGATGTCAGCAACCTTGCCGTTCGCTTTGGCCGGGCGGATGCGGTGCGCGGTGTTTCCTTTCGGATGCAGCGGGGCGAAACGCTGGCACTGGTGGGGGAAAGCGGATCGGGAAAATCGGTTACGGCGATGTCGATCCTGCAATTGCTGCCTTATCCGCGGGCATTGCATCCGGCAGGGTCTATCCTGTTTGACGGGCAGGAAATGGTCGGGGCCGAGGAACGCACCCTGCGCCAGATTCGTGGTAATCGCATTTCCATGATTTTTCAGGAACCGATGACCTCACTTAACCCGCTGCATAATGTTGAAAAGCAGATCGGCGAGGTTCTGTTGCTTCACAAGGGCTTGCGCGGTGCCAAGGCACGCGAGCGGATTATCGAGCTTTTGGATTTAGTGGGTATTCCGGACCCGAAAACACGTCTGCGGTCACTGCCGCACGAGCTTTCGGGCGGGCAGCGCCAGCGTGTCATGATTGCAATGGCGTTGGCGAATGATCCGGAATTGCTGATTGCTGATGAACCGACAACGGCCCTTGATGTGACGATCCAGGCGCAAATCCTGCAATTATTGCGTGATTTGCAGCAACGGCTGGGTATGGCATTGCTGCTGATTACCCATGATCTGCAGATCGTCAAAAAAATGGCCGATCAGGTTTGTGTTATGAAAGATGGCGAAATCGTTGAATTTGGCGACAATGCCCGCCTGTTTGAACAGCCGCGCCACCCCTATACCCGCCGTTTGCTGGATGCCGTTCCATCGGGCCGGGCGCGTCCCTTGCCGGAAACCGCTGCGCAAATTTTGCAAACCGGCGATATCCGTGTGCGTTTTCCCATTGGCAAAAAGGGCATTTTGGGCCGGCCGGAATATTACCTTGATGCGGTGGACGGTGTTTCTGTTTCCGTCCGGCAGGGCGAAACCCTTGGCATTGTGGGTGAAAGCGGATCGGGTAAGACAACACTGGCTTTGGCGATTTTGCGTCTTTTAAGTTCGCAGGGGGATATCACCTTTGACGGGCAGGATGTTCGTGCCCGTGATGGCGCGCAATTGCGCGCCCTGCGCCGCGATATGCAGGTGGTGTTCCAGGACCCGTTCGGGTCGCTAAGCCCGCGTATGTCCATTGCCCAGATCGTGGGCGAAGGCCTTGAAATTCACCAGCCGGAACTTGGCCGCGCCCAGCGCGAAGAACGCATTGCCCAGGCCCTGCGCGATGTGGATTTGCCCGAAAGTGCGATGCACCGTTACCCGCATGAATTTTCAGGCGGGCAGCGGCAACGCATTTCAATTGCACGTGCTTTGGTCTTAAAACCGCGTTTCATGGTCCTTGACGAACCGACCTCGGCACTCGATATGTCGGTACAGGCACAAATTGTAGAACTGCTGCGTGATCTGCAGGAACGGTACAACATGGCGTATCTGTTCATCAGTCACGATCTCAAGGTGGTTCGTGCCCTGTCACACCGGGTTATGGTGATGAAGGGGGGCCAGTTGGTTGAAAGCGGCACGGCGGATGACATTTTTGAACATCCCCAACATGCCTATACAAAACAGCTTCTTGCTGCGGCCCTTGATATGGATGCGACCACGGCACGGAATGGTGCCCTATAGCAGACCAGGAAGTGCATAAAAGGATAATAGAGTTGGGAAAAATGGGTAAAATCCCGAAGACCCCGCAGGGATCGCCTGCGGTGCGAGCGACACGTTTTTTTGTTTTTGGCTTGTTACTGGTTGCAACATTTTTGATGGTTCAGGCGCCGCTTGCCCATGCGTCATCGGGCGAGGGCAAGGCGGCAGAAGGCGGTGAATCCGCCGGTGTTGCCCTGCCTGCCCATGTATTTGAACTTGAAAAGGTTGTGACCTCGATTGTGCTGCCGCAGGATCGCATGATCCGGCAGATCGCCGCTGATGTCTGGCTGGAATTGACCGCTGTTGAGCATCGCGCCCTGGTGTCCCGCATTCAGCCCAAATTGCTGAATGCGTTTTTGCGCGATTTTCAGCGTTACTTTTACCGTGATACCAAATATCGCGCCGAGAAGGTCGAAAAGGGTAAACGCGGCTATCATTACGAAGCCCCCAGCCTTTTGACCCCGCCCAAACCCAAGCTGGATGAAGACGGCAAGGAAATTAAGGAAGAACCGGCCGAGGGTGACGAAGCCAAGTCGCTGTTTTCGCCTTTCAAACCCACAACGGATCGTATCATTATTGGTTTGCAGAACCGCCTGAAGGCCACCTGCGACAAGATTTTGGGACCGGGAATTGTGAAATCGGTGCAGATCCGTGGCCTGTTTGACCAGTGGCCGAACGAACGTTAAATAATCGAAGCTAGGCGAGCCGGTTTTGCCCATCGGGCGCGCCGGGTCGTTCCTGCCAGATAGATCAGGTGATGCATAAAGCAGCCTTGCACGGGCTGCTTTTTTGTTGGCAGGGGCTGGCATGGTTGCCTTGCCAAATTGGTGCTTGTGACAGCCCCTGTCTGTGATAGACCGCGTGGGTCATTTCACCGGCTTTGGGGCGTTTTATGTCGTTACATGTGTGGATCAGTTTTTGTGCGCTGGTGCTGTTGATGGTTTCAACACCCGGTCCAAGTGTCCTGATCGGCATGTCCCATTCCATGCGGTATGGGCCGGTTCCCACCCTGATGACGGCCCTTGGCGATGTAACGGCCAACATGATTCAGATGGTGATCGCGGCTCTGGGTCTTGGTGCCATTCTGGCAACCTCCGCAACGGCATTTCAGGCGGTCAAATGGGGTGGTGTGGCCTTTCTGCTGGTAATGGGGCTGGTGGCCTTCTTTCGTAAACCCGCGAAAACCGGCGCTAAAAACGATATCGAAACAAATTCTGCATCGGTCTACGAACCGGCAAAGCCTTTGCGCATGTTCAGTCAGGGCTTTCTGGTTGCGGCAGGTAACCCCAAGGCAATTGCCTTTTTCGGCGCGCTGTTTCCCCAGTTTATCGATGTTTCCCAGCCACTATTGCCGCAGCTTCTGATCCTTGGTGTTACTTTCGTCATTTTTGATTACACAGCCGTAATGGTTTATGCCTCTGCTGCTTCCCGCCTGACGCCGTGGGTTACGCGCAAAGGCGGCAGCCGCGCCATCGGCCGGTTCAGTGGCAGCGTTCTGGTGGTCGCGGCCCTTCTGCTCTCGCTCATCGATGCACCGGGCAGTTTCTCTGCCGGAAAATAACGCCGTAAATGCATGGCTTTTTTCTGCATCTGGCATCTGTGCGGGCAAGCGCATTTGGCTCCGCCAGTCGGCGCTTCATTACCCCGGAGCAATGTGCTTCATTTGCCTCATTTATGGTCGCCTTCTTCACCGTTTGTTGGTGACGTGCCCCGTTTGATCCTTCCGGGAATTTGGTGCGGCCAAAATGACAGTTGCATTTCCCAGGCAGACAGATCGTAAATCCATCACCTGATTGCACAGTTTCCGGCTTTGGCGATTAAGGATGGCGGGGAAACTCTATGGGGTGAAGCCGCTGCTTAAAGGGCGGTATTTTGCTGTTGGAGAGCTGTTGGTGTTTCCTGCCTCTACTTGGAAGAAAATCCACAGACGTTCCTGCCCCCCGAATGAAGGCCAATGAGGGACAGCTTGGGCGGTGTCTGGGGAGTTTGTTGCGACCGTAAAGTGCCAAAGCGTCTTAAAGCGGTTTCGCCATTGAGGTGCGATTGCAGCGCCTACGCTGTACTTCCGTGCTTTAGTTGGATGTAGCTTCGCTGTGGTACGATCCTGCCCGTCACGCTTCCAGAGTACTGTCGCGTGAAAGATCGCTGTTTTGCTTGTGTCCGGGAGGGCATGCCAATGGGTTTTGCTGATGCTGGGCGCTATACGCCTGAATGCCTGACCAATCACCTGCTGCCCACAGATAGATACGTTTTGGTATGCAAAACATACCGAACGGTCGGTATTTGATGCGGGTCGGTATGCTGTTTCATACCGGCTGGTCGGTAATTTATCTGTGGAAGGGGCCGTTCCGGAATTTCGCCGATTGGATTGCGAATGGAAGGCAAATGATCGTCTTTTTGTCAGCCTGAACCGGATGGTTTTATCATGCCGGTATTTAGTGGTGGCTGCGCTCCAGTGTTCGGGGCAAAGCCAAAGGCTGATGTCGTATCGCAGGGTGGGATCGTTATCGTTGCTTGGTGCTTACTGGGTTTTTTTGCCGGCGCTACCAACAATGTCGCCAAATTCCCGCAAAAAGACCGATCCTTTAACCGTACGCTGGATCAGTACAGAACGGCGGTCATCTTCATCGACTTTACGTTTGACCATGCCCAGCGAACTAAGCCGGTCAAGGGCGCGGGTAATTGCAGGTTTGGAGATATTGAGTGCTTCGGCAAGGCCACGAACGGTATGGGGTGCCGGGGTCAGATAAACGGTAAGGACAAGGGCCATCTGCCGGGCAGAGAGATCGGGGGAATCCCGACGCACACTTTCGACAGTCGCGATACGCCAAAGGTCAAGCGCTTGTGACGGTTTGATCTCGATGGGCATATCTATGTCCAACAGCCTGTTTGTTACGAATACGTAATCTGTTTACCTGACCCCGAACTGTAAGTCAAAGGTTGATTTTAATTAATTTACTTACCGTAACGATCGCTGATCACCTTGAAGGCAGCGCGGATTCCCTGGGCTTCGCCGCCCTCGGGTTTGCCCGGCGTACCAGACGGGTTCCACGCCATCAGGTCGATATGGGCCCATGCCTTTGCGCCTTTGGCAAAGCGGTCAAGGAACAGGGCGGCAATGATGGCACCGCCAAACGCACCTGATGATATGTTGTTGGTATCGGCAATCCTGCTGTCAAGAAGGGGGCGGTAATCTTCCCAGATCGGCAGGCGCCAAAGCGGGTCACCCATTTCGATGCCGGTATTTTGCAGGGCACTTGCCAGATCGTCATTATTGGAAAACAGCGCCGGCAGTCCCAGGCCAAGGGCAACACGGGCCGCCCCGGTCAGAGTGGCAAAATCCAGCAGGATTTCCGGGTCTTCGCTGGCGGCTTCTGTTAGCGCATCGGAAAGGACAAGACGGCCTTCGGCATCGGTATTGCCGACTTCAACCGTAATGCCCTTGCGGGTATTGATAATGTCGCTGGGGCGAAATGCATTGCCCGATACCATGTTTTCCACAGCCGGGATCAGCACACGCAACCGAACCGGCAATTTCGCTGCCATGATCATACGGGCCAGACCCAGTACCTGTGCGGCACCACCCATATCCTTTTTCATCAGCAGCATGTTGCTGGCCGGTTTCAAATCATAGCCGCCGGTATCAAAACACACGCCCTTGCCAACCAGGGTAACGCGCGGTGCATTTTCATCACCCCAGCGCAGGTCGATTAGGCGGGGTGCCCGGTCGCTGCCTTTGCCAACCGCGTAAATGGACGGGTAATTCTGGCTTTCCAGGTCTTCACCGATGATGGTGCTGATGCTGGCATCAAATTCACCCGCCAGTTTGGAGGCCGCATCGGCAAGCTCGGCCGGGCCCATGTCATTGGCGGGAACGTTGATCAGGTCACGCGCCAGCGCAATGCCGCGGGCGCTGTTTTCGGCACGGTCTGCTGCGGCATTATCGGGGCGGATAAAGCGTGCCAGCGGCGCATCAATCTTGCGATAGCGATCAAAGCGGTAGCCGCCAAGATACAGGCCAAGAACGGCGCGTTCACACAGGGTATCATCGCCAAGCACGCTGTCATCAAGCTGATAGGTGCCTTTGGGAAGGGTTGCGACAAGGCTGGCAAAATCCCAGACCGATTTGGCATCATTTTCAAAGCCAAGCACAACTGACGCGGCAGAGCCATCTGCCGAAGGCAGTAACAGGCTGGTGCCGCGTTTGCCTTCAAAACGGTTGGCGCTGATCCATGATTTATGCAGATCAGAAAGGCCTTCTACCCATTTTTCAAATCTGGCGGCGGTAACCGTCTGGATGGTAAGGGGGCTATCTGCTGAACTGGCGGGGATAAGATGGTCGAACAATTGATCCGTCCTTGTTTGTTTTGGGTGGCGCAGCCTGTTTGCTGCCGGGGCTTGGCCCGGGCAGGCGGCAGGCTGTGATGCGGGCGCAAGTGGGGCAAAGCCCGGCTTTTACGTTCCACATGCTTGTGGTCATTATGCGGCGATCACAGCAAAAACAACAAGGGGGATTGGCCAAACAATCCGCCCTTCGATTGGTAAATTCCGGTTTGGAAATATTGCATGTGGTGGAAATGCATCGATGCGGGCTGGTCTGGCCGTGCAAATCAGGGCACATTGGCAAGCACGGATATCAGGTGCGACCTGGCTGCATGTTTTATGTGCAGTTATGTTGCCCTGATAAAGCCGGTAAATTGCGGTACGTTGCCTTTTCTTTTTCCTCCCCAGCAGGCGGACTTGTATCAAATGGAAAATCTTCCGGTTCTTTATATTGGCAATAAAAACTATTCATCCTGGTCGCTGCGTGCCTGGCTGGGCCTGCGGGCAACCGGTGTCGCGTTCGAGGAAAAGCTGGTTTCGCTTTACACCGATGAATGGTTTGCCAAGGCCCCGGTAATTTCCCCATCAGGTAAGGTTCCGGCCTATTTTGACGGCAGTAAAACCATTTGGGAGGCCCTGGCCATTCTGGAATATGTGGCCGATACCCGGCCCGATACCCTGTTATGGCCGCTTGATATGGAAATTCGCGCCATTGCGCGTTCGGTATCGCTTGAAATGCATGGGGGGTTTGCCGCCCTTCGGTCCAATATGCCGATGAATTTGCGCAAGGATTTAACCGGCCGGGGCCGTGGGCCGGCGGTGGACCAGGATATCCGCCGCATTGGCGATATTTTCAATCTGTGCCGCAGCCGTTACGGACAGGGTAGGGATTTTCTGTTTGGCGAATTTTCCATTGCCGATGCCATGTTTGCCCCGGTGATCACGCGTTTTAAAACCTATGGCGTCACGCTGGATGCCGTTGGCGAAGCCTATAAGGAAACCATCCTTGCCATGCCGGCAATGAAGGAATGGTATGAAGCTGCAAATGCGGAAGACTGGGTAATTGCCGGGGCCGAACTGCCAGATGCGACTTAAGCCCGTTGCCATATCCATATATGGTCATGCGCCATTCTGACGTTGTTTTGCTGGAAAATGGCACCGGAATATTTGATGGCTGATCAACCGCATACCTATATTCCCGAAATTGACCCGCCCGGTCAGGACCCGGCGCTGGACCGGTTATTGGCCGATGTGCGCGCCTGTCGCCTGTGCGAAGAACATTTGCCATTGGGGCCACGTCCCGTCGTGCGTATGGCGGTTTCGGCCCCGGTTCTGGTAATCGGGCAGGCGCCGGGGACAAAAGTGCATCAAACCGGCCTGCCCTGGAATGATGCTTCGGGCGACCGGTTGCGCGACTGGCTGCAAATGACCGATGCCGAATTTTACGATCCCGCCCGCCTGGCCATTATGCCGATGGGGTTTTGTTACCCTGGCCGTTTTGCCCGGGGTGGGGATTTGCCGCCCCGGCCGGAATGTGCGCCAACCTGGCATGACGCCCTGTTGCGCCATTTACCCCATGTCCGGCTGACTTTGCTGATCGGGCAATATGCACAGGCGCGGTATCTGGGCGCGCGGCGCTGTCGCAGCATGACAGAAACCGTTCGCCAGTTTGAAACCTTTTTGCAGGACGGTTTTTTGCCCATGCCCCATCCCAGTTGGCGCAATACGGCGTGGATCCGGAAAAATCCATGGTTTGAACGTGAATTGTTGCCGGTTTTGCGCCAGCGCGTGCGTGATGCGCTTTTGCGTTAAGGTTTGGGTTAAAAACAGGGTGCTTTCAAATTCGTGACATGTTTTCATGGCGTTATGCATATGGGCAAGGTGCCTGCAGCAACCCGTATTCCCGGCACAGGAGGCAGAATTGAGCAAACTTTCCCCCGCCGAAATCGACATCGCCTTAAAGGAAGTCAGCGGCTGGACCATGTCCGATGATGGGCTGGCTATTGAAAAAACCTTCAAATTCAAGGATTTCAACGAAGCCTTTGGTTTCATGTCGCGCGTGGCCCTGAAGGCCGAAAAGATGGATCATCATCCCGAATGGTTCAATGTCTATAACCGCGTTGAAATTACCTTAACGACCCATGATGTGGGCGGCGTATCGCAAAAGGATATCAAGCTGGCTGGCTTTGCCGACGCAGCAGCCTGAACATTGCCAGCGCGCATGTTAAATTTATGCCAGACAGACAAAACGGGCCGGAAATATCTCTGGCCCGTTTCGCATTTAAAAGTCAGCGTCAAATGACGTGAACGCTGTTTTATTTCGGCTGCAGGCGAACCGCACCGTCAAGGCGGATGGTTTCGCCATTCATCATTTCATTTTCACAGATATGCTGGGCAAGGCGGCCATATTCCTCTGGCTTGCCAAGGCGCTGCGGGAATGGGGTATTGGCGGCAAGGCTGTCCTGCACCTCGTAGGGCAGGCCCGATAACATCGGTGTGCCAAAGAGGCCCGGCGCAATCGCCATTACGCGAATGCCGTGGCGTGCCAGCTCGCGCGCGGCAGGCAAAGTCAGGGAATGCACAGCACCCTTGGACGCCGCATAGGCCGCCTGGCCGATCTGCCCCTCAAAGGCCGCGATTGAGGCAGTGTTGATAATAATGCCGCGCTCGCCACTTTCAACCGGGTCCGTTTTGCTCATGGCATCGGCCACCACGCGCATCATGTTAAAGGTGCCAATCAGGTTGACATTGATCACCTTGCTAAAGGCATCAAGGCTTGCCGGGCCTTCGCGGCCGACAATGCGTTCACCATGCACAATCCCGGCACAACTGACCAGAATGCGCGGTGCGCCCAGCTCTGCTGTGATGGTGGCAATTGTTTCCTCGACACTGGCGGCATTGGTGACATCAACGGCATAACCCTTGCCGCCCAGTTCGGCAGCAGTTTGCGCGGCCCCGTCACCATTCAGGTCAAGGGCGGCAATTTTCGCCCCGGCTGCGGCCAATACCCGCGCCGTTGCCGCCCCAAGGCCGGATGCCGCACCTGTAACAACTGCCACTTTTCCCGAAACCTGCATCCCGACCTCCTGCTGTGTGATAATTTGGTATTTCTATACCAAATTATTTGTTTTTGGGGCAAGGGAAAGCGGCAGTGTCGCAATGCCGGGCGTTAGGGCATTCAATCAGCAAGGGATATTTGCAATTGGCGGAGGCGCCTTAGTGCGCGCGTTGCGCCAGTTTGCGTTCTCGCAGGATGACATAAAGTGAGCTGCCGATAATCAGGATCGCACCGGGCAGCAACCATAAATCGGGAATTTCGCCAAACAGCAGCGCGGCAAACACGGCAATCAAGGGCAGGCGTAAATAAGAAAACCCGACAAAAAAGCTGTAATCGGCAAGCTGCAATGCGCGTACATTGCAATATTGCATGGCATTCATCATCCCAGCGGCTAATGCCATCAGGGCCAGGCTTTGCCAGCCAGGCGATTGCCAGACAAACAGGGCCGGAACCAGCGACACGGGCGTTGTGATTGCCATTAGATAAAACAGAATGGTGGTCGGCTTTTCCGTTTTGACCAGTAATTTGGTGATAAGCCCGGCACGGGCCATGCACAGGGCGGCGGCGATGGGCAGCAGGTCAGCCAGAGCGATGGTGCTGGTACTGCCATCGCCTCCATTATGGTTGGCAATGCCGGGCTGAATGATCAGCCCAACACCAACAAAGCCGCATATCACTGCCAGCCACCGATGATGACCAACCATTTCACGTAATATCAGCGCCGCCAGCAGCGTGCCGAATAGGGGAACGGTGAAATTAAGGGTCGTTGCGCGCGCCAGCGGCAGGTAGTGCACGGCAAAAAACCATAAGCACATTTCCGCTGTTGAAAGGACCCCGCGCAGGCCAAATAAATGCAGCTTTCCGGTTCTTAACCCGCCAAATCCATCGCGCAGGGCGAAGGGTGCTATCATTACCAGGCCAAAGGCAAACCGTAAAAATACGGCCTCGAAAGATGGAATATCGCGGGTGATGATACGCACAATCAGGCTGAACCCGGCTGCCAGAAGGGCGGCAATGGTGGCAAAACATGCAGCCTTTATCGGGGTGGGCAGCGGGTTCACTGGGGTCTCACAGTGTGGCTTTTAATGGTGCCGGATGCGGGGTCGTCCTATTGTGTCCTATCCGGTTTTGTCGGGTTTGATGTGTCTGTCGTTATGCCGGCTTCACGGGCAGTTCACTTGTCTTTGTTGTCAACTGCATTCACCGCAGCCGGGCGGGTATCGGGTGCTGGGCGCTGACGTGGGGGTGGGTCCATGTCGGTGGCGGGGGAGGAATGTTCGCGGTCAAACCGTTTGGCTTCGCGGGCCAAAACGGCCTCGCGCCGGGCAATGTAAATCGCCGATCCAATGATCAGCCCGGCACCGGGCAGAAGCCAGATTTCCGGGATTTCCCCAAACATGACCAGCGCGACAATAACCACAAAAGGCAGGCGCAGATAATTGAAACCAATGACAAAGCTGTAATCATACAGGCGAAAGGCGCTGGTATTGCAAAGCTGGGTGATATTGGCCATGAAGGTGCCGATCAGAAGGATCATGATCGCATTCCAGCTTGGCGTTTCCCACACAAACAGCGCCGGGATCAGGGTCATCGGGGTCATCAGCAGCATGGTATAAAGCACGACATTGGGGCTGCTGTCAGTACGGGCCAGTGATTTGATGGTCATGCCCGCACAGGCCATGCAAAGTGCCGCCACCACCGGCAGGATGCTGGCAAGCTGCATGGTGTCGCTGCCGGGCCGGATGATGATGGCAACACCGGCAAACCCGGCGATCAGGGCCAAAATCCGGTGATGGCGGATCTGTTCTTTTAAAAACAGGGCGGCAAGGACAGTGCCAAACAAGGGCACGGTGAAATTCAGCGTTGTTGCTTCGGCCAGTGGCAGATATGCAAGGGCGGAGAACCAGAAGCTCATGGCACCCATGGACAGGATCGCGCGCAGGAAAAACATGCGCCAGCGCGTGGTGTGAAGCGACGAAAACCCCGCGCGCAGCGATACCGGAACAATCAGCAAAAAGCCGAACAGGTTGCGAAAAAACACAACTTCAAGCGGTGGGAGTTCTTCGGTTGCCAGGCGCACCGTAACGGAAAACCCTGCTGCGGTAACGGCGGCGATGGTGGCAAAAATCGCTGCCTGAACGTAATTGGGGAGTTGCTGAAACCAGCGTTTCATGGTGGTGGCTGCCTGTCATTGTGGGTGCAGTTTCCCCGAAAGGACGGGCATCGGCAATCGGTCGAATGAGGGATTTGATTGTCGTTTGTTACCGGATATGGCCCGTGCCAAAATCGCCGGCGCCAGATGATGAAAACGGAAAATTCCTGTGAACCGGCCGCGCAGGGCCTATTTTCATTCCGCTGTCATTATTGGCAGGCCTGGCCTGAAGGGCTGGGGCAGATCCGGGATAACCCGGGAAAAAATGCAAGTTATCTATATGAGTATACTGTATTTTATAAAAAATCCAGTCTCGCCACTTGCGGTGGAAAGGGAATGCGCGCCTGCTTTTTAGGGATGCGCTGTTTCCTCGCAACTTGCTGATTTTTGTGTATAATTGCGTTCTGGCAGTAGATGCTAAACGGGGGAAGACCATGGACGCGATTGACGCGAAGCTTTTGGATATTTTGCAGGAGGATGCCTCTCAGTCCTATGCGGTGTTGGGGGGTAAAGTGGGGTTGTCGGTTTCGGCGGTGAATGACCGGGTGCGCAAATTGCGTGATCAGGGCATTATTCGCGCCTACCGGATTGATATTGACCCGCTGGCGGTTGGTCGTTCGCTGATGGCGATGGTGTGGTTGCGCACCGACCCGGCCAAGGGAAACCGGAAAATGGTAAAATCCCTGATCAAAGCGGACGAGGTGATGGAGTGCCATCACATGACCGGGCGGTTTGACTTTTTGTTGAAATTGCGGCTGCGCGATACCGCCCATCTTGAAAGCTTTGTTACCGATGTGATCAAGGAGCTTCCCGGTATTGTTGAGGTATTGCCGGAAATTGCCCTGTCCACAGCCAAGGAAACGGCATTTATTCCGGCGCAGACACCGGTTGCCGAATAAATGTTGCCGAATAAATAAGGTGACGCGTCATTCCATTTGGGGATGGCGCGCGGCGCAAACGGGACTATTTTTGCAGTGCGGCGTTAATTTTGCCGCAATTTTCCGTTTTGAATGCCGCTGTTACAAGACACAACTGCTGGCTGGCCGGTTGACGGACAAACCCGCAGGCAGATGTAACTGCGAAACCTGATGAATGTTTAAAGGAGGCTGCCCATGATTGAATCGATGAATCTGGTAATCCTGATTGCATCGGTTCTGGTTGTGGTGGCCGTCTTTACCAGTCTGATCAGCTTTCGTGTTGGCGCGCCCTTGCTGCTGGTGTTTCTGTTTGTCGGCCTTGCTGCCGGCGAGGATGGCATTGGCGGCATCCAGTTTGATAACGCGCCACTGGCCTATTTCATTGGCAGTATTGCCCTTGCCCTGATCCTGTTTGACAGCGGGTTTGAAACCCAGGTCAGGGCGTTGCGCATTGCCGCGGCCCCGGCATTAACCCTGGCAACGGCCGGGGTTTTGATGACAACGGCAGTGGTTGGCATGGCGACCCATATCCTGCTGGGGGTGCCGTGGCTGGTCGGGTTTCTTTTTGGGGCAATTGTCAGTTCAACGGACGCGGCGGCGGTGTTTTTCCTGCTGCGGGTGGGTGGAATCAATTTACGTGATCGAACCCGATCAACGCTGGAAGTTGAATCGGGCAGCAACGACCCGATGGCCGTGTTTCTGACCATTTCCCTGGTTGAACTGATTGTTCAGGGATCGGGCGATAGCCTGGCAATCGAACTTGCCGAACGCTTTGTTTTCCAGATTGGCCTTGGGTCGGTATTGGGGCTTTTGGGTGGTGTTCTGATTGTGCAGGGCATTAACCGCGTCAAGCTGGAACCGGGGCTTGTACCCATCATTGTGCTGGCCTGCGCGCTGACCCTGTTTGGTGCCACCAGCATTTTGGGCGGCAGTGGCTTTTTGGCGGTCTATGTAGCGGGCCTTTATGCTGGCAACAGCAGAATGCGCATGAGTGCCAGTGTCCGACGGTTTCAGCATGTCACCACCTGGCTGGCGCAAATTGCCATGTTTGTCACGCTGGGGCTGCTTGCGACCCCGTCCGAATTTGGCAGTGTGTTGATCCCCGGCTTTTTGCTGGCACTTATTCTGGTTTTTGTCGCACGGCCAATTGCCATCTGGCTGTGTTTGCTGTTTTTCAATTTTTCGCGCAACGATACCGCCTTTATTTCCTGGGTCGGTTTGCGCGGCGCTGTGTCCATTTTGCTGGCCATTGTGCCGATGGTTGAGGGCGTGGAACAGGGGCAGCTTCTGTTTAATACCGCCTTTATCGTCGTTATCACCTCGCTTCTGTTGCAGGGCTGGACGATCAAGCCAATTGCGCGCTGGCTGGGCATTATCGTGCCGCCGCGCCGTGGCCCGGTTGACAGGATCGATCTGGAACTGCCCGGCAATGCCAACCAGGAAGTGGTGGTTTACCGCATTCATCCTGACAGTTCGGTTGCCGCGGGCCACCGTATCCCGCGCTGGGCGCGTCCGTCGCTGATTTTGCGGGATGGGAAATCGCTGCGCCCGCATAATGCCGGGCGCTTGCAGGGCGAAGACCAGATTTACATTTTCACATCGCCCCAATATGTCGAACTGCTTGACCAGTTATTTGCCGGTCCGGCCGAAGGTGCTAATGACCGCGATATTTTTGGTGATTTCAGCTTCCCGCCCGATACCCTTATTCTTGATGTCGGGCGCCTGTATGGTTTTCCGGTTGCGCCGGGCGATGGTGATTTGACCCTGGCGGAATTGCTGGAGCGCGAACTTTCGGGTGATATCGAGCCGGCCGACCGTATTGTTTATGGCCCGGTGGAATTGATTGTACGCCGGATTGATGATGCCCACGGTATTCGCGAAGTGGGCATGTCGGTTGAACTGAACCCGGAAAAAAGTCGCCATTTACCGCTTTTCCATTCCCGGACAGAGCTGCTGGCCCTGTGGCGGCTCAGCCGGCGTAAACGCCTGCGTCGTAAATTGCGTGCCAGGCTGACAATCCGCCGTAAAAAAATGTCAGGCCTTGAACCCGCCGACCTGAAGGCTGCCGCACATGCCGCCGCCCAGACCGATGCCATCGAACTGGCTGATGCCGACCCGCTACCAGCCACTGAAGCAGACCTTCGCGCAAGCGCAACAATTGATGCCGAAGGGCCAGCAGATTCTGAAGTTGCAGAACAGCCTGAAAGCAGCGGTGATGATGTAACCCCGGATCAGAATGGGGTTGTTAAAAAGCAGGTTGTAGCAAAAACAGATTTGGACGCAGACGAGGAAGAAGGGGCAAAGGCTGCTGCCAAGCCTGCGGGTGTTACGAATGCAAAAGAGCAGGTTGTTTCGGAAGACACATCCGCAGATAGCGACGCGGATTCTGATCCTGATTCCGATCTTGATTCCGAAACGGATCGCAAAAAGGATTCCTGATTTCGCACGGGCATATTGAGCGGGGATAACTTCGCTGTGCCTGTTTGGTGCGTGCAGGCTTAGCGCCGGGATTTCGTGGTTTCGGGATGATAGCGCAGGGCCTCCATAATCACCCTGAAGGCTGGGGAATGCTGGCGGCGGCTGGGATAATACAGGTGATAGCCCGGAAAGGGCGGGCACCAGTCCAGTAGGACACGTTGCAGCTTTTTTTGCCCGATAAGTTCCATAACATGGTCTTCCGGGGTGCAGGCGATGCCATGCCCTTCTATGGCGGCTTGCACAATGATGCCAACATCGTTGAAGGTTAAGCGCCCTTCGACCCGGACATTAAGCGGACGGCCGTTTTTTTCAAACTCCCAGCTATAAAGACCCCCCAATGTTGGCAGGCGCAGATTGATGCAGTCATGTCCCAGCAGGTCATGCGGTGTTTGCGGGATGCCGTGTTTCCTGAAATATTCCGGTGCGGCATAAACCGCCATGCGCACGTCCGGGCCGATGCGCGTGGCGATCATGTCTTTGTCGACTTCTTCGCCAAGGCGCACGCCCGCATCAAATTTTTCGGCGACAATATCGGTAAAGCGCTGGTCAACATTTAGTTCAACATTGATATCGGGGTAATCGGGCAGCAGTTTTTCAACGACCGGCCAGATAATGCTCCGCGCAACATAGGCACTGGTGGATATACGCACCGTTCCGGCCGGTTTATCGCGAAATTCGCTTAGCGATGCGATCTGGTCATCGATTGAACCTAATGCCGGGCGCAGGGTTTGTGCCAGCCTTTCTCCTGCTTCGGTTGGTTCCAGGCGCCGTGTGGTCCGGTTTAGCAGGCGCAGCCCCAAGCGTTCTTCCAGCCGCCTTACCGTATGGCTTAGCGAAGATTGTGACGTGCCCAATACCGCCGCAGCGCGGGTGAAGCTTCGTTCATCGACCACGGCGAGAAATGCTGCCAGATCGCCCAGTTCCTCGCGCTTCATTTATGAATCTCCAATATGAGTTCATTCGGTATTTAGCGTCTAATCAAAATAAAACAAGCTGGTAAGGTCATCATCAATTCATGACTGGCACATCACCGGGCCAAAAGGTTTGGCAAGGTTGCTCGGCATTTGTGGATGGCAGCGTGCATTGCATTTTAGGCGTTTAGTGCGGCACTTCGCGAAAATCAGATTACCGCGCTATTTGCAAAATTCACCCGCGATCACTGCCAATGGGCAGATGCAGGCCTGTCGGCATTTGATAGATGAAAGGTTTCCCCATGAAAATCACACGCGTTGGCGCCAATGATTCTGTTCGTGGCCCTGCCGATTATTTTACCGGCACGGTGCGTATCGACAGCCCCTTTCAGGCAACGGACCCGGCCCGCGTTGGCGGTGCCACGGTTACCTTTGAACCTGGTGCACGTACCGCCTGGCACACCCACCCGCTGGGGCAGACCCTGATCGTGACCAGCGGTCTGGGCTGGGTGCAGCGTGAAGGCGAAACAAAACAGGAAATTCGTCCCGGCGATATCATCTGGTTTGAACCGGGTGAACGGCACTGGCATGGCGCAACCGATAAAACCGCCATGACCCACATCGCCATTGCTGAATCGGTTAATGGCTCCCCGGTCGACTGGCTCGAAAAGGTCAGCGATACCGATTACCTTTCGGACCATAAATGAGCGCATCTGAAACGGCATCTGGCATGGGCCGTGTAACGCCACCATGCCCGGATGCGCAGGCAGTGACATTTTGCGACGCAAGCGTGTCTTTGTGGGGGGCTGGTGATCTTTGGCCGGGCCCTCTGATATTGCCATTTCACGATAGGTAATCCCGTCTATGGCTTGATGGGCGCGAAATGGCCGGGATTGCCGGTGCATTGGCGAAAGTCAACTTTGTTGGTGATCGTTTTCCTGCCCATTTGCAGCAGCGCGTGAACCGTTAAGTCGACCAGGTTTCAAAAGGAAAAAAATCATGACAGATCCAATTAAAGACAAGGTTGTCGTTATAACCGGGGCCAGCAGCGGGCTGGGCGAAGCAACAGCGCGGGACCTTGCCGCCAAGGGGGCAAAACTGGTTTTGGGCGCACGCCGGATTGATCGGATGCAGGCCCTTGCCTCTGAACTGGGGCTGGATGACGATTGCGCGGTGAAAACCGATGTTACGGACCATAAACAGGTACAGGCCCTGGTGGATCATGCGATTGCCAAATATGGGCGTATCGACGTGATTGTTAATAATGCCGGGTTGATGCCGCAATCGCTGCTGGAAAAACAGCGCATCGATGAATGGGACCGCATGATCGATGTGAATATCAAGGGTGTGCTGTACGGTATTTCTGCTGTTCTGCCGCAAATGAAAAAGCAGAAAAGCGGCCATATCATCAATGTGTCGTCGGTTGCCGGGCATCGGGTACGGCCCGGCAGTACGGTTTATGCCGCCACCAAATACGCGGTACGCACCATTTCCGAGGGGCTGCGCCAGGAAGCGAAGGCCTATAATATCCGTTCGACCATCATTTCCCCCGGTGCCGTCGATACTGAATTGCCAGCAAGCGTGACCGAGGCGGATACCGCAAAGGCCATTCAGGAATTTTACGATAAATACGCCATTCCGGCAGATTCCTTCGCCCGCTGCGTCAGTTTTGCCATCAGCCAGCCCGAAGATGTCGATATTAACGAAATTCTGTTCCGCCCGACAAGCCAGGAATTCTAAAACCTGATGCGATTCGCTTTGCGGGCCTGAATATTCAGGCCGCGATTATTACCAACCCCGGTGGGTCAGCCTGCCGGGGTTGATGCGTTTGGGGGCCAACTGCCAACAAGCCAGGACGTTTTTACATAAAAAACCGGCAATTTCCGGCGTCGGGCATAGCCAGGGTAATTTCAAAAGCCGCATTTTGCGGCATGTTGCCGGGATGATTGGGCTTTATCATTAGTATTGCTAATGAATAGATCAAATATCATGGTTTGAGAACCAGGCTGGAATGATCGTAAATACCCGGCATAACACCTGCATGGGAGTATGTATCATGGGGCCGATTGGTTTATATGCTGCTGTTGTTCTGATCTGGGGCAGCACCTGGATCGCGATCAAATACCAGTTATCGGTAACACCGGAACTGGCAGTTGCCTATCGCTTTGTTCTGGCGGCATTATTGCTGATGGCTTTTTGTGCGATCCGTAAATTACCCATGCGTTGTTCCCGGCGGGATCATGGCTTTATGGCCCTGATGGGGTTGTGCCTGTTTTCGCTGAATTACGTGTTTCTTTATATTGCCGAGGCCGAGCTGACATCCGGCCTGATTGCGGTTGTCTTTTCTGCCGTCGTGATCATGAACATGGTTAATGGCTTTATCTTCTTTAAGCGTCGGCCGGAAATGCGCACCGTGATTGGCGCGGTTATTGGCCTTGGCGGGATTTGCGTTATTTTTGCCCCGGATCTGGCGCAGTTTGACCTTGCCGCAGGCGGAAGCTTTGCCCTGGTTCTGTCATTGCTGGCGTCCTATATCGCCTCGCTGGGCAATATGGTTTCGGCGCGCAATCAGGCGCGTGGTATTCCGGTCATGCAGGCCAATGCCTATGGCATGATGTATGGCTCGGTCTTTCTGGTGGTTTACATTCTGGCAACGGGCCAGCCGATTGTTTTTGACAGCAGCCCGTCCTTCCTGATTGCGCTGGTTTATCTGGCGGTTTTTGGCTCCATCCTTGGTTTCGGGTTTTATCTGACGCTGCTGGGCCGGATTGGCGCGGATCGCGCGGCCTATAGCTCGGTCATGTTTCCCGTCGTTGCCCTTGCCATTTCCACCTTTGCCGAAGGTTTTGTCTGGCATGCCAACATCATTCTGGGTGTCGGGCTGACGCTGGTGGGCAATGTCGTTATCCTGACGCGCCGCCGCAAAGCGGCAAAAACGCAGGATATGCAAGTTTCGGGGAATGATCGTGCGATGGATTTGCCGATGGCACCGGCAAAGGCCATGCTGGGTGCGCGCCCGTGCAATGGCGATGCGTCGTGACGAAATACTTGTGACCGGGAAAGGAAAAAGGAAATGAATGCAGCGTATTTTCAGATGTTCGCACGGTATAACCAGTGGGCAAACAACCATGTTATTGCCGCGTGCAAAACCCTTGAACAGGTTGATCTGGATGCGCCGCGCGAAGCCTTTTTCCCGTCCATTACCAAAACGCTGAACCATCTTCTGGTAGGGGATACCCTGTGGCTGGCGCGCCTGCGTGGCGAAATTCGCCATATGGCCCTAAACGAGGTGCCCTGGCCCCTGTTTGATGATTACAAGGCCGCCCGTATCGCCTTTGACGAGGATTTGATCGCCTATGTCGATGGGCTGGGGGATGACGATATTGCCGACGTGGTGCAATACAAAAACGTTGCCGGGAAGCCCTTCGCCACGCCGCGAAATGTTATTTTGGGCCATGTCTTTAACCATCAAACCCATCATCGCGGGCAGGTGCATAGTCAGTTGATTGGCGCGGGATGCCCGTCACTTGAAATTGACATGATCTATTTTGCCCGTCTGCAAGGATATTCACAGTGACCAGCCTTATTCACCTTGTTGATCTGATTGTTGCCTATGGCCCGTTTTTGCTGGCCGCCCTGGTGCTTAATATCGCGCCGGGGCCGGACCTTGCCTTTGTTTCGGCGCAGGCGGCGGCACATGGGCGTAAAATTGGCGTTATGTCCAGTCTGGGTGTGTGTTCGGGCGCATTTGTGCATGTGGTTTTTGCCGCAATCGGGCTTTCGGCCATTTTAATGACCTCGGCCCTGGCCTTTGCCATCGTGAAATGGGTGGGGGTTGCCTATCTGGCTTGGCTGGGTTTTGGCGCGATTTACGGCACCTTCCGTAAAGAAGACGGGCCGGATAGGGCAGATGCCGGTGCAAGTGATGTTGCGGGCGATGCCGTCGCCATCACCGAGTTTCCGGTTGGTGGTCGGGCGCGGCCAAGTGCGTTTCAGGCCTGGCGGCGTGGGGTATTGATTGATGTATTTAACCCCAAGGTCGCCCTGTTTTTCATGGCGTTTTTACCGCAATTCGTAAACCCGGCGCTGGGTCATCAACCGCTTCAGTTTCTGGTGCTGGGCACGATTGTTAATATGATCGGTTTTGTGATGGAAACGGCGGTGGTTCTGGTGGTTGCGATGGCGGCTGCCCGTTTGCGCCAGCATGTTGCATCGGGCTTTGGGGCGGGTTTTGGCAAATGGCTGCAACGCGCCCTTGGGGCTGTGTTTCTGGCCCTTGGCCTGCGCCTTGCACTCAGCGAACGGGGCCTTTGAAAAAGACCCGGCGGCGCCGGATAAAATTGCGGTTCTGCATTATGGCCCAAACCGGTTTGAACCATGATGCAGGCTGGCAGGGCGGGCTGCTTCAGGTGCAGTACCGCCACAACGCGAACTGTTTTTGCCAGATCGTGCCGGCATCAAAACAGCGGCGTTAAAGGCGCCCGGCTTCGGCCGGGCGTTTCTTTTTGGTGTGTTTTGCCAGGGCTTCTGAAAGGGGGCTAGCGCTGATGCCATGGGCAATGACGCTGATGGTGACGATCAGGGCGACACAGGCCACCAGTGCCTCATATCCGGAAATGCCCAGCAGGGTTACCATGATCAAAAGATAAATGATCGATGCAATCCCGCGTGGCCCGAACCAGCCGATAAACAGTTTTTCTGCCAGGTTATAGGGGGACCCAATCATGCAAAGCCAGACACAGGCCGGGCGCAAAACCAGCAGGCTAAGTGCTGAAAACAGCATCATTTCACCGGTCCACAATTCATAAACCGATGGCAAAATAAGCAGGCCAAAGACAAAAAATGTCAGCATGGTCAGAAGTTCGGCTTCGGCCTCGCCAAAGCTTTCGATAACGTCGGCAACCTTGGAACTGGCGATATTAAGGGCAAGGCCACCGGCAAAGGCCGCGACAAAGCCATTCCCCCCGGCCTTTTCTGCCAGCAGAAAAATCAGCAGGGCCGATAGAACCCCAAACAGGCGTTCAAACCGGTCAATCATCAGGTTGCGGGCAACCGCATGGTTTACCAGCATCCCCAGCACCACCCCGCAGGCAATACCAACACCCGCGCCCATCAGAATTTCAAGGATGGCTTCGGTGATCCAGCCATTGGTGCTTTGCCCGCTCAGGGCGGCTTCAATTGCAAGGGCAGTGCTGAAAACCGGCAGGACCAGCCCGTCATTCAGCCCGCTTTCAATATTGATGCCCTGGCGCACTGGCGATGAAATATGCCGGTTTTCCAGCACTGGGCGGCTTAATGCCGCATCGGTCGGCGATACCATCAGCGAAATCAGCAGGGCAGGGACAAGCCCCATGCCCGGCGCAATGCCGTAATAGGCCGCAACCCATGTTGCCAGCACCGTAAGCGGCAGGCCAATAACCAAAAGGCGTGTTGCCACCCGAACGGCGGGGCGTTCCTTGCGATAGTCAAGGATGGCCGCATCAAGAAACAGAATGATGGCCAGGGTCAGTTCGGAAAAGACCCGCGCGAAATGGAAATTATTCTTGAGCGGTTCCAGCGGGGCCTGCGACCACAGGCCCAGGGGCAGGGCGACAATCGCCCCGGCCATGACCATCATCATTGGTGAGGAAATGTTGAATTTTTGCATGCGCCGCGACCACAGGCCGTAAACCAGCCCGGATGTGACGAACAAAATGGCAATCCATTCCAGCATTCCCGCCGCCCTTGTTGTTACGATTTATGGCAGTGACGTGCGTGTAATTTCCAATGCCTGTTCCAGGCAGGCACGATCCCCTGCTGCGATAACGCAACCATCACTATCCATGGTCAGGGCATTGCCGCGCCAGTCGCACATTGCCCCGCCAGCCCCTTCTACAACCGGGGCAAGGGCGCAAAAATCATAGGCCTGCAGGTTGGCTTCAACCACAATATCGGCCAGTCCCAATGCAGTCAGGCCATAGGCATAGGCATCAACGCCATACATGGGCTGGCGGCACTGGTTACGAATGGCTTCATAAGCCGGAATTTGCGGGCCTCGAAACAGTTCGGGCGCGGTGGTAAAGAAAATCGCCTGGTTCAAGGCCGGGCATTGCCGGGTTTGAACGGGGTTGCCGTTAAAGGTGGTTTTACGGCCGCTAACCCCTACCCAGCGTTCATCGGTAATGGCCTGGTCAATAATGCCCAGCACCGGTTTGCCGTTATGGCAAAGCGCAATCAGGGTCGCAAAGCTGGGCTTGCCAACAATAAAGGATTTGGTGCCATCAATCGGGTCCAGCACCCAGACATATTCGGCATCCAGGTTATGGCGGCCATGTTCTTCGCCCAGAATACCGTGATCGGGGCATTCTTCGGCCAAAATCGCGCGCATGGCGGTTTCGACCTCGCGATCGGCAATGGTGACCGGGCTGGCATCGGCCTTTACATCAACAGCAACTGCCGTGCGGTAATATTTGCGAACAACCGGGCGGGCGGCGTCTGCAAGGCGATGGGCGATTTTTACGAATGCGTCATACTGGTCCACGGCGGGCTCCCATGCTTGGCGAAGAATCGATTTATGCCACAAAAAAGCAGGGGACGGAAAACCGTCCCCTGCAAAATTTTTTCACCACTGGCGCTGCCTGTTTACTGGGCGGCTGCCGGTGCTTCTTCGGTGGCAGGTGCTTCATTGTCGTTGGCGGCATCACCTTCCTGTGCGCCACCTTCGGCCGGCATTGCTGCATCACCTGCGGCATTGTCGTTGGTTTCAGCGGCACCTTCTGCCGGGGCTGCTTCTTCAGCCGGGGCTTCGCCGGTTTCCGCGCTGGCGGCATCACCACCTTCTTCGGCGGCAATTTCATCAGCGGTCGGTGCCGGAAGCGGGTTATCGGACATGCTGTTAAGGAACGCGATAACGTTGGCGCGGTCCGATGCCTTTTTCAGACCACCAAACGACATTTTCGTACCCGGGATGTAATCCTTCGGCGAATACAGGAAATGGTTCAGTTCGGTGTAACCCCAGTTGCCACCATGGTTGGCAACTGCGTCGGAATAGCTGAAGTCATCCTTGTGGGCGACAACATTGCCTACGATACCATAAAGGTTCGGGCCAACTTTATTCGGGCCGCCATTGGTATTGTCGTGGCAGGAACCGCACTTTTTGAAAACCTTTTCGCCTGCGGCAATATCCGCATCGGCCAGCATCGCCAGGATCGGCTCGGGCCCGGCAGGTTCTTCCGGTGCGGCTGCGGGTGCATCTGCAGCAGCCATCAGGTCATCCGAAAACGGATAGACCGGTTCTTCCAGTTCTTTGGGGTGAACAAGGGCACTACCAATTTTGCCAATGACCACAACCAAAAGTACGGCAACAATTATTCCGGCGACGATCTTGTTGATTTCCATCGTTTTCATGACGGGATCCCGTAACAGCCAATATAACTCTCAGGTTTTATTCTTGTGACGCGGCTGACCCATGCGTCCCTGACGCCCCCACACAAATACGCATGCGACAACAGGCCAGACTGCTTGAACGGAAACTATACGTTTCATAGTTTTTCATCAACCTTTCTTAATCGTTACGCGAAAACTTGCCGAAAAATGGCGGTTAACATCGGATTCCGGCGTTTGCCATTTTCCTGAAACCGGTTATTGTCGCGTCGTTTCAAATTCTTCCCGGCAAGTTTGCATCGCGTCTGCGTTGAATCATTCTAAACCGGGCGCCCCCTTATTTCCGGATCGGAGATCCCCCATCTATGTCCGCGCCTCGCAATCCCGTTGTTGTTATTCCGGCCCGCATGGCATCCACCCGTTTGCCCAATAAACCGCTTGCCGATATTCATGGCGAACCCATGATCGTGCATGTGTGGCGGCGCGCGGTCGAGGCTGAAATCGGGCCGGTTATTGTGGCCTGTGCGGAACCGGAAATTGCCAGTGCAGTGGAAAAGGCCGGTGGTATTGCCGTTCTGACCGACCCTGACCTGCCTTCGGGCTCGGACCGGGTGCATCAGGCGCTGGCAAGTTTTGATCCGCATAAAAAACACGATGCCGTGGTTAATGTGCAGGGCGACCTTCCGACCATTGATGCCGCCGATATCCGTGCTGTTTTCAATCCGCTTTCTGACCCGGCCGTCGATATTGCAACCCTTGCAGCCGTCATCCGGCGCGAGGAAGAACGCAATAACCCCAATGTTGTCAAGGCGGTTGCGGCGTTTGGCAGTCTGCGTGTTGCCCGCGCCCTTTATTTCACCCGCGCAACAGCACCTTATGGTGATGGCCCGCTTTATCATCATATCGGGCTTTATACCTATCGCCGGGCCGCGCTTGACCGTTTTGTCAGCCTGCCCCCGGCAGAGCTTGAAACCCGCGAAAAACTGGAACAGTTGCGCGCCCTTGAAAACGGCATGGTGATTGCCGTGGCGCTGGTGGATGGTGTGCCGTTAGGTGTTGATACCGCCGAAGATTTGGAACGTGCGCGCGAAATCCTTGCGGCACGGGCCTAAGCAATCATTACGGGCTGGTTTGCTGCCATGCTGGCGGGAAGCGCGTTTTGCACCAATTAATATATGTCTGACTGTTCAGGGCCCGGTTTTGCGACCGGGCCTTGCTTTTTGGCGGGCTTTGTTGCCATCGTAACCATTCGGTTTGGCGTAAAATCCGGCTTAACTTTGCTGGGGCGCGGTGATTGGGTATTCCGCTTGCGTTAAAATTGCCGCTATAACCGAAATCCCGCCAAATCCGGCGGGGAACGCCCATACGGGCATAACGGGATCGATAAGGGGCCATTGGCCCGGTTTTGACAGGATTAAGTTGATGACCAACCAAATGCGGATTGCTTTTCAGGGGATGCACGGTGCCTATTCCGATCAGGCGGCGCGGCGTGCTTTTCCCGGCGCGGTAACAGTACCCTGCCGGACCTTTGAAGGCGCATTTGGGGCCCTGCGCGATGGCGAAGTCGATCTGGCGGTTATTCCCATCGACAATACCCTGGCCGGGCGCGTGGCCGATGTGCACCATCTGTTGCCCGATTCGGGCGTTCATATCATTGGTGAAACCTTCCTGCGCATCAATCATGCCCTGTTAGGCGTTAAGGGCACGCAGATTTCCGATATTCGCGAAATTCGCAGCCACGTTCATGCCCTGGGTCAATGCCGCAAGATTCGCAAGGAACTGGGGGTTCCTGCCATTGTCGGGTCCGATACGGCAGGCTGTGCCAAGGAAGTTGCCGATCTGGGGGACAAGGGCATTGCCGCCATTGCCCCGGTGCTGGCGGCTGAGATTTACGGGCTGGACGTTTTGCGCACCGAGGTTGAGGACGCCGCGCACAACACCACACGTTTTATTATTCTGTCCCGCGAAGCCAAAACCGCGCCCAATGATGGCAGCCCGGTTGTAACCAGTTTTGTTTTTCGTGTGCGTAACGTCGCTGCCGCCCTTTACAAGGCGCTTGGTGGTTTTGCCACCAACGGCATCAATATGACCAAGCTTGAAAGCTATATGGTCGAAGGCCATTTCACCGCGACCCAGTTTTTTGCCGAGGTCGAAGCCCACCCGGACCAGCTTGGCCTGCGCCATGCGCTGGAAGAATTGCAGTTCTTCTCGCATGAAGTGCTGATCCTGGGTGTTTATCCGGCCCATCCGTTCCGGCGTGAAAACGTGCTGCCGGCCGAATAATTCGTCGCCGCATGACCTGAAATGCAAAACGGGCCGCCAGGATTGTTCCGGCGGCCCGTTTTTTGATTTGTTCGATCAAGGCGATAAAGGCGCAAGGGGGCATTCGCCTTTACTGCGCAACCAACTGCCGGGGCCGAAATTTCCCCGGCTGGCGAGTTGGCTGTTGTGTAACCTGTTGCCTTATGCGTCGGCCTGGTTGCCCAGGTCGCGGGCAAAACGGCCAATGATCTTGGTCAGTTCGGCAGAACGCTGTGACAGTTCGTGGGCTGCACCCTTGATCTGTTCGGCGTCCCCCGTGGTGCCCTGGGCGTCCTTCATGGTTTTGCCCGATGTATCGGAAATCTGCTTAACGCCACTGGCGCTGCGATGGGCGTTGCCGGCGATCTCGCGGGTGGCGGCACCCTGTTCTTCGATGGCGCTGGCAATGGTTGTTGATACTTCACGCAGCACGCTGATGGTGTCGGAAACCCGGCTGATGCCATTGACCGCGCGATTGGTGCCATCAACCACCGAATTGATCTGATTGGCAATTTCATCGGTGGCGCGTGCGGTTTGGGTGGCAAGGTTTTTCACCTCGCTTGCGACAACGGCAAAGCCTTTGCCTGCATCACCGGCACGGGCGGCCTCGATGGTGGCATTCAGTGCCAAAAGGTTGGTCTGACCGGCAATATCATTGATCAGGTTGACGATTTCCTGAATCTTATCAACCGATTGCGACAGGCCGCCAACATCGTCACGGGCATTGTTGCTTTCATCGGTTGCCTGGATCACGGTTTGCGCCATCTGGTCGATCTGGCTGCTGATTTCCTGGATCGAGGATGACAGTTCTTCGGTGGCGGCAGCAACGGCATCCACATTCGAGGAAACATCACCGGCGGTGTTGGCAACTTCGCGGCTGTGATCAAGGATGCCCTTGGCATTGCGCGCCATATTTTCTGACAGATCAAGCGAACGGCCCGCCGAATTATCCACGGCATGGGCAATCGAGCCGACTTCTTTTTCCAGTTTGTGGGCGATGTCGCGAATATGGCTGCGGCGTTCGTCTTCGGCGCGCTGTTTCTGTTTTAGCGCATCTGCTTCCAGTTTTTTGGCGGATGCCGATGTATCGCGAAGGGATTGCACGCCAGCGGCCATGTCGGCAATTTCAACAAACCGCGACTCGGTTTCGACCTCGGCATCGTAGTTGCCCGCTGCAATGGTGCGAATATTGCGGTTCAGCGACACAATACCATGGCCGATCTGCTTGCTGACGATCCAGGAAAGGGTGCCGGCAATGATAATCGCAATGGCTGAAATCAGGCCCAGCTGCCACAGCACGGACTGAAATTCGCGTGCAACATCGTCCATATAGACACCTGTGCCCAATGCCCAGTTCCATTGTGGCACCGGGCGGACATAGGCGGCCTTTTCAATCAGACGGTCGCCTTCGCCGGGCTTTTTGGTGTCATAGGTAATAACGCCACCACCGGATTTGGCGGTGCTTACAATCATTTTACGAACGGCACTGTCGGGTTTGCATTTGCCTTCGTCTTCCGGGCTTAGCGGATCAAGCACCATGCAATGGTTGAAGTCCGAGATATAAACGTAATTGTCCGACGCAAACCGGTATTCACGCAGCAGGGCCAAAACTTCGGCCTTGGCGGCGGCTTCGTCCATTTTGCCGCTTTTTACTTTGGCGACATACTGGTCAATGATCTTCACCGCACCTTCGGTAAGGTGACTGATTTCATTGTATTTTTCGCTGCGGATGGAATTCTGGTAGCTGAAGGCTACGGTTGTAACAATGGCAATAAGTGTAATCAGACATATTGCCGGTATCGCGAAGATACCAGTCATGACACGAAAACGCATGGCATTTGCCCCCTGCAAATGAAATGGTCAAACAAGAATGATTCAAAACGGGAAGAGCTTTCAATATATTTCATCGAATGGTTGTTCGCGCGCTTTTGTCGCATGGCTGCCCGGCGTGCAGATAATTTGACAATGTGCCGCGCAGTCTGTATCAACCGGGCATTCCTTCGCTTGTAGGGCAGATAGTGCTGTCAGGAACTGTGTAAATAGGCGAGGGCGGGCGTGACGTGATGACGTCATGGCCTCATCATTGCCTACTCATGCAGGATCCGTGGCCGCGGGATATCGCCGGGCACCGGAAAGCTTGCGTTCGGGCAGGCTTTTATTTTCAGGCGCGAACATGGCGCCATCGGTGATTTGAAGGACTTTACCCTTTATGACGAATTTTGAAGGGCTCAATCTGATCGAGCCTCTGCTGCGCAACGTCGAAGCTTCCGGTTTTACCACTCCGACCGACATTCAGGCTGCCTCTATTCCGGCGCTGCTTGAAGGCAAGGACCTGATGGGCATTTCCCATACGGGTGGTGGCAAAACGGCTGCTTTCTGCCTGCCGTTGCTTCAGCGTCTTGCTGAAAACCCCAAACGCCCTGCACCGGGTCAGCCGCGCGCTCTTATCCTTGCGCCGACCCGCGAACTGGCCAACCAGATCGGCCAGTGCCTGCGTGATTTCAAAAAAGGCATCCGCCTGTTTTCTTCGGTTGTTTTTGGTGGCGCGCCGATGGGCCCGCAGATCCAGGAACTGCGCCGTGGCTGTGATATTCTTGTCGCAACCCCGGGCCGTCTGCTTGACCATATGGCACGTAACACCGTCCGTTTTGACGATGTTGAAGTCTTCGTCCTTGATGAAGCTGACCGTATGCTCGATATGGGCTTCTCCGAAGACGTACTGACGGTTGCTGAATTGCTGCCATACAAACATCAGACCGTGATGTTCTCGGCGACCATGCCCGATGCTGTTCGCCACTTGACCGACCGTCTGCTCAAAGACCCGGTAAAGGTTCAGACCGCACCGCAGGCCAGCGTGACCGAACGTGTGACCCAGCGTGGCATGTTTGTGACCCGTCAGAACAAAACTGCCCTTCTGTTGCAGCTTCTGCAGCGCGAAGGCAGCGACCGCGTTCTGGTTTTCACCAAAACCAAACTGGATGCCGACGAACTGGCTTTCCAGCTTCAGGATGCCGGTGTGCAGTCTGATGCCATCCATGGTGACAAACAGCAGCGCATTCGCCAGAAGATCCTGCGCAATTTCCGCGATGGCCGTTTCCCGGTTCTGGTTGCAACTGACGTTGCTGCACGTGGTATTGACGTTCCGGGCATTTCGCACGTCGTGAACTACGACCTGCCGACCGACCCGGAAAACTATGTCCACCGTATCGGCCGTACCGGCCGTGGTGGCGCAGACGGGATTGCGATTTCCTTCTGCGAACCGCGTGATGTCCGTCATCTGCGCAATATCGAACGCACCATCCGCCAGGATGTTGATATTGACGAAGATCATGAATTCCACGTTTCGCCGCCTGCCGCACGTCGTGGTGCTGGTGCCGGTGGCCGTGATGACCGTAATGGTGGTCGTGGTGGCCGTGGTCGCGGCGGTTTTGCCGGTGGCCGTGGTGAAGGTCGCGGTCGTGGTGGTTTCGGCGGTGGCCGTGGCGGTAGTGGTGGCGGCTTTGGTGGCCGTAACGAAGGTGATGCCGGTCGTCGTTTTGCACGCCGTGATGATGCCTTTGCAGCCAATGACCGTGGTGATCGTTCGGATCGTGGCGATCGTGGTGACCGCGCTGAATTTGCAGCCCGCAAGCCGCGCTTTGACGGTGAAGAACGCGGTGGTTTTTCGGCCCGTCCGAATCGCGAACGTTTTAACCGTGATGACCGCGACGGGGCATCGGCACCGCGTGGTGACCGCCCGAACCGTGGCGATCGCAATGACCGTGGTGATCGCGCTGAGCGCGGTGATCGTCCGGCGCAGTTCCGTTCACGCAATGACCGCAATGATCGGAATGACCGCGGTGGTGATCGTGGTCCGCGTGAAGAACGTGGTGAACGCCGCTTTGCTGGCAAGCCGCGTGATGCCGGTCGTACCGAAGGCTTCAAATTCCGCGAAGGCGGCGAAGGCCGTGGTAAACGCGATTTTGGCGAGCGTTCCCGCAATCAGGGTGGTCGTTCCGGTCAGCAGGGCCTGAAACGCCGTTCGGCATAATTGTTTCAGGCGGTTTGACCGCATCTGGATTTTAAAACGGGCGGCAGGCTTTTGGGCTTGCCGCCCGTTTCATTTCAATTTCCAATTGCAATATTGAATATTGAAAACGGCAGTTCATAACGATTTATGATGTTTATCTGTTTGTTCAACTATTCGCGTAATAATTGGTAATTTCTGTATCGTTATGTTGCGGTGCAATTGGCATATTTCATTATGCTGTTTTTTGAATTTCCCGTTGGTTATTCTTGATTAAATGAAATGGGTTTCCATTTTGTTTTAAATTTTTGTTCCGAAAACGCCTGCTTCATGAATACTGTCCTGCAGTTCTATTTGCGGGCGATGATTTATATATAAATTCTGTCGAATATTAGGATTTGTTGATGGTGTCCTTGCCTCGACTCTCGGGGAAAATATGTTCAACAAATATCGTATTTGGGCAGAATTTGATTTGTGTTAAAGTCAGAGACAGTCAGACTGGGCATTGTTGCTGGCGATAGGAAAATGCGATCCCAATGGCAGGATGATTTTTCTGTCCATTGGTATCTTTTGTAAAACAGCCTGGCATTTTATAGGAGCGGGGGATCGAATATGGTCTCTAGCCTTTATTTGATGGTCGTCAATCAGCGCGCATCCCGGATCGCGGGATGGGTGGCATGTTTTTTACTGGCTATCGCCCTGACATACAGCCCCGCCCGCGCCGATGACGACGCCTGCAAAAGGCTGCTTGTTTCCGGCAACCCGGATTATCCCCCCTATCTGTGGCCCAACCCCGATAACCCGGCCGAGCTGATTGGTGCCAATGCCGAATTTATCCGCGCGGTTGGCAAGGAAATCGGTGTGGAAATTTCCGTGGTCAATGACGGGCCGTGGGGCCGGGTGCAGGAAGAAATGCGCCGTGGCAATATCGACGTTATTGCCGGTGCTTTTTTCACGCCCAAGCGCACCCTTTATATGGATTATCTGAAACCCGCCTTTCAGGGGACGCGCACACGGATCTGGACGCTCGATAATTTTCCGCGCCAGATTTCCAGTTGGGATGAACTGATCGGTCTGGAAGGTGTGACTGTTATCAATAACAGTTTCGGCCCGGAATTTGATAATTTCGCACGCGAAAACCTGACCCTGCGCGAAAGCCCGACCCTGGCGCAAAGCCTGCGTCTGGTTGAACTGGGCCGTGCGGATTATCTGGTCTATGAGGATTTTCCTGCCGCAGCATTCATTGCCAAGAACAATCTGGCGAACATTGTTGCCAACCCGGTTGATATCAGCGCCGAGGACCTGTTTGTGACCATGTCGCGTAATTCGCCCTGCAATACCGAAAATATGCGCGTGCGCCTGTCTTCGGCCATTCGCAAACTGGTTGATGACGGCCTGATGAAACGCCTTCTCGCCAGCAATCTTGAGCAGTGGGGCCAGTTGGTGAACTAGTCCGGCAATGCCTGTCATCATCAAACCACACCGTTGGGCAGTCTTTGAGGCTGCCCTTTTTGTTTGGCGTGGATCATTGCCTGTTGGGTGTTTTATCGCCATTCCCTCTGGCGAAAGCTCTGCTATTGGCGTGACGTTTGGCCGGTCCTTTCTTTGATGCGGGGGGCAACCCGCTTTGCAGGATCGGGCAAGGTAGATTTATGCGCGAATTATGTGCGGGGTAATACGTATTGGCCCGTTGCACAGCCCGTTTTCCTTGCAGGAATGGGGCAAAATTATGCCTTTGGAGTTGTTTTCGCGACAGATTCCATATTAACTACGGCCATTAACAAAATTAAGTTGCCTAAAATAAACGCGTTCTGGGAGGAACGAACATTATGAAATTTTTGAAAAGCCTGCCGGCGCTGGTTCTTGGCGCGGCAATGGCCCTGACTGCGACCGCGCATGCCGCTGATTACAAAAGCGAATACAAGGTCTCGACCGTTCTGGGCAAACCGTTCCCCTGGGGTGAAGCTGCTGAAAAATGGGCGGCCCTGGTATCTGAACGCACCGATGGCCGCATCAATCTGAAGGTCTATCCGAATGCGCAGCTTGTTGCCGGTGATCAGACCAAAGAATTCACCGCCATGCGCCAGGGCATTATCGATATGGCCGTTGGCTCGACCATCAACTGGTCGCCGCAGGTTAAAGAACTCAACCTGTTCTCGCTGCCGTTCCTGATGCCTGATTTTGCCTCGATGGATGCGCTGACCCAGGGTCCGGTTGGCGAAAAGATTTTTGATGCCATCCGCAAGCAGGGCATCGAGCCGATTGGTTGGGCGGAAAACGGTTTCCGCGAAGTCACCAACTCCAAACATCCGATTACCTCGCCAGCCGACCTGGATGGTTTGAAAATGCGCGTTGTTGGCTCGCCGCTTTATAACGACATTTTCACTGCCCTTGGTGCCAACCCGACGCAAATGAGCTGGGCTGACGCCAAACCGGCACTGACCACCGGTGCTGTTGATGGCCAGGAAAACCCGCTGACCGTTTATGATGTTGCCCAGATGGAAACAGCCGGTCAGACCTATATCACGCTGTGGCATTATGTTGCCGACCCGCTGATTTTTGCTGTCAATAATCGCGTCTGGAATTCCTTTAGCGATGAAGACAAGGCCATTGTCAAAAAGGCCGCGGATGATGCCGGTGCCTATGGCATTGATCTGGCCCGCAAAGGCATGACCGACAATGACCAGTCGCTGATCAAGGCACTTGAAGCGCGTGGCGCAAAGATCACCACCCTGACCGAAGAACAGCGTCAGAAGTTTGTTGATGCGACCCGCGATGTTTACAACAAGTGGAAAGACCGCATCGGCGCCGATCTGGTTGATATGGCTGAAAAGTCCATCGCCAACCGTTAAGGTCAGGCAGCTTCAGCTCTCCGATTTTTCGGCCCTCACAGTATCTGATTGGTATTGTGGGGGCCGGTTTCTCTTTCCATCCTTATTTCCCCGCCTGTTTATTGCGCTACGTTTGAAAGGTCCCGACCGTGTCGGATCGTGACGGAATCCCTATTGAATTTGATGCCGAACCGCATGGTTCCCCCTCATCCGAACCGGGTAAGGAAAAAGCCCGCGGCCCCTGGCTTAAAATTGAAGAAGCCATTGCCGCCGTGGCGATGGGGCTTATCTGCCTGATCAGCCTTGCCAATGTGGTTGTGCGGTATCTGACCGATGTTTCATTTGCCTTCACCGAAGAATTTTCGGTGTTTCTGCTGGTGGTGATGACACTTGTCGGGGCTTCCATTGCCTTTGCGCGCAATGAACATATCCGGATTACTTTTTTCCTCGAACGTTTTCCGCGTCCGCTGCGCATCGTGGTTGAGCTGTTGATTCTGGCAATCACCACCATGCTGTTTGCCATGATCATGTATTACGGCGCGACCTTCACGTTTGATGAATACCAGTATGGCGAAATCTCGGCCGGGCTGGGTTATCCCAGCTGGATCTATTCCATCTGGCTGCCGCTGCTTTCGCTCGTCATTCTGTTTCGTGTGATCGAACATGCCTGGCGTCTGGCGCGCGCACGTCGCGCTGCCGATGCGGAAACGGCTTCCGACCATGGCAATAACAGCCAGGATGGAGGCGCAAAATGACACCAAGTCTTGCGTTGCTGGTTTCATTTGCCGTTTTGCTGTTTATGGGCGCCCCCATTGCGGTGGCCCTTGGTTTTGCCGGTGTGGTTGGCATTTATCTCGGGCTTGATGTCTATGCTTTGGCAACGGTGGGCACCAATACCTATAATGGCATTGCCAAATACCCGCTGATCGCCATTCCCCTGTTTATCCTGACCGGTATGATCTTCGAGCGATCCGGCGTTGCCAGGGGGCTGGTTGAATTTGCCGGTGCCCTGGTTGGGCCACGGCGTGGGGGCCTTGCTGTTGTGGCGGTGCTGGTTTGCATGATGATGGGCGGTATGTCCGGTTCCGGTCCGGCCGATGCTGCTGCCGTTGCCATGGTCATGATCCCGTCGATGATGCGGGCCGGTTATCCACGTGAATTTTCCGCCAGTGTCATTGCTGCCGGGGCCTCGACCGCCATTCTTATTCCGCCGTCCGTCGCGCTGATCATTTATTCCATTATCGTGCCGGGCACCGACCTGCGTGCGCTGTTTGCTGGTGGCATCATCCCCGGTATTCTCGCGGGGCTTGCCATTATCATCCCTGTGCTGTTGCTTTCGCGCAAACATGATTTTGGCGCACTGGAAACCCGCAGCCAGTCGGCGCTGTTGCCTGCTTTCATACATGCGCTGCCCGGCCTGCTGGCGCCGGTTATTATTCTGGGTGGTTTGCGTTCCGGTCTGTTCACCCCGACCGAGGCCGCCGTGGTTGCCGTCGCCTATGGATTGCTGATTGGCATGTTTGTCTATCGCACCATTCATCTGCGCGACCTTTATCAATTGTTTGTCGATTCTGCCGTGACCTCGGGCGTGATCATGCTGATCATTACGCTGGCGGGCATCTTTGCCTGGGCGGGTATGACATTGGGCACGTTCGATATGGCGGCAAAGGCCATATTGGGGCTGTCGGGCAACGAACATGTTGTTCTGGCCCTGATCATGGTGGTGCTGCTTCTGGCTGGTATGGTGCTTGATGGCGTGTCGATCTATCTGATCATGCTGCCCATCCTGATGCCAATCATGCAGGAATTCGGCTGGAGCACGGTCTGGTTTGGTGTTGTCATGGCGATGAATATCGCCATTGGCCAGTTCACCCCGCCCGTTGCCGTCAACCTGATGGTTACCACCCGTATTGCCGGTATCCCGCTTGAAAAATCGGTCAGCTGGAGCCTGTGGCTTGTCCTTTCAATGGCAATCGCCATGACCCTGGTGATCATTTTCCCCGGCCTTGTTACCTGGCTGCCGGATTTGTTGGGCTATCGTACCTAATTCGATTTAGGATTTGGCGTTTCGCAAGATCCAGGATTTGGCGGGAAGTGACCTTTTGGTTGCTTCCCGCTTTTCTTTTGTGTGGCGGGGCGTGGTAAAAGCAAACAGTAGAAATTATCAGGCTGTCTTCTCTGCTAGTTTCCTTCTGGTTCGTGCTGCTTTTTGCGGTGAGTTTGGGTTTTGGGCGCTTGGTGGTACCGGGTGTTGA
This sequence comes from Thalassospira marina, assembly GCF_002844375.1. Taxonomy (NCBI): domain Bacteria; kingdom Pseudomonadati; phylum Pseudomonadota; class Alphaproteobacteria; order Rhodospirillales; family Thalassospiraceae; genus Thalassospira; species Thalassospira marina. The sequence goes on along the minus strand of NZ_CP024199.1, from coordinate 3,917,242 downwards.
AGGCGTTTTGCGCGCCCGGTTATTAATTCGGTAATCCTGTGCGGATTTAATTTGACGTTAACGTAAACGTTAACTACAACTGGGATTCTGTTTTGGAAAACCCGGAAGGCTGCTTCGTCATGACCGCGTTTGAACCGCTTAATCCCGATTATGATGCCGAAGTACGTCGCCGTTTTGCCCAGCAGCCCTATAATCTGTCGCTTGGAGCGCGGGTAGATAAGGTAAGCCCCGGCCGGGTGGAATTAGTGATGCCTGCGCGCGATGATCTGGTGCAGCATAATGGCTATTTCCATGGGGGTGCGATTGCCGGTCTGGCCGATATTGCCGGTGGCTTTGCCGGTTGGAGCCTGATTGCTGCCGATCAGGGCATGCTGACGGTGGAATATAAGCTTAATATCGTCGCACCGGGGCTGGGCGCGCAATTGCGGGCCATTGGCGAAGTGGTATCGCGCGGGCGATCCATTATCGTGACAAGGATTGATGTTTACGGCCAGGGCGAGGGCAGGGATGTGCTGTGCACAACGGCCCTTCAAACCCTGAAGGTCATGCGTTTGCCGCCAGAATTACTGGCTGGTGCAGCATAGATAAACTGGCAGGCAGCCAGATACGGACAGGGCGTGGCAATGGCCCGCTTTTCAATGATAACAGTCGATCAAGGGCAGGAATATTCCCATGGCATTTGTTGATTTTCCCGGTTTGAAATTTGATCTTGGCGAGACCGCCGAAGCCATTCGCGAAACCGTATCGGCCTTTGCTGAGGCCGAAATTGCGCCGCGCGCTGCCGAGATTGATGCGAAAAACGAATTCCCCAATGATCTTTGGCGTAAATTTGGCGATCTTGGTTTGTTGGGTGTAACTGTGCCGGAGGAAGATGGCGGCACTGGCCTTGGTTACCTCGAACATGTTGTGGCGATGGAAGAAATCAGCCGGGCTTCGGCCTCGGTCGCGCTGTCTTATGGGGCGCATTCCAACCTGTGTGTCAACCAGATCCGCCGTAATGCCAATGCCGAACAAAAGGCCCGTTATCTGCCCAAATTGCTCAGCGGTGAAAATATCGGTGCGCTTGCCATGAGCGAGCCTGGTGCCGGTTCTGATGTGGTTTCCATGAAACTGCGCGCGGAAAAGAAGGGTGATCGTTACATCCTGAATGGCAATAAAATGTGGATCACCAATGGGCCGGATGCCGATACCCTGGTGGTTTATGCCAAAACCGATGCTTCTGCCGGGCCGAAGGGCATTACGGCCTTTATCATTGAAAAGGGTTTCAAGGGTTTTTCAACCGCGCAAAAGCTCGACAAGCTGGGGATGCGCGGGTCAAACACCTGCGAGTTGGTGTTTCAGGATTGCGAAGTGCCGGAAGAAAACATTCTGGGTAACCTTAATGGCGGCGTTCGCGTGTTGATGAGCGGCCTTGATTACGAACGTGCCGTTTTGGCCGCTGGCCCCACCGGCATCATGCGGGCCTGCATGGATGTGGTTGTGCCCTATATCCATGAACGCAAACAATTCGGTCAGGCGATTGGTGAATTCCAGCTTATGCAGGGCAAAATCGCCGATATGTACACCACGATGAATGCCTGTCGCGCCTATGTGTACGAGGTTGCAAAGGCCTGTGACCGTGGCGAAACATCACGCAAGGATGCGGCTGGCGTTATTCTGTATGCGGCTGAAAAGGCGACATGGATGGCACTGGAAGCTATCCAGACCCTGGGGGGCAATGGCTATATCAACGAATATCCCACCGGCCGCCTGCTGCGTGATGCCAAGCTTTATGAAATCGGCGCGGGCACCAGCGAAATTCGCCGCATGCTGATTGGTCGTGAACTTTTTGGTGAAACGGCATAATTGCCAGTTTTGATCCGTATATTGCAAAATTTTCCCGGATAAAGGGGCTAAGTGATGACTGCTGATTCCATCGTGATTGTTTCCTGTGCCCGTACGCCAATGGGCGGCCTGCTGGGCGATTTTGCCAGCCTTAGTGCATCTGAACTGGGCGGCATTGCCATTAAGGCTGCGCTGGAACGCGGCAACGTATCGGCCGATGATATTGACGAAGTGATCATGGGTAATGTGCTGCCCGCTGGCCAGGGGCAGGCCCCGGCGCGCCAGGCAGCCTGGCAGGCCGGTATTCCCCGTGCGGCAGGTGCCACCACCATTAACAAAATGTGTGGTTCGGGCATGAAGGCTGCCATGCTGGCCCATGATCTGTTGCTGGCCGGTAGTGCCACGGCAATGGTTGTGGGGGGTATGGAAAGCATGACCAACGCCCCCTTCCTGCTGCCCAATATGCGCGGTGGTAACAAATACGGCCATTCGCAGGTTTATGACCATATGGCGCTGGATGGCCTGGAAGATGCCTATGAAAAAGGCCGTTCCATGGGCACCTTTGCCGAAAGTACGGCCGATAAATATGGTTTCACCCGCGAAGCGCAGGATGATTATGCCATTGCATCGCTGACGCGCGCGCAGGAAGCCATTAAATCGGGCCGGTTTGATGCCGAAATTACGCCGGTTACGGTTTCAACCCGCAAGGGTGATGTGGTGATTAAAACCGATGAACAGCCCCCCAAGGTTAATCCGGAAAAAATCCCGGGTCTGCGCCCGGCATTTCGCAAGGATGGCACGGTGACGGCGGCGCATTCGGCCTCGATCTCGGATGGGGCGGCGGCCCTTGTCATGATGCGTGAAAGCGAAGCACAAAAACGGGGGCTGAAGCCGCTGGCACGCGTGCTGGCCCATGCCACGCATGCGCAGGAACCCTGCTGGTTCACGACTGCGCCGATCGATGCCATCCGCAAGGTTCTGGCGAAAACCGGCTGGTCGGTTGATGATGTGGACTTGTGGGAAATCAACGAGGCCTTTGCTGTTGTTGCAATGGCTGCAATGCGCGATCTGGAGCTTGATCACGCCAAGGTCAATGTCAATGGTGGTGCCTGTGCACTGGGCCATCCGATTGGTGCCACCGGTGCGCGGTTGCTGGTGACGCTGATCCATGCGTTGCAGGCACGTGGCGGGCGCAAGGGTGTTGCCTCGTTGTGCATTGGCGGGGGCGAAGCAACCGCAATGGCAGTAGAGTTGATCTAGTTACATTTGAACAATTCTAAAAACTGTCTTTTGAGGGCTACCCAAGCTGGTGAATTGCTCCTATTTTGTGGTCCGAGAGAGTAATTCAACACAGGGAATTGACACGATGGCAAAAAGCACTGTCGAGCGGATGCTGGCGGGTTTCAAAAGCTTCAAGGCGATGTATTACGAACAGCGTCCGGAGCGCGTTGAAGATCTGGTCAATATGGGCCAGAAGCCGGAAGTGCTGCTGATTGCGTGTTCGGATTCCCGTGTCGACCCGGCCATTCTGACCAATGCCGAACCCGGTGAAATGTTTGTCATCCGTAACGTGGCCAACCTTGTGCCACCTTACGAGCCTGACGAAAATTATCACGGTACGTCTTCTGCCATCGAGTTCGCCGTGCGTGATCTCAAGGTCAAGGATATCGTTATTCTTGGCCATTCGGCATGTGGCGGTATGCAGGCGCTGGTCGAACATGGCGAAGCCGGCAAGGTGCCCGACCGTGACTTTATCGGTGAATGGGTCAGCATGGCGAAATGCTGCCTTGTACACGGGCCGGATGTCGACAAGGTATCGCGCCATTCGATCCGTAATTCGCTGCAAAACCTTATGTCGTTTCCGTTCATTCGGGAACGGGTGGAAGCCGGTGACCTGAACCTGCATGGTTGGTGGTACGGCATGAAAGAAGGTGTCCTGTGGCGCTTTGATGCCGAGCGGGACGAATTTGTTCAGGGCGAAGAATAAGCCCGGCCTGATCATTTGATCTTAGCGGTTAAGAACCTGTTCCAATCGCATGGCTGGTAATGTCGCCCAATGGGGAGGATGACCGCCATGCGGTTGGAAGAACATCAGATCATGGTGCGCGATACCGCGCGCGAGTTCGCCGAAAATGAGCTCAAACCCCACGCTGCCAAATGGGATATCCATCATACTTTCCCGGCTGAAGCCATTGCCGGGCTGGGCGAGCTTGGCTTTTTGGGTATGCTGGTGCCCGAAGAATATGGCGGGGCAGGCATGGACCATGTTGCCTATGCCCTGGCGCTAGAGGAAATTGCCGCAGGCGACGGTGCAACATCCACCATCATGTCGGTTCATAATTCTGTTGGCTGCATGCCGATCCTGAAATTCGGGACGGAGGCACAAAAGCAGGAATTTCTGCTGCCCATGGCGCAGGGGGAAAAAATTGGTGTCTTCTGCCTGACCGAACCACAGGCCGGGTCCGATGCCAGTTCGCTTAAAACCCGTGCGGTGCGCGATGGTAGTGACTGGGTTTTGAATGGGGCAAAGCAATTCATCACATCGGGCCGCGAAGGCGATATTGCCATTGTTTTTGCCCTGACCGATCCATCAGCAGGCAAGCGCGGCATTTCGGCCTTTATCGTGCCGACCGATACACCCGGCTATGTCGTTTCCCGGACAGAAGAAAAGCTGGGCCAAAACGCATCGGATACCTGCCAGATCACCTTTGTTGATTGTCGCGTTCCGGCGGAAAACATGCTGGGTGCCGAAGGGCAGGGCTATAAAATTGCCCTGGCCAATCTTGAAGGCGGGCGCATCGGCATTGCCGCGCAATCGGTGGGTATGGCGCGTGCCGCCTTTGATGCTGCCCGCGATTACGCCAATGAACGCGAAACCTTTGGCAAAAAGATTATCGATCATCAGGCAGTGGCGTTTCGCCTGGCGGACATGGCCACAAAAATTGATGCCGCGCGCCTGCTGGTTCATCGCGCCGCCGCCCTGCGTGATGATGGTAAGCCGTGCCTGACCGAAGCCTGCATGGCAAAGCTGTTTGCCTCCGAAATGGCCGAGGAAGTATGCTCCAAGGCCATTCAAATCCATGGCGGTTATGGCTATCTGAAGGATTTCCCGGTTGAACGCATTTACCGCGATGTCCGTGTTTGCCAGATTTACGAGGGCACGTCGGATATTCAGCGCATGGTGATTGCCCGCGCCCTGGCTGACTAAGATTAGGTGTTTGTGCCCGCCCGGCATTTGCCTTGCGGGCGGGCTGATTACTTCTGGCTGCTAACGTCTGCGTGGTAATTGCAGCCCAATTTAAAGGCGGTGGTTGGGCACCAAAACTTCGCCCTGCATCAAACGCCGGGCCGATCGATAAACCGTCACGGATGGAATTTGCAGCTCCGATCCGTCAATCAGGGTGGCATCGACGGTTAAGATGCCCGATGGATGGGCGATATTAAGGGGCTGTTGCGGGTCCTGGGGCAGTATGGCTGTTTCGTTGGCGATGCTGCCCGCAATGCGCATGGTCGCGGCCAGGCACATGCCCCCTGTTAAAGGTGTTGCCAGATGGGCCTGTCCGGCTGAAATCATCCTTACAGTGATATGCGCTGCTGGCTGGTTTGCATCCCCGTGTTCGTCCTTGTGCGGGGCGGAAACAATGGCGATTTGCGGCAGGTTGCGTAATGTTGTTTTGGCTTCCTTCGTGCTGCAAAGCCCCATTTTAACCGCGGCTGCAATGCGGATGGTTTCAATGCGATCCAATAGGTCTGCTTTATTGGTCAGGGCATCGGGCGTTTCATCGCCGCGCAGGCCGATATCGCCAGCACGAATGCACGCAATCGGGTTGCTGACATCAACAAGCGATGCGGCAAGGCTACCAAACCCTTCGGTTTCCAGCATGTCCTGGCTGTTGCCGGTCGGTAGAATTTTGCCGGTTGATGACCCACCGGGATTTAGAAAATCCAGCGCAATTGGCGCACTTGTACCGGCAACTCCGTCCAGGGCGAAATCCCCGGCAATTGCGGCCTTGCCATTCACAAGGCCAAAGCGCGCAACAATGATTTTGCCGGTATTGGTGTTGTGAATACGGACTTGCGCCTGGCAGGCATCCTTGGGTTTTATCAGCCCTTCATCCACGGCAAATGGCCCGACAGCCGATGAAATATTCCCGCAATTGCCCTTATAGCTGATGGTCGCGGTATCAACGGCGACCTGGCCGAACGTGTAATCAATATCGGCATCCGGGTGGCTGGACCGGCCAATGATGGCGATTTTTGATAGCGATGAAATACCGCCGCCCATGCCGTCAAGCTGGCGTTTGTTCGGGTCGGGGCTGCCCATGGCGGCCAAAATCATGCGGTCGCGTGCATCGCCAGCAGGGGGCAGGTCGCGGGTATGGAAAAACAGCCCGCGGCTGGTGCCGCCCCGCATATAAACGGCCCGGATGGTGGTTTGTGGTGGCTGGTTTTCGGGGCTGTTCATGTGTGGCTCCTGCTTTTGGGGCGGCAATTACTGCGTTTAAGCCGGTGGCGGATCAAACCGGGTTAAAAAGGCGCTGGCGCGTGGCAGGGCATCATGCAGGAACTGTTGCGGGCCGCGAAGCCATAAACCATCCATCTCGCGCGATTTTTCTTCGCTGGTCAAAACATCGCGGGGCAGGGTTATGTGTGTTGCCTGCCAGCCGGGCCAGCGTTGCTGGGCGCGGCGTGTAACATGATCCAGGTAAACGTTCTGCCTGCAATAACCGTGATAGTCAAAAAACCAGCCAGGACCGGCAACAACAATGTGGTTGCCGGTAAATCCGGCCAGGGGTTTAAACCATAATGGGTAAAAACCGCGCGTTCCGTCGGCATCAAATTTTGCCAAAAACGCATGCGCCAAAATATGACAGGCCCCGCAGGCAAAAAACACGCGATCAGGCAGGTTCCAGCGTTTTACCGTGTCCTTTTTGGAATAGCCGGGGGTGCGGGGCTGATACATGTTTCCCTAACGCGCTGGCAGCAGGTCGTATTTTTCAAGAAGCCGGCGAAGCTGATGATAATTCAGGCCAAGCACCCGGGCGGCTTCCGTCTGGTTATCATGACAATCGCGCAAGGCCTGTTTCAGCAGCCTTATTTCGTAATCCCGTGTGGCTTTACGAAAATCGATGCTGCCACCTTGATCAGGTTGCGGTGGCTCCGGGGGCGCTGTGTCTTTGGTGGCGTTACAGTTTGTGTCGACGCTGGTTTGTGTTTCGCTCCATATCCCGGCAAACGGGTCCAGTACGATATGGGAAACGGGGGCGTCGGGGTCTTCGCTTAGATAAAGGCTGCGTTCAACCGCATTGCGCAATTCACGCACATTGCCCGGCCAGTCGTGATTTTGCAATTGCTGTGTGGCGTGATTATCAAATCCTGCAAAAACTTGCCGCGACAAACGTTTGGTCATTTGCAGGGCAAACTGTTCGGCCAGGGGCAATATATCGTCCGGGCGTTCGCGAAGGGGCGGCACGGCGATCACGTCAAAGGCCAGACGGTCCAAAAGGTCGGCGCGGAATTTTCCCTGTGCGGCAAGCTGTTTAAGATTTTCGTTGGTGACGCCAATGACGCGTACATCAACCTCGATAACCTCGCTGCCGCCCACCCGTTCGATCTCGCCATATTCAACCACGCGCAGCAGTTTTTCCTGCACCATCTGGCTGGCCGTTGCGATTTCATCCAAAATGATGGTGCCGCCATGCGCGCGTTCAAACCGGCCGACATGGCGTTTTTGCGCGCCGGTAAAGGCCCCGGCCTCGTGCCCGAAAAGCTCGGTATCAAGCAGGGTTTCGCTAAGGGCGGCGCAATTGACCTTTACCAGCGGTCCGCCCCAGCGGGTGGAAAGGTAATGCAAACGTGCCGCGATCAGTTCCTTGCCCGATCCACGTTCGCCAATCACCAGGCAGGGGCGATTTATGGGCGCAAGGCGCGAAACATGCTCCAGCGCTGCCAAAAATCGGGGGTCTTCGCCCAATATGGTTTGTGATGTATCCATTTCGCGAAAAACGTTATCGAAAATCGCAATAAATGTCGCGTTAAATTAGAATTTCAGGATGATGGTTTTTGATAAGTGTTTGATTTTAAATAAAACATAAAACTGGCACGCCTCCTGCAATACAAGGGCAGAAGTGTTTACATCCCCCAACAGGAGATCGAGCAATGGGCGTGTTTTCGCGTTTGTCCGATATCGTTAATGCCAATATCAACTCGCTTCTGGATCGTGCCGAAGATCCGGAAAAAATGGTCCGCCTGATGATTCAGGAAATGGAAGATACCCTGGTCGAGGTGCGTTCTGCCGCTGTTAAGGCGATTGCCGACAAAAAGGAAGTCGAACGCAAGCTGAAAAAGCTGCATGACGGCCAGATCGAATGGGAAGAAAAGGCGGAATTCGCCGTTTCCAAGGGGCGTGATGACCTGGCCAAGGGGGCGCTGATGGCGCGCCGCCGCCTGGCTGAGCAGGCCGTTGTGCTGGAGCGTGAACTTGAAGTGATCGAGGAAACGCTGGGCAAGTTTGATGAAGACATGAACAAGCTGCACAACAAACTGAACGAAGCCAAAGGCAAACAGCGTGCGGTGGAAATTCGCATGAAAACGGCAGAAAAGCGCGTCAAGATGCGTGAAAAACTGCATAATAGCCAGATCGACGATGCCCTGCTGCGCTATGAGGCGATGGAACGTCGCATTGATGAACTGGAAGCCAGTGCGGAATCCTATGACATGGGCCGGGCCAAGACGCTGGACGAACAGTTTGGCGACCTTGAAGCCGAGCTGGGTATCGAAGATGACCTGAAGGCATTGAAAGAACGGGTCAATAAAGACAACTAATTCAGTGTGCGGGCGCATCCGTGTCCGCGGCTTCCGGTCATGGCCGCTTGTGGCATGACTGAACCCTGAAAAAGGTGAAGGGGCGCTTATGTGGGTTATTGCCGTTCCACTGATTGTGTTTATTTCCGTTGTCGGGCCATTCTGGGTAATCTTTCATTACATTACCGTCTGGAAACGTATGAAAGCCGAAAAGCAGAATATCCCGTCCGCGGAAAGCCAGGAACACAAAGAGGCTCTGGCCCGTCTTAAACAGAGGGCCGAGCGCCTTGAAGGCCGCATAGCGACGCTGGAAAGTCTTCTGGATGCAGAGGTTGCCGAATGGAGGAACAGGATATGACTGCCGAGCAAGCTGCTGCCGGTGCACGATTTTACAACAGGCATCATCAATCCCGTGATCGCGGATGCCGGTTTCATCGCGGCGAAGGCCGCAACCAGCATCACCGGGGATGCGGGCACCGTAATGGCCCGCATCGGGGTGGGCCGATCAAAAGCACCATTACCGGTGTTGCCGAAAAATTCGGTATTCCGCGCAAGGGTGTACTGATTGCCTGGATCGCAACGCTGATTTTCAGCTTCCCGGTCGGTGTCTTCCTTTTCCTGGTGGCATGGTCGTTCATCCATCGCCCGGAATGGTTCTCGTTTATGGGGCGCGGTCGTCATAATGCGTCTTCGGCAACTGATAGCCGCACCACCCCGCGTGAGGCCGCATCCGAACAGGTTGAAAACCCGACCTTCGGTGTCGATTACGAAGAACCCTGGATGGAAGAACTGCGCGAACGTTTTGATGACCTTGAACGGCGCACCGGAAACATGGAAGGCTATGTTGCCTCCGGCGATTACAACCTTTCATCCGAACTTGAACGGATGCGCAGGGAAGAGGGTGCCAAACCCTCAGATACGGCAGAAGGAAATGACGCAGGCGATGACGCCAGCACAAAACCGACTGCCAAAAAGGATTGATGCCAACCTGTCGTGATCACTCTGGTCACGACAGTTCCCAACCGGCCTGTAGGTTCTCCAGTGCCCTGTTATGGGGTGGCACTTATCGTGTAACATTGCCGCGCTGAACCGGGTCATTGTGGGTGTCTATCCCCAGGGTTTTGCTCAAACCGCACAGGAATTTCCCTTTAATTGTGCCGATAATCGAATTCATGCTGGCTGGCATGCTTCCCCCGCCCGCCTGGCCAGTATGATAAGGGCTGTTCTGCAACCGCACCCGTGATCGGGTCAGTCTCCCTCGTGTCTTCCCCAAGACCCCCGCAACGCAGAACGGCCCGGCGGATCGCCTGTCATTTGGCAGGCGATCCGTTTTTGTGTTTGGGTGCGAGGTAACGGCGCGTGGCAGGTGGCACGTGGCGATACGGGCAAAGCAATAATGTGCAGGCTGGCAGGACGACCGATTTTGCCAGTAAAGATCAGGCTTTTGGTCTGTGTACTGTTCCCGGTTGCGCATAAAAGACTCGCCACTAATCAAGTATTTCTTAAAAAATCATCGAATAAGGTTTATGACTGATCCTAATTTGGATGTTGTTGCTGGTGTTATTTGGGCAGCGCATCACATTGATCGACGAACTGTGGGGGCGGTTTATGGCGGCTTTGGTTGAACATCCCGGCGAACCGGATTTTTTGCGTCGTTTGATGCTTGATAATCCTTGGTGGGAGGGGATCACCGATGAAGTGGTGCATAACCTGCCGGTTCGGGCCTTTTTCAAGCGGTTCTGGAATGCGATTGAGCGCGGTGATGGCAGCAAGGCCGTCCTTCTGACGGGGCCGCGTGGTGTTGGCAAAACCGTGATGTTGCGCCAGGCGGTTTCGCAATTGCTGGATGGTGATACACCGCGCCGCCATGTCTGTTATGTGTCGCTGGAACATCCGCTGTTTCTGGAACTGGATATTTCGCGGTTGCCCCGGCTGTTGCGGGCATCACGCGGTATTTCGGCCGACCATCCCCTGTGGCTGTTCATTGATGAAGTTTCCTATCAGCGCGACTGGGAAAGCCAGATTGCCCGGCTGCTTAAATCCGATCCGATGTTGCGGGTTGTTGCTGTCAGTGCGCTGGCACCGTCAGCTGAAAACCGCGCCCATCTGACAACGCTTTTCCTGCCACCTTTCAGCTTTGCCGAATATTTGGGGCAGCGCGGCATAAAACCGTCGGATGTTTTGCCGGAATCTCCCAATGTCACCCGTTTTACAACGGATATCCCGCCCGGCCTGACCGAGCTGAATGCCCTGTTTGAAGATTACATCAATGAAGGCGGTTTTCATGACCGCGACGGCGAAGCAGGTGCCATTCATCGCTCTCTTCATTCAGATCTACCCGGTTTGCATGGCATTTCAAGCCCGTCGGACCTGCATCGCCTGTTTGTATTGCTGGCTTATAATACCGGGGCTGAATTTTCGATTGAAACGCTCGCGCGCGAGTTGGACCTCGCGAAAAATACCCTGCGCCGCTATCTTGAATATCTGGAAAGTGCCTGGCTGGTGCGCCGCCTGGAACGTGTCGATCAGGATGCCAAGCCGTTTCAGCGTGCTGTGGCCTTCAAGGTGCATCTGATCCATCCCGGCCTGCGCAGCGGATTGATTGGCGGGCGCGCCGAAGGCGAAGATACCGTGACACGGCTGGTAGAAACCGCCATTCAAACGCAGTTTCTGGCGTCCAGCACCGGGATGGAAAGTCTGTTTTATGCCCGTTGGGGGCATTACGAAGTGCCATTTGTGTTTCTGGACCGGCGCAGTGGCACGCCATTATTTGCCTATCATTGCATGTGGCGCGATGATGCCATTCGCAAACCCAAGGAAGTCCGCGCCCTGGTTAATTTCAAAACCAGCCATGATCTGCCGTTAGGCGCGTTTGTGCTGACCAAGGCGCAATGGCATGGCGGCAAGCTGGGTGGCGAACCCATGCGCTTTGAACCTGCCAGCGTATTGGCGCTGCGGATCGGGCTGGAATTTTCCCAGCTATAGGGCCGGGGGAAACTGATTGGTCGGTTGGGCAGGCTGACAGATAAAGGCAGAGGCAAAGGCCGGGCTTCTTTGAGGCCGCGACAGAGGATGATCCACGGCATGTTAAAGTTGATGGCGTCGCGTCGATCTTTTTTGCTGTTGCTGCTTATTGTTGTGTCTGTAGCGTTCAAGCTGTTTGGTCGTTATGAAGATGTCACTGCTGCGGACAAACAGACAATGGCAAACCCTGCCGCCATTACCTGCCCCGGGCAGGGGCATGGCAACGCGGATGTGCCGGTTAATCTGGAACATATTTTTTGTGGCGAGTTAAACCGCAAAAACCGTTTTACAGGCTTTCATGCGCGTCCCCATGGTTTGACCCCGGCAAGCATTGCCAATGTTGCCATCGTGCCGGGCTCGGAAAATGCCAATGGCATTTATGACGCCACGGTTTATTGGGATATGGACCGCAATGGTGATGACCAGCCGGTGAACCCGTCAAAATTTTCCACCATGTTCCCTGATACATGCAGCCAAAGCCAGATCATCGCTTCCATCCTTTATGCAAATGATCATCGCGCACCCGCCTGCCCGGTAGGGGCGCCAGGCTGGGCGCAGTGCGGGCCAAATCGGCCGGGGGCGAAGGGTAATGTGGATGCGCCGGCTGATAGCCAATATTGCATTGGCAATGACCCTTCAGCCCGTTTCACGATTGCCTATGCCACCCATAATGGCCGCATCAATACGGCCTTTCCTCTGAATGACGGGCAATGATAATCGGTCTTTTGCCGGTATTGCTCTCGCCAGCCACCAACAATGATGCCCAAGCATGTCAGGACAGAGTGGGGGCTGTTGCAGCACAGGTTACAAACGACGGTATCCCGAACTTTTATCATTTCATTCGCATTGGAAAAAATGGCGAGCTTACGGTCCAGGCATTTGTAAAAAAGCTGCTCAAAGGCGGTTTGTCTCGGGCGCTTGGCAAGGATGATTTTGTTGTCCTCTATCAGGGCTGTGCCCCTTGCGCGTCTGCACTGGAAGAACCGGGCTCCGTTTTGGTGGAAGCCTTCGCCGACAAACTGGGTCTGGTTTATGGCTCCGGCCCGAAAAAGAGGCAGTTGCTTGAACGTGTAACGGAGCGGCTTAACGACCCTGCTCTATAGATCAGGCATTTGAGTGGATATATAAAAGCGGTATTGGCACTCAAACCTTTCAGTTTATTCAACTTTGGGTAACGCAAAAACGCAACCTTAAAATCCCGGTGTCAAAAAGCCTTCATGTCGGCCGAATCTGCCAGAAGTGGCCGATAAAGGTATAGCCCTGTCCAGCGGTTTATTAGCGCTACGGATAGGGTTTGTGCTGTTTTTTTAACGATTCCAACATTAAACTACTCAAGCATTGGTTGCCTTAGGAGGAGGTAATAATGGGGGAGTCATTGGGTGGTCCCTATGCCGCCGTGCCGGACTGGCCGGGGCGTGATGCCAGCGATGTTGGCCATGCCCGCATTACGGCATTTCTGGTGCTGGATATTCAGCAGTCGCTTGAAAAAGCCGAGGCCGTGCGAAACTGCATTCTGGGGCAGGCCGGGCTGGATGATGATGACTCGGATGACAATGAGATCATCATGAATGCCTATGGCGTGTCTGTTGGTCCGGTAAACTGCGTGATCGAACCCGCCTTTGATGAAACCGGCGAAGCCCCGGTCAGTGTTCTTACGACCGATCTTTTGGCCGCGTTGGAGCGGCGTATCGCCGATATCAAGCGCGTCTGGCACGAATAATTTTCCCAAACCGGTTGTATGTCACAGCGGCAATATCGGATTGTCGTTGTGTTTTTCTTTGATTGCAGGCAAATGCTGTCCATAGTGATAGGGCTGTTAATTCAGTCGGGGGACAGAAACGGTGCGTGAGCGTGCATGCCGACAGGTGAAAATGCGGGCAGGGGGCGTTGCCCTGCTGTTGCCTTTATTCCTTTTCTTCGTTTGCGGATTTTTCGTACCCGCCTTTGCCCAAACCAAAACCACCCCGGGTGATCCGCTGCAAACATTTTTGCAGGCCTATGTGCAGCAGGCTGGTTTGCCTGGTGCGGTGGTTGGCATCACTTATGCCGATGGCAGTAGCCGGTTTGCCGCAGCGGGCCTTTCCAGTGCCAAGCCCAATCGTAAAATGCGCGGCGCGGAACGGTTTTATATCGGGTCGCTCACCAAAATGATGACGTCGGTTGTGATCCTGCAACTGGCTTCCGAGCAGCGCCTTAAGCTTTCGGACCATCCAGCGCGCTGGCTTTCGCCTGAATATGCCCAGTCTATTGCCAATGCCAAAACCGCCACCATAACCGATCTGCTGCATAACAGTTCGGGCATTCCCGATTATCTGGATGGCGATTTCTTCTTTGAGCTGGTTGGCCGCGAACCCCAGCATGGCTGGCGCAATGCAGAGCTTCTGCCTCTGATCGCCGACCGTGATGCGGTTTTTTCGCCCGGCAGTGAATATGCCAATTCCAACAGCAATTATATCATGTTGGGCTATATCATCGAACAGGTTGAGCAGGCCGCGATCGAGGATGTTTTTGAAAAACGCATTTTTGCGCCACTTGAAATGGATGCCACCAGTTTTGGCAGCTTCCCGCGCGATGACGCCATTGCACGCGGCTATGACGATGGCGACGGAGATGGCAACCTCGAGGACGTTACCGGCTTTGATGTGGGCGATCACCTTGCCGATGGCGGTGTGGTTTCCAGTGCGCGTGACATGCTGGCATTTCTGCGCGGGCTGTTTGCGAATGGCGCGCTTTTGGGGCCAAAAGCCATTGAGCGCATGACAACCGATACCCGCTTTGCTGGTAATGGTGCCTATGGTTATGGTGTGATGGTCGGTGAAAGCGATTGGGGCCCGGTTTGGGGCCATGATGGCACCTATTTTGGCTATAGTTCCGAAATCTCGTGGTTTCCTGAACAAAAGACTGGCGTGGTTTTTTTAACCAATGGGCGCCCGCTTAATGATGTGCCGCCCTTCACCCAGCAGCTCCTGCCAGCCCTTTTTGGCAATCCCTTTCAATAAGCCGCTTTGATGGCGGCTTTTGGCTGCTTGCTGTGCTGATAAACCAGCGCAGGTGGTGTGTTGTACCCCGTCAGAAAGCGGGAATTTACGGTTTTGCGCCGGTCATCTGGGTATTCTTCGTTAAATATCGTTCATTAAGCATCTGATTTGAAAGGTGGATATTCCGCCATGCAATCTGTTCATGTCTGATTGGAATTAAAATAGATAGGATTCAAACTAATTCAATGCTAACTTTTTGCCATGAAAGATTTTGACCCCTTTTCCGAACACCTGACCTTTGGCAGTGCCCTGATCAATACGGCGCGCAAATGGCGCCGCGAGATTGATCACGCTCTGCAGATTCATGGTCTGTCACAGACAACGGCCTTGCCACTGATTGTGCTTCATCGCCGTGGTGGCACCGTGCGTCAGGGCGCGATCGCCGAAGAAATCGGCGTCGAAGGCCCATCACTGGTACGTGTGATTGATGCGCTGGAAGCCGATGCAATGGTCCAGCGTGTTGCCGACCCGGCAGACCGTCGCGCGAAGATGGTAACGCTCACCCCGCAAGGGGCGGCCAAAGCCATCGAGATCGAGGAAATCCTGGCAACTGTGCGTGACAGTGTCACGGCTGATATTGCCGATGATGACCTGGCAGCGACGCTAAAGGTGCTCAAGCAGCTGTTGGCAAGGCTGACCTGCCGCGAGGAAAAGGAAACCGGAACCACGCAACGATAGGGGATGTGATGTTAAAAAATATTCTCGCGTCCCGGCCGGGGCTGGATGACTGGATATTCTCGGCGAAAACATTTGTCGCAGCGATGCTGGCCCTTTTCATCGCGCTGACCTTTGATCTCGACCGCCCGGTCTGGGCGATGGCAACGGTTTACATCATTGCCAATCCGCTTACCGGTGTTTTGGCCTCAAAGGCGGTTTACCGCGTTGTTGGCACCATGATCGGTGCGGTTTTTGCCGTTGCCCTTATTCCCAATCTGGTCGATGCGCCGGTTTTGCTCTCGCTGATGATGGCAGGCTGGGTGGGGCTGTGCCTTTATCTGTCACGTCTGGACCGTACCCCGCGCAGCTATCTTTTCATGCTGGCGGGGTATACCGCCGCTATTATCGGTTTTCCCTGTGTTACTGACCCGGGCAGTGTGTTTGATGTTGCCGTGGCCCGTGTGCAGGAAATCACGCTTGGTATCATTTGTGCCACGCTGGTTAGCCATGTGTTCTTTCCCCGCCATTTGGGGCCGGTGCTGGCTGCGCGCATTGACCGTGCCCTGCAGGATGTTCGCGATCTTGCAAAGCTCAGTTTTTCCGGGGCGCAGGATGACGAAAAACTGCATGGCGAACGCATTCGCATCATTGCCGATATTGGCGAAATTCACGGTCTGGCGGTTCATGTTGGTTATGAACGTTCATCATTGAATGGCATGACGCGGCCTTTGCAGGCCCTGCAAAATGCCATGGCTGCTCTGCTGCCATCGCTCTATAGCTTGCATGACCGCATCAATGCCCTTGCCGCAACCGACCATGGCATTCCCGATAACGTCGCTGCGTTGCTGCGCAAGGTCGATGACTGGATGCAGGATGATGCATTTGATCCGTTTGACCGTGCCCGTATCGATGCCCTGCATAGCGAAATTACGGCCATTTCCCGCCGTTACGAGGTTACCCGCAACTGGCATGATCTGCTGGTGATCAATCTGTGTGTGCGGTTGCATCGTCTGATTGGCTTTTACGACGATTGCCAGCTTCTTTGGGCTGGTATCCGCGAAGGGCACCCGCCCCAGTTGGTGGTGGATCGCTGGCGCGATCGCGGTGACAAGCCGTCGCTTCATATAGATTACGGGCTGGCTTTGCGCTCTGCCATAACGGCCATGATTGCCACTTTGGTTGTCTGCCTGATCTGGGTTGAAACCGGCTGGCCCAATGGTTCGTCGGCGGCGATGATGGCGGCGGTTGGCACCAGTATTCTTGCATTTCTTGATGACCCGGTGCCCGCGCAGAAAGGTTTTATCACCTATACGCTGTTTTCCGTCGTGGTGACGTTGTTTTACGGCTATGCGGTTTTGCCCGCGATTGATGGTTTTCCGCTGCTGGCGGCGGTATTTGCGCCCTATCTTCTGTTGATCGGGTTGCTTATTCCTTCGCCCAAAACCTTCATCTTTGCCCTGCCCATGGCGGTCAATACGGTGATGCTGCTTAATATCTCAACACGGTATAGCGGCAATTTCGCCAGTTCGATTGATGGTGCCGTTGCCATGGTTACCGGGTTTGTCGTGGCTGCGGTGGTTACATCCATCATGCGTTCCATGTCGCCCGATCACAGTATTCGCCGCCTGTTGCAGGCAAACTGGCGGGACCTGGCCGGGCTGGCCCGGGTGGACAGGGTTATTCCGCGAATGATGGTCTTGCGCCGCCTGCTCGACCGGCAGGGGCTGATCCTGCCCAAGCTGGCATTGGCCCCCGAACATCGTGCGCGCCTGATGCGTGCCATGCCTGAAGTTTCGATTGCGGCCAACCTGCTCGATTTGCGCCGTGTGCGTCGCGCCCTTGATGGTGATATTCGCGACCGGCTGGATCGTTTCCTGGCGGTTATGGGCAATCATTTTGAATTGCGCACCCGCGATTATGACCGCGCCCCTGATGCAGAGCTTTTGGAACTGCTTGATGACATCCTGATGCTCGCAACCGGGGATGAAGGTGATCACAAGCTGTCATGCAATCCGGGGCGGTCGTTCCATCTTGCTGCTGTTTCCGCGCATGGGGGGGAACAGGTGAATAAGGGCGGCGCATCGCGTGGTATCGCGCCGCATGTGAAACGGCGGCTGGTGGTTGCCCTTGTTGCCATGCGCCGGGTTCTGGCCCGCAATAGCGAACCCGATTTTGGCAAAAAATTTCGTCCGGTTCATCTGTCATTTGCCTGTGCAAATGACCAGGCACCGGCAAGTCTGGAGGGACGCGCATGATCAACGCAATGGTCGATATTTATGGCGTTTTTCTACCGGGTTTTCTGGTTTCCGCCATCGCTGCCTGGTGCAGCCTGATTGTGCTTCGCAAGGTTCTGGTTCGCGCGGGTTTTTACCGCGCCACGTTCCATCCTGCCCTGATTGATCTGGCGCTGTTTGTTTTGCTGCTGGCAGGGATCACGGCGGTATTTGTAGGTAGGTGAGTAATGAAAAAATGGTTTTCCCTGGCCGGACGTTTTGTTGTTTCCGGTGTTCTGGTGGTTGCCGCAGTAATCGCGGGTATGCAGCTTTGGGATTATTACATGAATGATCCCTGGACGCGCGATGGCCGCATCAGTGCTGATGTGGTTGCCATTGCGCCTGATGTTTCCGGGCTGGTCAGCACGGTGCATGTTGGCGATAACCAGCATGTCAAGGCAGGCGACCTGCTGTTTGAAATTGATACCGCCCGTTTCAAGGTAGCGCTGGGGCAGGCCCAGGCGCGGCTTGATAGTGCAATTGCCAGCCGCGATCAGGCAGAACGCGAAGTCCGCCGTTATAAAAACCTCAGCAGCGATGCTGTTTCCCGCCAGAAAAAGGAACAGGTGGTTACGGCACTTGCAACCGCAAAGGCCTCGGTCGAGCTGGCGCAGGCAGATCTTGATCTGGCAAAGCTTAATCTGGATCGGACCCGCGTTGTCGCCCCGGTGGATGGCACCCTGACCAACTTTTCCCTGCGACCGGGCAATTATGTTGGCGCAGGCACGGCGATTGCCGCGCTGATTGATGCCAGTTCCTATTATGTTGCCGGTTACTTTGAAGAAACCAAATTGCCACGCATTTCTGTTGGCGACCGTGTTGAAGTCAAACTGATGGGCGAACAGCACCCGATTTACGGCCATGTCGCCAGCATTTCGGCCGGTATCCAGGATAGCGAACGCACCGGCGCAACCGGCAGCCTTGCCAATGTCAAACCGACATTCAGCTGGGTCCGCCTTGCCCAGCGCGTCCCGGTTCGTGTCGCCCTTGACGACGTCCCGGCATCCGTCCGCCTGGTCGCTGGCCGCAGTGCCACCGTCCGCCTGATGGACGAAACCGCAAACAGCCCGTTTGCGAATTTGTTTTAGGGATACGGTCTTCGGTTATTTGGATGACGAGCAAAAACGCCCGGCTGAAATCAGCCGGGCGTTTTTTAATGTCGTTTTGATATCGCGGGCATTAATCGCCGATATCACCCAGCAGGGACGGGGTGCCGAACTCCCGCATTTGGGCGTTGGCTTTGTCAAAATAATGGGTCCAGAAATCGCGCAAAGCTTTTAACTGCGATGACGACCAGTAACTGCCGTCCGGGGCATATCCGCCGCCAATGACATAGACCTTTGCATTTTGCCAGTCGCCCAGCACACCCGCATCGGCATAGCGTGACATATCGGTGTCACCACTTGCCTTCTCTAGGCTGCCAGCTTTGTAAAACGACAGCAGATCGGAATTTTCAATCATGTCCGAAATGATGACCAGATATTTGTCATCAATCTGGGAGGCGGTCGTCAGGCTACGTGAAATTGTTGCAAGGTTCCCCATTACTTCGCTGTGGGGGAGGTCTGTGCTGGCATCGCTAAATGCTTTCAACAATCCCTGGCCCAATGCCTTTTTCGCCAGGATTTCCTGCTTTTTCTGGCAGTTATCCAGATTGGTCAGCAGCTTTTTGGAAATGTCATAGCGGGTGTCATTATCCAGTCTGGTATCGATTTCGGCATTGATCAGAACGCTTGCATACCGCCCTGCTGCATTGGCCGAAAACGTGACCAGATGGTAGGCCGTTCCCGGTTCAATAAAATCCTGCAGCTTGCGATAGCTTTCTTCCTGCAGGTTTTTATCGAAAATCAGTGTCTGGTCGACAACGATATAAAGGTCACGCGTCAGTGCCGGTGTCTGAACGTCCTTGATCTGGACCTGGTCATAGCAACTGCCAATCTTTGCCGCAGCTGCCTGCGCCTGTCCTGCCATGGCAGAACAGGTCACAGCAGCAAACAGGGTCAGTCCGGTGCGGGCCAGGCGGCCAAGCGATTGTGCCATCATTCTTTCCTTTTCTGCTCGCCCCTTAATCCTCAATGCCTTCTTCACGGCGAAGACGGGCATACATTTCCTCTTCCGTTTCCACGTGCTTTGCCTGCTTTTCTGCTTCTTCACGTGCTTTCTTTTCAGCCATTTCCTGCTGGATTTTGGCGCGCAGGCGTTTTTCCATTTCTTCGGGCGTTTCGGCTGGTTTTACCACCGGCTCGGTAACAGTGGTTGTAACTGCTGCTTCTGCCACAGGCGGTGTAACCGGCATTGGTGCGGGCTTGGCTGGTTCTGCGGGGGTAATTGGCGCTTGTTGCTGAGGGGCCATTTGTGGGGCTGGTGCAGCCTCGCTGGTGTGTGCATTCATCTGGCGTGATACCGCCTCGCTGGCCTGACGGGCGCGATAGGCTTTATCCTCGCTTTGATAGTAATGCTCCATGAAATGGCGATCTGCCGAATGCTGAAGAATATCGCGGTGCGTTTTGTCCACACCGGTTGCTGCTGCACGTTCGGTCAAGCGGGATTGCAGGTTGGTCAGGTGCTTCTGGGCAATTCGGGCAATGGCATCACGCTTGCGTTCAAACCATGCTTCATATGCCGTTCTGCTGGAAAATTTGCCAATGATTCGGCGGGCTTCTTTACTTTCCTTACCGGCAAAACCAGTTTTGTAACCGATACCGATACCCATAATCTGGATCAGAATGAACAGGGCGGCAAGAATGGCATAGGTCGAAAGGTTTGCGGCATCGCGTGCGCCTTCGCGTTCCTGTGACGCTTTGTTGTCGGCATCCTGTTGCGGCTGGGCCAGAAGATCGGGCAGGGAATCGTTGTTGGATATCAGATCCCCCAACGAGAACGTATTGTCCGTCATCGGAGCGCCGGTGGTTTCTGCCGTCTTTTCCTGTTTGTAGGTTTCATAACGCACATAGGTTGCCGTGCATGCCACGCCAATAATCGCGATAACAGCAACAATCGTCCAGATCGGGGTGCCTTTGGTTACCGTTGCATTGGTGTCCAGGCGATGCAAAATCTGCAGATAGGCAGGATGTTCGTCGTCAAGCTGGTCATTTTCCAGCGTGGTTTTGTTCGTCCGTCCCATCAGGTTGGGGCGGTCGGGATTGTCATCGTGGTTCCACCAGGTGCGGACCTTGCCGACAAGGCCGCGTTTATGCAGTTCGTGGCCTGCCTGGTGGGTGAAAAATACCAGGACGCACGAAATCAGGAACGCGATGCCAAATGCCCCCTGAACCTGCAGTTTCTCACTGGCACCAGGCAGGGTATAACCCGACAGAACATAGGCAAAACCAAGTGCCTCGATGAACACCATGGCAATCAGAAGAAGTCGCATCAGAATGCCAAGCTCGTTGCGGCCCAGTTCCTGTACTTTACCAAGATAGCTTTTGGCTTTGTCATACATTTCCGGGTCGGCAGCGATTTTGCGAATATCGCCAGCGAAATCCTCGCAAAGTGTGCGTTCGGAGGCAAACCAGCCATCACGACGAACATTCAGGTCTTTTGAAAGACGGCGGGTTTTGCCGATAAAGGGCAGGCTGTAAAACGTGCTTTTGGCAAAAAGTTTTACTTCGTCCCACCAGTTCAAAATCAAAACGACAAGAAGGATTGTAACCGCCAAAATCGAGACCAGTTCCCGATAGGCAAGGACAAAGGCATAAAGTTCATCGAGCATTGATCAATCCCCCGCGATCATTTTGCTTTTTTAAGGTCGATATCACGGGCAAAAACCTGCCCGTCCTTATCATAATAAATGCGGCCTTCTGCATTGCCGAACGGGTCTTTACGTGAATAAAGAACATCCATGCAGCGCAACGGCCACGCATCTTCATCCAGAAATACCCGGTACATCACGCCATCTGTCCCCACATAAGAACGTGCATGTCCATTGGTCTGGATTGCTGGTTTCTGATCGCCTTTTTTGTAATTTTCAAAGACGAAAACCCCCGGGTCGCCATCGGCTGAACCACCATTTTGCAACACGGCAACCTTGGTCAGACCAACAAGGTGGCTGTTAACGGTGTCATGCCAGCTGGTCGAATACAGGGCAGGCATATAGTCTGTTGTGTCATGTACCGGCCGGTCAGTAGATAGCGCCATGACCGCGCCAACCGGGCGATATGAATCCTCAATACATGCAACATCGGTTGGCAATGTCGTTTCCGATGCCTTTGCCTCACCCAGCGGCCAAAGCGAGGCCAGGACCCCTTTTTCTTCCTCATCGGGCTGGCCGGTGCGACCTGACAGGGTGTTGGGCATGTCGTTGGCGGGCTTGCCCCCAAAATCAATGCCATGTCCGCTATGCGCAACCGTGTAAGGTGCTGTTTTACCCGTATTGGAAGCCGTGCCCTTATCCGGTGACTTGGTGGCGGGTTTATTCGCAGCCTTTGCCGGTGCTTTGGGTGCAGGAACTGTGCCTTCGGTATCACCTTTGGCGCGGTTTTCTTTTACGCGTTCGGGCAAGGTCGGGTCGGTTTCCGTGTGGCTGGCAAATGCCATGATCGCTTCACGGCTTTCAAGTTCGATAATCTGGACCCGGCGGTTGGTAGCACGACCAGCAACGCTATCGTTGCTGGCAATCGGTTGGTCCTCGCCCGCACCTTTATAAAAGATGCGGGTTTTATCGACACCTTCCTGTTCAAAAAGCGCGCCGACCGTTCGTGCGCGGCGCTGCGAAAGTGCCAGGTTCATGTCGCGTCCGCCGGTACTGTCGGTATGGCCGACAATAAGTATGTTTCCTTTGGTGCCACGGAATGTCGCGGCAATTTTGCGCATGTCACTTTCGGCTGTTGGCGACAGGCTGTCCTGTCCGCTGCCAAACATGGCCTGGTTATCAACCGTGACCAGCAATCCTTCTTCGGTTTTGCTGTTTTTTGCGTCCGGGTCAGCCCAGGTTGAACCTGTAGGGACATTGACCCTGGCAATTGCCATCTTGGTTTCGCGCAATTCTTTCTGAACGGCGGCGAGCTGTTCACACCGGTTCAGCAGATATGATTGCAACCCTTTTCCGGCCAATGCGCCAGCCGCACCACCTGCAACGGCTGCCAAACCACGGTTTTTACCACCCAGAAGCGCCCCCAGGCCTGCCCCCAATAGTGCCCCGCCAATCACATAGCCCGCTTCGTTAAACTGGCAGGCACCATTCTGATCTGGTTGGATATCCAGAAATGATGGTGTTTGCTGGCTGGCACAACCTGCCAACAGGCTGGTGGTGCACAACACGGCGATTGTGTTGCGAACAGTGTTCTTGCGCATAGGACCCCCTTTTAATGCCGTCGTTATGCGTGCAGCGCAAAGCGACGATTAATCTTTTACGGGGGCTGTCGTGGCTTCGCAAGATATGCAAGTCCTGCTCAAAGGAATAGGCATCTTGTTGAATAGGAAACAGTTTTGCGTATATCCGTAAAACCCGGTAACGGGCCGACGGTTTTATCGTCTTTTATAGGGCAAACACGATATCATCACGGGACATAAAATTTCGGCTTGCTGCAATGCGGAATTTTTTGGTAATTTTGTTAAAGAAAATATCATCGTTTTAAACAATAATTTCAAAGAGGCTTGTCATGGCGGTTTCGTCGCGTCCTCGCCGTTCGGTTCTGTATATGCCCGGCTCCAATGCCCGGGCGCTGGAAAAAGGTCGGAGCCTGCCAGCTGACGGGTTGATTCTCGATATCGAGGATGCTGTCGCGCCCGACTCCAAAACGTTGGCCCGTGAACAGATTGTCGCGGCCCTGGATGAGGGTGGATATGGCGCGCGCGAAATTCAGGTGCGGGTAAATGGCCTGAATACCCCCTGGGGGTATTATGATGTGGTGGCCGTGGCCAAAAGCCGGGCCGATGCCATTTTGCTGCCCAAGGTCGAAAGTGCAGAAACCATTCGCCATGTGGCTGCCATCCTGCAGGCCGAAGGCGCACATGAAAATATGCGCATCTGGTGTATGATGGAAACGCCACTTGCCATGCTTAATGCCCGTGAAATTGCCGGGGCGCATCCGCTTTTGGGCGGGTTTGTCATGGGCACGTCGGATCTGGCAAAGGACCTTAATTGCGCCCATACCCGCGACCGCCTGCCCATGATCACCAGCCTTGGCCTGTGTATGCTGGCGGCGCGCGCCTATGATCTGGCCATTCTTGATGGTGTGCATCTGGACCTGTCGGATGATGATGGCTTTGCCCATGCCTGCCAGCAGGGCCGTGAAATGGGGTTTGATGGCAAAACCCTGATCCATCCCAAAACCATTGATGCCGCCAACCGCGCCTTTGCCCCGGCCGAAAGTGAAATTGCCTGGGCGCGCAAAATCATTGCCGCCCATGAAGAAGCCAGCACCAAGGGGCAGGGGGTTGTGGTGGTTGATGGCAAGCTGATTGAAAATCTGCATGTCGTCACGGCACAACGCGTGGTCGCGCTTGCCGAAAGCATTGAAGCGATGGGGGCGGATTAGAAATCAGGGATTGCCGCCCCGTCGCCCCGCGGTCTGTGTGAATGGCGGGGAAGTTGCCGTTTCCGTTTCCGTCCAAGTGACATTACAGGCCGCAAATACCGATAGCAGAATTTGCGGCCCAAACAGCCAGGTAGGTGATCAGGGTGATGAAATCAAAGAATAATCCCGGTAATTATTTTGAAGATTTTGTGCTGGGCCAGGAACTGCGGCACGCAACCCCGCGCACCATTACCAGCGGCGATGTAGCCCTTTATACCGCCCTGTATGGCCCGCGTTTTGCGGTGCAGGCATCGGCGGAATTTGCTCGCAATATCGGCTTTCACGATGCACCGATTGATGACCTTTTGGTCTTTCACATGGTGTTTGGCAAAACTGTACCTGATGTATCGTTAAATGCGGTCGCGAACCTGGGATATGCCGGGGGTGTGTTTGGCGTGCCGGTTTATGCGGGGGATACAGTTTCTACTGTCTCGCGCGTGATTGGCCTTAAGGAAAATTCAAACGGTAAAACCGGTGTGGTTTACGTTAATTCCGTTGGCCGGAACCAGCATGGTGAAATGGTCGTCGATTATAATCGCTGGGTGATGGTCAACAAACACAACCCCGATGCTCCGGCACCTGAAACCTTTGTGCCGGACCTGCCATCGGTGGTGGACCCGGCATCATTTAAAATTCCGGTCGGGCTGGATTTATCAGGATATGACTGCACCCTCGCCGGTTCGGCACATTTCTGGGATGATTATGCCATTGGCGAAAAGATCGACCATGTTGATGGCATGACGCTTGAAGAAGCCGAACATCAAATGGCAACCCGCCTGTATCAGAACACCGCGAAGGTTCATTTTGACCAGGTCAGTGCCAATCAGGGCCGGTTTGGCAAACGGTTGATTTATGGGGGGCATGTCATGTCGCTGGCCCGTGCCCTGGCCTTTAACGGGCTGGGCAATGCGTTCAGGATTCTCGCGATTAATGCAGGCAGCCATGCCAACCCTGCCTTTGCCGGAAATACCGTTTTTGCCTGGTCCGAAGTGATTGATAAATTTGATATTCCGGGGCGTAACGATGTTGGTGCCATGCGGGTGCGGTTGGTCGCGGTACGGGACCGGGCAGCAGCGGATTTCCCCTTGCGCGATGATGCCGGAAAATATGACTCCGCCGTGCTGCTGGATTTTGACCACACCGTTTTGATCCCAAAGCGCCCCTGAACCGTAAAATATCGAAAATGACGCACCTGCACCTGTTTTGGTGCGTTACAGCATCATATATCTCCGACTAAGGGGGATATTGCCTTGTGTTCAACTATATGAAACAAATCTAAAACAACGGCAGAAATGGCGTTAATTCGCAGATTTCTTTGGTTTTCAAGGGCGTTGAGATTGACTTACCCCCATGGCGTAGGTAAATAATCCCTGCTTTCCCGCCAGCTATTTGAGAAGAGGCAATTCCGTTATGAGCAAAGCCAATCGGCCGCTGTCTCCCCACCTTCAGGTGTACAGGCTCCCGCTGACGGCCAAAATGTCCATTTCTTTCCGCATCATGGGCATTGGCCTTGCCATTGGTTTCGTATTCCTGACGTCGTGGCTTATCGCCGCTGGCGCCGGCCGGAATACGTTCGAAGGCTATCAGGCATTTTTCACCTCGTGGTTTGGTCTGTTGCTGCTGTTCGGCTGGACAGTGGCGTTTTTCTATCACGCCTGCAACGGTGTCCGGCACCTCGTCTGGGATACCGGTCGCGGCCTGACGAAAGAAGGTTCGGCCAAGTCGAACCCGATCGTTCTTGGCGCGGCAGTCGTGCTGACCATCATCACCTGGATTATCGGTCTGGCCTAAGCCAGGCAAATGGGGACAAGGTTGTTATGAAGATGCAATCCGATCTGGGCCGTGTTCGCGGCCTTGGTTCCGCCAAAAGCGGCTCTTCGCACTGGTGGGCGCAGCGCGTCACCGCTGCGGCGAACCTGCCGCTGGGACTGTGGTTTATTTATTCGATCCTTGCAGGCCACACGGCGTCCTTTGATGCCGTTCACGCCTGGCTGAGCAGCTATTTCCACGCAACCATGATGATCCTGCTGGTCATTTCCGTTGCCTGGCATTTCGTTCTCGGTCTGCAAGTTGTGATCGAAGATTATGTGCATAACCGTAAAGTCGAAATCGGTTCGATGCTGCTGATCCGCGCGCTCACGGTTTTCATGACCGTTGCCGCGATCATTTCGGTGCTGCGAATCGTTTTTGCCGGAGCCTGAGCAATGACAGAATCCTATAAAATTATCGACCATAACTACGATGTCGTCGTTATGGGTGCGGGTGGTGCCGGTTTGCGCGCAACGCTTGGCACGGTTGAGGCCGGTCTGAAGACCGCCTGTATCACCAAAGTTTTCCCGACCCGTTCACACACCGTTGCCGCACAGGGCGGTATTGGTGCATCCCTTGGCAACATGTCCGAGGATCACTGGCAGTGGCATATGTATGACACCGTCAAGGGTTCCGACTGGCTGGGTGACCAGGACGCGATCGAATATATGTGCCGTAACGCCGTTCCGGCGGTTCATGAACTTGAACATTACGGTATGCCGTTCTCGCGTACTGCCGAAGGCAAAATTTACCAGCGTCCGTTCGGTGGTCACACCCGCGATCATGGTAAAGCCCCGGTTGAACGTGCCTGCGCTGCGGCTGACCGTACCGGTCATGCCATGCTGCACACGCTTTACCAGCAGTGCCTGAAGCACAAGGCTGAATTCTTCGTCGAATATATCGCCATCGACCTGATCATGGACGAAGACGGCACCTGCCGCGGTCTGGTTGCCTGGGATCTTGATACCGGTATCATGCACCGCTTCAACGCCAAGATGACCATTCTGGCATCTGGTGGTTATGGCCGTGCTTTCTTCAGCTGCACCTCGGCCCATACCTGCACCGGCGACGGTCATGGCATGGTGGCCCGTGCGGGCCTTGGCCTTCAGGACATGGAATTCGTTCAGTTCCACCCGACCGGCATTTATGGTTCGGGCTGCCTGATCACCGAAGGCGCACGTGGCGAAGGTGGTTATCTTACCAACTCCGAAGGCGAACGTTTCATGGAACGTTATGCCCCGACCGTGAAAGACCTGGCATCGCGTGACGTTGTGTCGCGTGGTATGGCCCAGGAAATTCGTGATGGTCGCGGTGTTGGCGAACATGGCGAATATATCCACCTGCATCTTGAGCATCTGGGTTCGGAAGTTCTGTGGGAACGCCTGCCGGGCATTACCGAAACCGCCAAGATTTTTGCCGGGGTTGATGCGACGAAAGAACCGATCCCGGTTCTGCCGACGGTTCACTACAATATGGGTGGCATTCCGACCAACTATAAGGGCGAAGTCCTTAACCCGACCGCTGA
Organism: Thalassospira marina; assembly: GCF_002844375.1. Taxonomy (NCBI): domain Bacteria; kingdom Pseudomonadati; phylum Pseudomonadota; class Alphaproteobacteria; order Rhodospirillales; family Thalassospiraceae; genus Thalassospira; species Thalassospira marina. Next base: position 3,889,773 of record NZ_CP024199.1, on the reverse strand, counting down.
TGACCCCAACCGTATCGTACCGGGTCTGATGGCGGCTGGTGAAGCAGCCTGTGTGTCGGTCCATGGTGCAAACCGCCTGGGTACGAACTCGCTGCTCGACCTCGTCGTGTTTGGCCGTGCATGTGGCATGCATGCAGCCGAAGTCGTTGATTCCAAGGCATCGTTCAAGGAGCTTAAGGCCAGTGACGGCCAGAAGGCCCTGGATCGTTTCGACCGTCTGCGCTGGGCCAAGGGTGCCCGCCCGACTGCTGAAATTCGCCTTGAAATGCAGAAAGTCATGCAGGCAAATTGCGGCGTGTTCCGTACTGCCGAAATCCTGGGTGAAGGCGTTGAAAAGCTCGCCAAAACTGCAGCGACCCTGCCTGATGTTTCCGTATCCGACCGCTCGCTGATCTGGAACTCCGATCTCGTAGAAACCATGGAGCTGGAAAACCTGATGGTTTGTGCAGCTGCTACCATGAATTCTGCCGAGGCACGTCATGAATCACGCGGGGCACATGCCCACGAAGATTACCCGAAACGTGACGACGAAGTCTGGATGAAGCACACCATTGCCAAGGTTGCATGGGACAGCAGCTATGGCGTTGATCTCACCTATCGTCCGGTCAACAACTTCACCCTGACCGATGAAGTTGAATATATCGAGCCGAAGGAACGCGTATATTAAGGCGCGGAGAGAGAGGATTTGAGAGATGGCTGAATTCAAACTTCCCGCCAATTCGGTCGTGCAGGACGGCAAATCGTTTTCTGCACCGGCGAACGCGAAGAATACCCGGAAATTCAAGATCTATCGTTATGATCCGGATTCCGGTGACAACCCGCGCACCGATACCTACGAACTTGACCTTGATGCCTGCGGCCCGATGGTTCTGGACGCGCTGATCAAGATCAAGAACGAAATCGACGCGACGCTTACATTCCGCCGTTCCTGCCGTGAAGGCATTTGTGGTTCGTGCGCAATGAACATCGATGGCCGCAACACCCTGGCTTGCCTCAAGCCGATCGAAGATATCGATGGTGATGTGAAGATCTATCCGCTGCCGCATATGCCGGTGGTCAAGGATCTGGTGCCGGACCTGTCGCAGCCCTATGCCCAGCTCGCCTCGATCGAGCCGTGGCTCAAGGCTGACAGCCCGACCCCGCCCGATGGGGAACGTCTGCAGTCGCGTGAAGAACGCGCCAAGCTTGATGGTCTGTGGGAATGCATCCTGTGCTTCTCCTGCTCGACCGCGTGCCCGTCCTACTGGTGGAACTCGGACCGTTACCTCGGCCCGGCTGTTCTGCTGCAGGCCTATCGCTGGCTGGCAGACTCGCGCGACGAATATACCGGCGAACGTCTTGACGCGCTGGAAGATCCGTTCCGCCTGTATCGCTGCCATACGATCATGAACTGCACCAATACCTGCCCGAAGGGTTTGAACCCGGCGCTGGCAATTACCGAAATCAAGAAGATGATTGCGGAACGCGGCGCCTGATCGGCAAAGTGAAAATCTGGCACATAACAGTGCAGCAAAAAGCCGCCGGAAATATTCCGGCGGCTTTTTTCGTATCTGTCACCCGGCACTTTTGCACAAGGGGCCGGATGATTACCCGGTCAATTAACCGAGCAATCAGGCCGAAAGCTTTTCGGCAACATTAAGGAAATTATCCATATAGGTTTGCAGGAAGGCCTTGGTGTCATCAATGGCAATGCTGCCATCATCGGCGATCAGGTCGGGTTTGAATGCGATATAGGCTTCACCACCCATAACCAGCCCGCCCAGAATACCCATAATCTGGCGCAGGTGCTGCTGGCCAACAGCGGTGCCGATTGCACCGGGCGAGGTGCCGGTGATGGCGGTTGCCTTGCCACGCCATACGTTTTTGTCCATCGGCTTTGACCCCCAGTCGATGGCGTTTTTCAACACAGCCGGGATCGACCGGTTATGTTCCGGGGTTACCATCAGCACTGCGTCGCAGGCGGCAACGTCGCTGGTAAAGCGATTGACGGCTTCCGGGCGGCTGCCTTCCAGATCCATGTTATAAAGCGGCAGATCATCAATCTGAATGAAGCGGGCATCAACACGATCACCTGCCAGGCCAACAAGTGCCTTTGCCAGTTTCAGGTTGATCGATCCGGTACGGTTGCTGCCAACCACAACGGCAAGTTTCAGTTTCGCCATCGGTAATCCTTCCAAATTCGTGGGTGCGTAAACAGGGGCGGCAGAATGCCGGGGTTATGCCGGGTGGGCCTTTTTCCGGGCCATGGCCCGGTCAATATCGCCTGGTAAAACTGCTGTCTGTTTGCGCATGAATGGTGGTAATTATTTGTAACCATGACTATAGCGCCAAAATATCACGGCTCAAGAAGGCACAAAAATGTTACCCGCAACGGCCCGCCAAACCGATTTCCATAATGACCATTTGCCCGAAAGCTGTAAGGGGGCAGGCGACATTCTGGCCCGCGTGGGCGATAAATGGAGTGTCCTGATCGTTCGGCAGCTTGATCGCGGTTCCATGCGTTTTAGCGAGCTTAACCGCGCCATTGATGGCATTTCAAAACGCATGCTGACCTTGACCCTGCGCAACCTCGAACGCGATGGCCTGGTTGAACGCACCGTCACCCCGCTTAACCCGCCGCGCGTCGATTATGCCTTAACACCGCTGGGTGTTTCCCTGTCCAAGCCCGTCATGGCGCTGGCGGAATGGGCGATTGCCCATAAATTCGATATCCAGTCCGCCCGCCACGATTATGACCGCGCACAGGAAGATAACTAGGCCGTCCATCCGCCTTGGGTTTTAACGACCCAATGCCGATGGCGTGCCTGGACAAACCGCACAATCGCGCTGGCTGTGTCGTCTTTGGCATCGCCTGTTTTGTGACTATTTCCGTATCGTGCTGAAATGAATATTCATTTTGTCTTGATCAGGTTGCTTCTGGTCGTATTTTAATTACCCATGGTTGTTGTCCTGGCCTTGAAATTTTCAAAATCTCGTGGCCGATTGTCTGGCGTGTAAAAGGGAAAAACCGGCACGCCGCTGCCTGTAAGCACGTTTCGGTGGTGCAGGCACGAAGCCCCATGGGCAAAGAAAAACAAAATAAATGGATATGGATACACAATGAGCAAATTGTGGTGGTTGTTCCCGCTAAGCGGCGGGTTCTATGGGGTGGCAGCATGGTATCTGCTGGACCAGTTTGACGAACACAGTCTTTTATTTGCGCCGCTGGCGGTTTTTGTAGCCGCCAGTGCCTATTGCTGCTGGTTTGCGCTGACCCATGGTCGCCTGTTTGGCGCCATTGTTCTTGCCCTGCTGGTGTCGCTGCTTGCTGCCGGGCAGGTCGCTGTTTTCCAGTATATTGTCGGGTTTGCATATCTCGACGATATGGTCATTCTGGGTTTTTTCACCAGTCTGGCGGTCTGGGTGGGGCTAAGTGTTGCGCTGTGGCGGGCACGATATGTTGCGACCGATGTTGAAAGTAATGCGGACGATCCGGCAGATGCACCGCGCAGCCGCCTTTTTGGTGTGCCTTACCGCGCCATTGGCCCGGCGATCTGGGATATCAAACTGTCGCTTTCCTTTGGCGTGGTGTCCATCGGCGTGTTCTGGATCATGGCCTATGTTCTGGGGACGCTGTTTAACGTGGTGGGCTTTACCGCCTTCATGGATTTTCTGGAATCCTCGCTTGGCGGTTCGATGCTGACCGGGGCGGCCTTTGCTACCGGCATTATGCTGACCCGCGAAAAACCCCAGCTTCTAAAGGCCGTCCGTCAGGTTTTGGGGACATTGTATCGCTTCTTTTATCCTTTGCAGGCCACAGGCGTTTTTCTGTTCCTGCTTTTGGGGGCATTGGGAGGCTGGGAACAGCTTTTGGGCCGCGACACCAGTGTCAGTCTGGTGGTGCTGGCAGCCGCACTGTGGATCAGTTATCTGCTGTTTGGGGCGGTGCAATCCGGGGCGAAAACCACACTTTTCGGGCGCTGGGGCGATGTTATTTTCCGCTATAGCCTGTGGATGGCACCGGTTTGTGCATTTGCCGCCCTTGGCTGTATCTGGTTGCGGGTTGATGATTACTGGTTAACCCCGCTTCGCATTTATGACACCTGGCTTAGCCTTTACATCCTGATCGCGACATTATGGATCATGCGGGCTGGCATGAAACGCGGTGAAGCCATGATTGCCCGCCTGCAACAGGCCTTTGGCCAGGTTGCCATTGGCGCGATTGTGGTGGCCTTTGTCATGCATCTGCCCTGGCTGGACCCGGTCAGTATCTCGGCCAGCAGCCAGCAAACCCGTCTTGGGCTTTGGGGCGAAATGGAACGGTCCGATCTGGCCTTTATGGCGCGCAATCTGGGTAAACCGGGCGAAGATGCCCTTGCGACCCTGCGCGAAGCCAACCCTGATGCGGTTGCCGATTTGCAGGACCTGCGCGATTATTACCCGTCCTATCAGGATAACAATTCATCCGCGTTTGAAGAAATTCCGGTTTTTCCGCAAGATCACCCTTATTCCGAGGCTGATTTGCGCAAACTGTTTGATGAAAACCTGTCCTATGACCGGATGTTCTGTAAAACCGACAAAATCAACAAGGATGACCCCGATCACAGTAACAGATGTTCGCTTCTGCTGATCGACCTTGATGGCGATGGGCAAAGCGAGGCGGTGTTTTTCACGTTGCGCAGCGATGCACCGGTATTTGGTTTTCGCCCCGATCAGCATGACTGGATAAAACTGCACGATATGTACCGTGTCCCGGCCAATGACGACGAAGCAGGTGATGCCGTTGCAGAAGCCAAACGCACGCTTGACGCCCTGAAAGAGGGCGCTTTTACCCCGGAAAAACCGGTTTATTCCGACCTTTCTGTGGGTGGTATGCGCTGGCAGCAATCGCGTTAATGCAATGCGGGGTGTTTTTGCTATGATTGGCAGGCACCCCGCATTTCGGGCCGCAGCAGAATGACGACAACAAGGAGAACGCGAACCATGCCAATCCATTTCCGACATGTGATTGCCAGTATCGCACTGCTGGGGCTGACGGCCTGTGGCGATACATCGCCCAAATGGGAACCCCAGGATATGATGGGTGGCCCCGCCGAACAGACAAATCTGGATGCCAATTATGCCCGCATGGTCGATTTCAAGGCGATGGCCACCGACGATGGCGGCAAGCCATATTATGCCGGGCCAAATGCCACCGTTATCGGTGCCGGGCAGCAGGCGCTTGCCATGTGCCAGAATGCCGGTGGCGCAAATTGTCGCGTTTCTCGCCTGGGGCTGACCTCGATCGAGGGGCTGGACCAGCAGGGTGTCAGCGATATCATCAAATCCTATAACGATACCCTGACCGCCGAGGCCGCGCAGGCCGCCAATGCCGGTAATATCGAAGCGGCAAATTGGCTGGCCTATCATTATGCAACACTGGGCGAAAATCTTGACGAGGCTGAACGCCTGATCCGCCTTGCGGTAAAGGTGCAGCCGGAAAACCCCTCCATCCAGGATACATATGGTCTGGTTCTGTATAAAAAGGGGGATTATGCGGGCGCGGAAGAAGCCCTGATCAAGGCTAACAAAGCCGCCCCGATTGCCGAACATCTGGCCCATTTTGCCGATAATGCCCTTGCCATGGGCAAACGCGATATGGCCCGTGTGGCCTATCAACGCGCGCTGGATGCCAACCCGGACCCTGTCCTGTCCCAGCGCATTCAAAAGCAGCTTCTTGCCATCGATATGGGCGGTGCTGGCGGTTAAAGCCCATGGGCCTGATTGGATGGGGTCACGGCATCCGGTATAGCGCCGTATGCGCCACTTAAAACGAAACCCCTTGTGGTGATCCTGCAAGGGGTTTCGTTTGTGTTATTCGACAGGGATGGGCGAATATTTATGCCCAGTCAAGGCTGATCGGCACGCCGTCAATATCGCCCATATCGACTTCATTCAGGTTGTTGCCCGGTCCAGCCCGGTCGATCACCAGAAATTCGCTATCGGGTTCCAGCACCAAAAGCGGGTGGTGCCACACCCCCTTGTCATAGGTCACACCCTGTTTGCCATTGGTGATAAAGGCACGCAGGTCGCCTGCCTTGGGCAAATCACTGGCCGGGGCAACCACGACCAGAAATTTCTGCCCGTGCATGGGTACAAAGGCCTGTGAGCCCAGCGGGTGGCGTTCCATCATGGCAATGCGGATGGGCAGGGGGCGCGGGTTACCGCGAAAAATGCTGATAATCGGTCGGCCGCCTTCCTCGCTGGTATCAATGCCGGAAATGTCGTGATAGCGGGTCGTGGTTCCCTGGTTGATCCCAAAGGAATCCCGTGCCGTTTCCGTGCTGATGACATCACCAAATTCGGTGAAGGCTTCGGGTGTCAGCGGTTCGACAGTCAGTTTCATTTTAGCCCCCTTTTGCCAGCCAGCCCCAAATCAGGGCTTGGCCGGTTTGCCAAGAATGCGAATGCGGCTGATGCCGCCATCGGGTATCGAATTGATGCGCAGATGCGAAACCGGCCCGCGGGCGGTAATGGCCGCGCCGCCAAATTCATGGATGCGGTCGGCCTGCATTTTCTGTTCGGGCAAAATGGTTTGCCAGAACATCGACCGCGCAATGATGGATTTGTCCTTTTCGCCGTCTACATAGGTGCCCTGGATCGAAACGCGGTCGGGGAAGTTGCCTTTGAAATGGCAGGTATCGATCACGATTTTTTCGATCTCGCCGGGATGGCCCAGTTCAATGATCAGCCATTCATTGCCCGGTTCGCGCCGGCGGCTGGTTTCCCAACCATCACCCATATTCACCCCGCGGCCCGGTGCCAGCACCACATTGGGGTTGCCATAATGCGCATCCGACCAGGCAACGGCGATGCCCCCATTGATCATGGCTGCCAGGTCGACCTGTTCGCCCTTGGCGGCCATTTCGGTCCAGTCGCGGTTGGGGCGGCCATAAACGCGCAGGCGGGCAATGCCGCCATCGGGGTAAATATGCAGGCGCACATGGGTATAAATGGCGCTGCTGGTAACCTCGGCATAATGATGCGCGCTGGCACCCAGCCCCTGCGGGGCAACAATTTCGGTCCAGTCGGCGTTTTCATCGGGGTCACCAGCCGGGCAGAAACACCCTTCCAGCGATGCCGCAGGCGGGAAATTGCCGGTAAAGTGGCTGGTATCGATATCAACCCCGTAAATCCGGCCCGATGTCGCCAGGCGGACAATGGCGTAATCGTGGCCTTCAACACGTTTGCGGCGGCTTTCCCAGCCATCCATCCATTTGCCGTTATCGTCGTATTTGTCGGGGTAGAAAATGGCCGGGGCCGATTGCAGCATGCGCTGTTTGTCGGCAAAGAAATCGTCGGTGGCAAAAATGGCAACCGCGCCCAGCCGTTCATCGGCCAGATTGACAAAACGCCTTGTAAAGTCCGGGGCGGTATCGCTGCTTGAATGGCTCATTGGTTTGCGTCCTGCTGATAATGTTTTGTGCCGTGCTTACAGGGTCTGCAATCGCAATAGGGCGATGCGGTGTACCTGTTGCAGAGCTTCGTTGAATTCGGTGTCCATATCGTTTTTTACCCGGCGTTCAAACGCCGCCAGGATGTCGGTACGATGGTAACCTTTTACCGCAAAAATAAACGGGAAACCGAACTTGCCCTTATAGGCATCATTAAGTTCGGAAAATCGCACAAGTTCGTCAGCACTGCATTGATCTAGCCCCGCGCCCTGCTGTTCATTGCGCGACGATGTCGTCAGATCGGCAAGGGCCAGTTTCCCGGCAAGGTCCGGGTGCGCGCGCAGCAATGCCAGTTTTTCGTCGCGGGTTGCGCGCTCGACAATCACCTGCATTGCAGCAGCCAGGGTTTCCGGGTCATCCAGGGCGGGGCTGATGCCGCCTTCGGCCAGGCGTTCGGCAATCCAGGGGGAATGTTCGTAAACACCCCCGTATAAATTGACAAAGGATCGCGCTGCCAGCGTGCTGGGCGGATTGGTCACAAATAGCGGTTTTTTCTCGCCGGGCGTCGTCGCCGGGAAAATCGTATTGTCAGTCATTTTCAGTGTTCCTGTCTTTCAGGCACAGGGGCAAAACGGGCAAAATGGGATAAAACCGGCAAAGCAGGCCAAACGGGTGAACCGGGTTTCATCATAAGGCCAGTGCAGGGCGGGGTGCGTTCTGCCTCGCACATTGCAGGCAGTTCTGCCCCGGGCGGCTTCGCGTTATCCTCGTTTTGATCCGGGTGCCGTCTTACCCTTCATGGGGGTGGTGTTCGCGCCAGTGCCGGGCGATATCGATGCGGCGGGCAAACCACACATTTTCATGGCCCAGCACATAATCGACAAAGCGTTTCAATGCGGCAAAGCGGCCCGGTCGGCCGACAAGGCGGCAATGCAAACCAACTGACAGCATTTTGGGCGTATGTGCGCCTTCTTCGTAAAGGGTGTCAAAGCTGTCTTTCAGGTATTGGTAGTATTGCTCGCCGGAATTGAAGCCCTGCATGGCGGCAAAGCGCATGTCGTTGACATCAAGGGTATAGGGCACAATCAGGTGCGGGGTTTTGGTCTGGATACTCCAGAAAGGCAGTTCATCGCTGTAATCATCTGCATCATACAGAAAACCGCCTTCTTCGGCGACAAGGCGGCGGGTATTTGGGCTGGTGCGGCCCGTATACCAGCCCAGCGGGCGTTCGCCGGTAATGTTTTTGATAATGTCGATGGCCTGGTACAGGTGCTCGCGTTCGATATTTTCGTCAATATACTGGTAATCAATCCAGCGCAGGCCGTGCGAACATATTTCGTGGCCGTCCTTCATGGCGACTTCGGCCACCTTGGGCTGACGGGCAAGGGCCATGGCAACGGCAAACAGGGTGATGGGAATTTCCCGTTCGCGAAAAAGGCTCAATATCCGCCACACACCCACACGCGATCCATATTCATAGATCGATTCCATGCTCATATGGCGCACACCCTTGCGCATGTCGGCGCCGATCATTTCCGACAAAAAGGCTTCCGATGCCGCGTCCCCATGCAGGATGCAGTTTTCACCGCCTTCTTCGTAATTCAGCACAAACTGAACCGCGATGCGGGCCTTGCCCGGCCAGTTGGCATGCGGCGGGTTCGCGCCATACCCGATCAGGTCGCGCGCATAGGGTGTGTTGGTCATCTTTGCCTCCAGACAGATCAATCCCGGTTTGGTTCGCCGGGTTATTTGGTGTAGCATTAACCATTGGCTGCACTGCAGCAAGAAAATCTCGCGATCATGCTTGTGGAAACTTTCAAGGGGCCATTGAAAATATCATGCCTTTCAAACCCTCCAAAGACGCGGGATTTCAGGCGTTGGAACTGTTCTGTGCGATGGTCTTCGTATCCTTTTTCAAAGAATTATTGATATAGTTTCACTTTATCGCCTCTTTCCTGAATGCCTGTTGCAGTGCGACCTTTTTAAAAAGCTACAAACAAACCGGCCCGATCTTCACATCAGTAACAGGCCGGATCAGAGAGGCAGGCGGGCAACCGTCGATATTTTATCGAGATCCGAGTGACACAAGGAGGCCCGTCATGGGGCGTTTGACTACCCATGTGCTTGATACGGCACGAGGTTGCCCTGCGGGTGGCATCCGTATCGAACTGCACCGTTTTGACGGCGGCCATGATGACCGTGTTGCCCAGGCGATGACCAATGCCGATGGCCGCACCGATGCCCCGCTGCTGGAGGGCAAAACCCTGCGTCCGGGAAAATATGAACTGGTGTTTTTTGCCGGCGATTATTTCGATGCCAGTGGCTATGACCTGCCCGACCCCAAATTCCTTGACCAGGTGGTGATCCGCTTTGGCATTGCCGATGCTGATGCACATTATCATGTGCCGCTTCTGCTTTCGCCTTTTGGCTATTCCACCTATCGCGGCAGTTAAGAGACAATGACGAATATGCGAAGCGACATCCGCTTTTTGCTGGGCAATGAAGAACGCCGGATCGAAAATATCGACCCGCAGACGACCGTGCTGAATTACCTGCGCCTTGATGAACATAAATGCGGCACCAAGGAAGGGTGCGCCGAAGGTGATTGTGGGGCCTGCACGGTTGTTCTGGGCGAAGTTGATGAAACCGTGCCGGGTGCCATGCGCTATCGCACGGTGAATGCCTGCATCCAGTTTGTGCCAACACTTGATGGCAAACAGCTGTTGACGGTCGAACATCTTAAATCCGCCGATGGCAGCCTGCATCCGGTTCAGCAGGCGATGGTCGATACCCACGGCTCGCAATGTGGCTTTTGCACACCTGGCTTCGTCATGAGTCTTTATAAAATCTGGCTGGATGGTGGCGAGGATGACCGTGGTGCCATCAATGATGCGCTGGCCGGGAATTTGTGCCGTTGCACCGGCTATGGCCCGATCATCGAGGCTGCACGGGCATCGGGCGGCGCTGGAATAAATGATGTTGTTGAACAATCACGCCGAAAAGATGTGGCTGATCGCCTGAAAGGCCTGGTTGGCGAGGGGGGCGGGCTTGAAATCACCCATCCGCGTGGCCGTTATTTTGCCCCGCGTAGTAGTGACAAACTGGCGCAAATTCTGGTTACCCACCCTGATGCCATCATTCTGGCAGGCGGGACAGATGTGGGTCTGTGGGTGACCAAGCACCTTAAACGTCTTGATCCGATTGTTTATATCGGCGATGTCGCTGACCTTAAATCGGTAGAAGTGCGCGATGGCGATGTGCATATCGGTGCCGGTGCTACATACAGCGATGCGCATGGCGCGCTGGGCGATATTGCGGCTGATCTGGGCGAACTGGTACGTCGTATCGGTTCCCGCCAGATTCGCAATGCAGGCACGTTGGGCGGTAACATTGCCAACGGGTCGCCAATTGGTGATACCCCGCCAGCATTGATCGCGCTGGGGGCGCGGCTGGTTCTGCGCATGGGCGATGTGCGGCGTGAAATCCCGCTGGAGGATTTCTTTATCACCTATGGCAAGCAGGACCGCGCCAAGGGTGAGTTTGTTGAAAAAATTATTGTGCCGAAACCCGCAGGCAGCAGCCAGTTTCGTGCCTGGAAAATCTCCAAACGGTTTGATCAGGATATCACTGCCGTTTTGGGGGCCTTTGCCATCACGCTTGAAAATGGGGCGGTCAGTGATATCCGCATTGCCTTTGGGGGCATGGCGGGAACGCCGATGCGGGCCAAAAAATGCGAAGCGGCCATTATCGGCCAGCCCTGGACTGACGAAACCCTGAACACCGCCCGCCTTGCCCTGGCTGACGATTTCAAACCCATGACCGATATGCGGGCATCGGGGGAATATCGCATGTTGGTGGCGCAAAACCTTTTGACCAAACTTTATATCGAAACCACACAGCCCGGCGTGGCAACCCGCCTGGTCGGGAAGGCGGTGTCCCATGGGTGAAACCCGCGAAATTCTGGCCCCGACCACGGGGCTTAACGGTGGTGTGCGATCCGCCAGCAAGCATGATAGTGGCCCCAAGCACGTTACCGGCGAAGCCGTTTATATCGATGATATTGTCGAGCCTTACGGCACCCTGCATCTGGCACCAGGGGCGGCGACCATTGCGCATGGCCGCATTACCCGGCTGGATCTGTCAAAGGTGCGTTCGGCACCGGGTGTTGTGTGCGTTTTAACGGCCGATGATATCCCCGGGGCCAACGACGTATCGCCCGCCCATACCCATGACGAACCTGTTTTGCCCGATGGCATTGTGCAGTTTTACGGCCAGCCGGTATTTTGCGTTGCTGCCGAAACCCGTGAACAGGCCCGTGCGGCAACCAAACTTGCCGAAATCGAATATGAAGAACTGCCCGCCATCCTGTCGATTGACGATGCAATGGCGCAGAAATCCTATGTCGCTGAACCGCATGTAATGAAACGCGGCGATAGTGCATCGGCCCTGGCAAGCGCCCCGCACCGCCATGCCGCCCGCATGGTTATCGGCGGGCAGGACCATTTTTATCTGGAAGGACATATATCCTTTGCCATCCCGCAGGAAGATGGCGACGTTTTCATTCATTGCTCGACCCAGCATCCATCCGAGGTCCAACATAACATCGCCAATGTTCTGGGCCGCCCAGCCAACGCGGTAACGGTTGAAGTGCGGCGCATGGGCGGTGGTTTTGGTGGCAAGGAAACCCAATCCATGCAATGGGCGGCACTGGCCGCGATTGTGGCGGTTAAAACCGGTCGCCCCGCCAAAATGCGCCTGGACCGCGATGATGATATGATCATGACCGGCAAACGCCATGACTTCGTGATCGATTACGATATCGGCTTTGATGATGATGGCCGCATTTGTGGCGCAGATATTCAATTCGCGGCGAACTGTGGTTTCAGTGCCGATCTGTCATCTGCGATTGCCGATCGTGCCATGTTCCATACCGATAATGCCTATTATCTGGGTGATGTCGAAATCCGGTCCTATCGCTGCAAGACCAATCTGGTATCCAACACTGCCTTTCGCGGTTTTGGTGGCCCACAGGGCATGGTGGCGATTGAACGCATCATTGATGAAATCGCCCTTACGCTAGGGCTTGATCCGCTTGATGTGCGCATTGCCAATTATTATGGCGGGGAAGGGCGCAATATCACCCCCTATTATATGACGGTAGAAGACAGCGTCCTGCCGGAATTGACCCGCGATTTGCTGAAAAGCAGTGATTACCGCGCACGCCGTGCCGAAATTGAAGCCTTTAACGCCCAAAGCCCGGTGATCAAACGTGGCATTGCCATTACTCCGGTCAAGTTTGGTATTTCCTTTACCACCACGTTTCTTAACCAGGCCGGTGCGCTGGTGCATGTCTATCAGGATGGGTCGGTTCATTTGAACCACGGTGGCACCGAAATGGGGCAGGGCCTGTTTATCAAGGTTGCCCAGGTTGTTGCCGAAGAATTCCAGATCGATCTGGATAATATCAAAATCACCGCCACCAATACCGGCAAGGTGCCCAATACATCGGCCACAGCGGCCTCGTCGGGCGCGGATATGAACGGCATGGCCGCGCGCAATGCCGCACGCACCATCAAGGAACGGTTGGTGGCCTTTGCTAGCAACCATTATGGGGTTGATGCAACCGCCATACATTTTTTGCCCGGTCGGGTCAGGGTGGGCGATAAGGCCGATATTAGCTTTGCCGAACTGGTGAAAATGGCCTATCTCGGCCGTGTGTCGCTTTCGGCAACCGGCTATTACGCCACACCAAAAATCCATTATGACCGTGAAACCGCATCAGGTCGGCCATTTTATTATTTTGCCTATGGCATGGCGTGCAGCGAAGTCATGATCGATACGCTGACGGGCGAAAACAGGGTCACACGGGTTGATATCCTGCATGATGTTGGCCAATCGCTAAACCCCGCCATTGATCGCGGTCAGGTCGAAGGCGGTTTTATTCAAGGTATGGGTTGGCTAACAACCGAGGAATTATGGTGGGATGATAGTGGGCGCATTCGCACCCATGCACCATCGACCTATAAAATCCCGGCTTGTTCGGACCGCCCCGATGATTTCCGCCTGGAATTGTGGTCGTCGGGTCGCAATGTGGAAAAAACCATTCACCGTTCCAAGGCTGTCGGGGAACCGCCCCTGATGCTGGCAATTTCCGTGCATCGCGCCATTGCCCATGCGGTGGCATCGGTTGCCGGTCATAAAATTGTACCCGCACTGGATACGCCGGCAACACCCGAAGCCGTGCTAAAGGCGGTGGCGCGATTGGCGGCGACGTCGGCAGTGGCAGTGGCCAATAGTGCATCTGCTACTGGCACAGCGGGAAATGATAAGGTTCCTGCGGCTTCTGGTGCCGGAATGGTTGGGGTTGGTGCCCCGCAGGCCGGGGTATAGTATTTATGTCCGCCCTTTCCCCTCTGTCACTGGATGCAAAATCGTGGTCGGCCCTGCTTGCGGGGGATCAACCCGTTGTCATGGTTAGTGTTGCATCCATTGCCGGTTCCACACCGCGCGAAGCCGGGGCCTTTATGCTGGTTGGTTGCCATGAAACGGCAGGGACAGTTGGTGGCGGTAATCTTGAACATCAACTGGTGCGCCATGTGCGCAAGATGCTGGCCGATGGTATTGCGCCCGACGCCCATTTCATGCGCTACCCGTTGGGGCCTGCATTGGGCCAATGTTGCGGTGGTGCGGTGGATGTTGCCTTTCATGCCCTAAAACCTGCCCGGAAGGCAGTTTTTCAGGCTGCCCTTGCTAAGGTGCAGGCTGGCAGTGGCGGCGGCGCGGGTGTTTGGCTGATGTTGCCCTGTGAAGATGCCGCCAGCAGCACATTTACCATGTTCACCGGGCCAGCAGCAGATGCCCTGACGCAACATTTTGGCACCCTGCGTGGCGGGCTGGTGAAAGATGCGAGGGCATGCTTTTCCGGCTTTCCGGCGGCGGCGCAAAGCCGTGATTGGGCTGACAATATGGTTTCCAGTTCATCCAGCGCAGCATTGATGGTGCGCCTGGATGACGCGGCAACGCCATTATGGCTGTTTGGGGCGGGGCATGTGGGGGCGGCAATTGTTCGTGCGCTTGAACCCCTTCCATTTGATGTCCACTGGGTCGATTCGCGGGCCGATTATATTGATATTGCGGCCAAAAGCCGCCTTCACCCGGTTCATAGTCCCAACCCGTGGGAAGAAATCGCCGATCTGCCCGCTGGCGCAATGGCATTGATTTTAACCCATTCCCATGCCGAGGATTTTGAAATCTGCCGTCATGCTCTGCTGCGTCCTGATCTTTCCCTTGTGGGTATGATCGGCAGTGCCACCAAACGTGCGCGATTTATGGCGCGTATGCGCGAACGCGGCCTTGCCGATGGCGCGCTTGCGCGCCTGTGCTGCCCGATCGGGGTTGAAGGCATTACCGGCAAGCACCCGGCGGTTATTGCGGCATCGGTGGCGGCTCAACTGGTTGGCCTGCGCGAACAGGGGCTGGCGCAAACGCTGCCATCACCGGCGCGGGCACAAAACGATTTGGGCTGAATTTGTTGAATTTGGTGATACTGGCGAATTTTGAGGTGCCACGCCGTAACCGGACTTAAATGACCTGATACCGGGCAAAAATGCAATGTCCGCAAATACATAGAAGGGTATGTCTCCGGCATATTGCGGGGGCAGGACCAGATCAATAACAACCCGGAAACCCGGGACAGGACCATAATAAGGAGTAAAGGCTGTGTGTGATGATGCCCGGCATAAACATATGCGCCACGCAGTAAAATTATCGCGCCAGAAAATGGAAGAAGGCTGCGGTGGGCCGTTCGGCGCAGTTATTGTGCGCGATGGCAAGGTCATTGCCGAAGGTTGGAACAAGGTCACATCCAGCATGGACCCGACGGCCCATGCCGAAGTTTCCGCCATTCGTGCCGCGTGCGAGGCCCTGGGGGATTTCAGCCTGGCCGGTTGCGAGATTTACACCAGTTGCGAACCGTGCCCCATGTGCCTGTCGGCCATATACTGGGCCCGCATTGACCGTATCTATTACGCCAATGGGCGCGAAGATGCCGCCGCGATTGGATTTGACGACCAGTTTCTGTATGACGAGGTCGCAAAACCGATTTCACAGCGCGAATTGCCCTGCGAACATATCGAGATGAAAGAGGCCGCCGACGTATTTGCAAGCTGGGCTGCCAAAGAAGACAAGATCGCCTATTAAAAAAAACCTATTCAAAAAAGCACCGAGACAGTTTGATTACGGCGCCGGGCAGGGGTAAAACGCCTTTGGCGTATGTAATCGGATCGCAATCAGGGGGTGGCAGACAGTGACCGCGATGACCGGCAATACCACCGGGGCAGTCGAACAACGAACGGGATCAGGGCCCGCGCAGCTTGAAATTCGCGGCGTGACCAAGGCTTTCCCCGGTTGTTTGGCAAACGACAATATCAGTTTCAGGATCGAGCCGGGCGAAATCCACGCCCTGCTGGGTGAAAACGGCGCAGGCAAAAGCACGCTGGTCAAAATGATCTATGGCGTTATGCAGGCCGATGCCGGGGAACTGTTATGGGAAGGAAAGCCCGTTACCATCGCAAGCCCCCATGATGCGCGCGAAATGGGTATTGGTCTGGTGTTTCAGCATTTTTCGCTGTTTGAAACCATGACCGTGCTTGAAAACATCGCCCTTGCCATGAATGACGTGCGCGATATGGCCGTGCTGCGCCAGCAGGTGATCGAGGTTGAAAAAACCTATGGTCTGCCGTTGGACCCGGACCGCCATGTTTATACCCTGTCGGTTGGCGAACGGCAGCGCATCGAAATTGTCCGCTGCCTGCTTCAGAATCCCAAACTTCTGATCCTTGATGAACCGACATCGGTTTTAACCCCGCAGGAAGTAGACAAGCTGTTTGAAACCCTGCGTCGCCTGTCCGCCGAAGGTTGCGCCATTCTTTATATCAGTCACAAGCTGCATGAAGTGAAAGCACTGTGCGAACATGCAACGGTGCTGCGTGGTGGCAAGGTTGTTGATACCTGCGACCCGCGTGCGGAAACCGCCAAATCCATGGCCGAAATGATGATCGGTCAGAAACTGGTTGCACCGGATCGTGGCGTTCGCCCGGCCCCGGGGGATGTGCGCCTGTCGGTTAAAAACCTGTCGCTGGTCAGTGATCAGCAATTTGGCACCGATCTTAAGGACATTTCGTTCGAGGTTCGCGGTGGGCAAATTCTTGGCGTTGCCGGTGTTGCCGGGAACGGCCAGAACGAACTTTTCCAGGCGCTTGCCGGTGAAACCGAAATTCACGGCGCGCCTGATTGCATTTCACTGGATAAACAGCCCGTGGCCGATTTTGGCCCGCGCCGTCGCCGTCGTCTTGGTGCAGCCTTTGTGCCCGAAGAACGCAATGGTCACGGTGCCGTCCCGGAAATGAGCCTGGCTGAAAACGGCTTTTTGACTGCGTTTCGTCGTATGGCCCTGTCTGCGCGCGGTTTGATCCGCGAGGTGCCGACGCGCAGTTTTGCCGAAGGCATTATCAAAACATTCGATGTCCGCACCACCGGGCACGGGGCCGAGGCAGGAAGTCTTTCGGGCGGGAATTTGCAAAAATTTATCGTCGGGCGCGAAATTATGCAGGACCCCGGCGTTCTCGTCATTTCCCAGCCGACCTGGGGTGTTGATGCCGGTGCAGCCAGTGCCATTCATCAGGCCCTGCTGGATCTGGCGGCAAAGGGCACGGCGGTTCTGGTGATTTCACAGGACCTGGACGAAATTTATGCCATTTGTGATCAGGTCGTGGTCATGGCGGCGGGCAAGATGTCTGCTGCGCGCAATATGGCGGATGTAACGATTGATGAAATCGGCCTTCTGATGGGCGGGCTTCATGATTTGGGCGGGGATCTGGCCCCGGAACAGAACGGAGGCCAGAATGATCCGGCTTGAACCACGTCGCCAGCATTCGCAGAAAATGGTGTATCTTTCACCGCTGCTGGCCATTTTGCTGACCCTGATTACCGGTGCCATCATTTTTGCCTTTATGGGCAAGGACCCGATCGAGGCGCTCTATACCTTCTTCATCATGCCGATCAATAACGCCTATGGCGTGGGCGAGCTGTTTGTGAAGGCAACGCCGCTGGTGATTATCGCCGTTGGTTTGGCGATGGGCTTTCGCGCCAATGTCTGGAATATCGGTGCCGAAGGCCAGCTTACCATGGGGGCCATTTTTGGCGGTGGTCTGGCACTGGCATTTTATGACAGCGAAAGCGCGTTGTTGTTGCCGGGTATGTTTGTGCTGGCTGCCATTGGTGGTACCTTCTGGGCGGCCATTCCCGCCTGGTTGCGGACGCGCTTTAATGCCAATGAAATCCTCACCAGCTTGATGCTGACCTATGTCGCCACCCTGTTTCTCAGTTATCTGGTGTACGGGCCGTGGCGTAACCCCGAAGGGTTCAGCTTCCCTGAATCCCGCGCCTTTCCCGATGCTGCCCTGCTGCCGATTATTTATGATGGCACGCGTGTCCATCTCGGCGCCATTTTCGCCTTGCTGATTGTTGCGGGCGGCTGGGTTTTGCTGACCAAGTCCGTGGTTGGTTTTCAGCTTCGCGTTGTGGGCCAGGCACCGCAGGCCGCGCGTCATGTCGGTTTCCGGCAAAAACGCATGGTGTGGTTTACCCTTTTGTTATCAGGCGCGCTTTCCGGTCTTGCCGGGATGTTCGAGGTGGCAGGGCCGATCGGGCAGCTTCAGCCTTCCATCTCGCCGGGGTATGGTTTTACCGCCATTATTGTTGCCTTTTTGGGCCGCTTGCACCCCATTGGCATTCTGTTTGCCGGGCTGGTCATGGCGCTGACCTATCTGGGGGGTGAACTCGCGCAAATTGGCCTGGGCCTGCCCAGTGCTGTAACCGGGCTTTTCCAGGGGATTTTGCTGTTTTTCCTTTTGGCCTGTGATGTTTTGACCAAATACCGCGTTCGTTTTGGCACGGTAAGCAAATCCGGGGAGACCGCCTGATGGATTGGATCGTACCCTTTATCCTGACCGTAATCACGGCATCGACCCCGCTTTTGCTGGCGGCCACGGGCGAATTGATCACGGAAAAATCGGGTGTTCTCAACCTTGGTGTTGAAGGCATGATGCTGATTGGTGCCATTGCCGGTTTTGCCATTACGGCATCGACCGGCTCGGCAACGCTGGGTATTTTTGCGGCAGCCATTGCTGGCATGGTAACGGCCCTTGTTTTTGCCTTTCTAACGCTTACCCTGATGGCCAATCAGGTGGCAACCGGCCTTGCGCTGACAATTTTCGGGGTGGGGATTTCCGCCCTTGTTGGGTCGGGCTTTGTTGGTTTTGCCATTGAACCGCTGCCGGCACTCAATATTCCGGTCATCAGCGACATTCCCGTAATCGGGCCGATCCTGTTCGGGCAGGATTTTCTTGTTTATTTCTCCATCTTCATGGTGCTGGCATCGGGCTGGTTTTTAACCCGGACGCGCGCAGGGCTTATCCTGAAGGCGGTTGGCGATTCCCACGATTCAGCACATGCGATTGGCTATAACGTGATTCGTATCCGTTATATGGCAACGCTTTTTGGTGGGGCAATGTCGGGGCTGGGCGGGGCGTATCTGTCGCTGGCCTATACGCCGATGTGGGCCGAAAACATGACGGCCGGTCGCGGCTGGATCGCGCTGGCGCTCGTCGTGTTTGCCACCTGGCGTCCGGGGCGTCTTCTGGCCGGGGCTTACATGTTTGGCTGTATTTCGGTTCTGCAGTTGCATGCGCAAAGTGCGGGCATCAATGTACCCTCGCAATTCATGTCGATGCTGCCTTATCTTGCAACGGTTGTGGTGCTGGTGATCATTTCCAGCGATTATACCAAAATCCGTCTTAATGCGCCGGCCTGTATTGGCAAGGCGTTCCGACCGGCGCAATAACGTCGGCGTCCATGGGAGGTGCGTCACACCCAATACTGACGCGCAATGTTGATTGTACGCGATAACAGGTATAAATCCTGTGCAGAGGTTTTAAGGGAGACATTCTTATGAAGGCACGTTTTATGAAGCGTACGGCAGCGGCTCTTGCCGCCGTTGGCGCACTTGCTCTGGGCATGGGGGCAGCACAGGCAGCCGATCCGCTTAAGGTTGGTTTTGTCTATGTTGGTCCGGTAGGCGATTTTGGGTATTCCTACCAGCACGACCAGGGCCGCAAGGCTGTTGAGGAAAAATTCGGTGACAAGGTGAAAACCTCGTTCGTGGAAAATGTACCGGAAGGTGCAGACGCCGAACGCGTTATCCGCCAGCTCGCCCAGACCGGTCACGAACTGATTTTCACCACCTCGTTTGGTTTCATGAACC
Source organism: Thalassospira marina (assembly GCF_002844375.1). NCBI lineage: Bacteria > Pseudomonadati > Pseudomonadota > Alphaproteobacteria > Rhodospirillales > Thalassospiraceae > Thalassospira > Thalassospira marina. Next base: position 3,870,039 of record NZ_CP024199.1, on the reverse strand, counting down.
CGACCATCAAGGTGGCAAAGCAGTTCCCGAATGTGAAATTCGAACATGCAACCGGTTACAAGCGCGCCGATAACGTTGCAACCTATGCCGCACGTTTTTATGAAGGCCGTTATGTTGCTGGTGTGATTGCCGGTAAAATGACCAAAAGCAACGTGATCGGTTATGTCGGTTCGTTCCCGATCCCCGAAGTTGTGCGTGGCATCAACTCGTTCATGCGTGGTGCATGGTCGGTTAACCCGGATGTGAAAGTCAAAATCGTTTGGGTCAACAGCTGGTATGATCCGGGTAAAGAAGGCGATGCAGCCAAGGCCCTGATCGACCAGGGTGCGGACATCATGGTTCAGCACACCGACAGCCCGGCACCGCTGCAGGTTGCTGAAAACCGTGGCATCAAAGGCTTCGGTCAGGCTTCCGACATGATCAAATTTGCGCCCAAAGCCCAGCTTAGCGCGATTGTTGACCATTGGGACGAATACTATATCGACCGCGTTCAGGCCGCCATGGACGGCACCTGGAAAGCGGAAGACACCTGGCATGGCCTGAAAGAAGGCATGGTCCATATGGCACCGTTCACCAACATGCCGGACGATGTTGCTGCCCTTGCCAAGGAAACCGAAGAAAAAATCGCTTCGGGCGACATCAAGATCTTTGAAGGCCCGATCTATGACCAGGCTGGCGAACTGCGCGTCAAGGAAGGCGAAGTTGCCCCTGACGAAATGCTGCTGGGCATGGACTGGTACGTTAAAGGCATCGATGCCGAACTGCCGAAATAATGTGATTTAACGCAAGAGTGCCGCATTTGCCGCACCCTTGCGAGATACACAAACAGCCCCGCCGGGTCATCTGGCGGGGCTGTTTTGTTTCGGGATGACGTATTGCTGGCGCGATCTGGGTAGAGGGCTTTGCGGCCCCGTAAATGGTCGCCAGCATGATTTTTTGAGGTTAAAAGGCCGGAACACTGCAACAGGGGTATCAGGCCCGTGTGATGGCCCGCAGGGGGCTGGCAGGTTTCATTTGCTGCCCTTGGCCGGTTTGCCATTACTGGCATGTGCAGTGGCATCGTCCTTTAGCGGGGCGAGTTCGATTTTCTGGTCATCGGGGTGGGTTTTGGGTTTGATGCGGTTGGCGTCGGGGGCTTTCAGGGTTTCGTAAAACACCATTTCGGCACGCGGGTGCAAAAGGGCATAAAGGGCAGCGCGCAGGAATTTCAGCTTCACGCGGCGCTGGCGGCTTTGCCCGGCCCATTTTTCGCGGAAAAGCTCCATATCGTCCTGGCGTTCAAAATAGATCACCATGTCAACGATTGGCGCGCTTTGGTCCGATTTGGGCAATTCAATATTGCGAATGCCCATGGTCCAGCGGTCATGGCGGATATTTTTGTCCAGCCAGTCCAGCACATTTTTTGCCGAATGCTTTTCGTGGATCACCACGCGATATGGAAACTTGCTTAGATCCTTTGTCATATCCATCCCCGAACCGGTCCCGGCAATGGGGATAATTATATACCATTTCCGGGTGTTGCGACGATTATTTGCAGTGTTGCATCCCGATGCATCCCAATGCCAACGACAAAAAACAGGTGTTTGCGGCCGGATCGGCAAACTGGCGGGATTGCGCGGGCACAGGGATTGCCGATGCTGGTTTTCACTAACCTGTGCGAAGGGATAGTGCCAAAAAAACAGGCTATTTTGGATTGATCGTTTCTTGAAAAATGTGGAATTAATCTAATTTCTAAAAAGTGGTTTACCCGGTGATAGAAGGCAAAATTTACATTGGTCCTTCGTCACGTTAGGGTTACATGATATCCGGACAGGCAGGGTGCCGTGCCATTACGCACAGGTACGGAAAAACGATAATACAAACCGGGGATGAGGCGTGACAGAAACACGATCACATGTGCAGCCAACAGGCAAAGAGCGCCATTTTGGTGCCGATGAACTGATTGTCAGCAAAACCGACCTTAAAGGCCGGATCACCTATGCCAATGACACATTTCTGCATGTTGCCGGTTACAGCGAAGATGAACTGCTAGGCGAACCCCATTCCATTATCCGCCATCCCGATATGCCGCGCTGCGTGTTTCAGTTGCTGTGGTCCGAGATCGAGGCCGGGCGCGAAATTTTCGCCTATGTCGTCAATCTGGCGAAAAACGGCGACCATTACTGGGTTTATGCCCATGTTACCCCCAGCTTTGATTCGCAAGGAAAGATCACCGGTTATCATTCCAACCGTCGTGTTCCCGAAGCGGGCGTTGTCGAAAAAACCATCAAGCCGCTTTATGCCGAATTGCGCAAAATCGAGGAAAGCCAGCCCAGCCGCAAGGAAGGCATGCATATGGCAGCCCGCGCGATGGCGCAAAAGGTCAAGGATCTGGGCCTTGAATACGACCAGTTCGTCCAAAGCCTGTAAGTAACGTTAAAGCCGAGGTTAGAAGATGTCCCTGTTTGGCGGGTCTACGAAGTCGGGAATTCAAAAGGCGCTGGAAGTTGTCGAAGCGGCAGCAAATGGCGACTACGAAGCCCGTATCACCCATGTTGACAGCCATCCGCAGATGCGTGACCTGTTTAACGCGATCAACCGGCTGATCGACCGTAATGATGCCTTCCTGCGCGAAAGTGCGGCATCAATGGCGGCGGTGGCGGAAAACCGTTATTACCGCCGTATCGTCGAAACCGGGCTTGTCGGCTCCTATTTGACATCGGCGCGCGAAATTAACGCTGCCACCGGCATGATCGAAAAGAAGCTGGGCGGTTTCCAGAAGGTCGTTGATGATTTCCGCAGTGGCTCGTTTGATGCGGTGGACCGTATCGCCCAGGCATCGGTCGCACTGGAAGGTGCATCGGATGATGCCAGCCGCATCGCCCAGGAAACCAGCACCCGTTCCACGGCTGTTGCTGCTGCTGCCCGCCAGACGGCTGATAATGTTTCGGGTGTTTCTGCCGCGTCCGAGGAACTGAACCATTCCATCCGCGATGTTAGCGAACAGGCCCGTGAATCGGTTGATATTGCGCATCGTGCCAATGGGCTGGCGCGCGAAACCGATGGGCGCATCGGTCAGCTTGAAACGGCTGCGGTTGAAATTGTCGAAGTCGTCAGCTTCATTCGCGATATCGCTGCCCAGACCAACCTTTTGGCCCTTAACGCCACCATCGAGGCCGCCCGCGCGGGCGAAGCGGGCAAGGGTTTTGCCGTGGTCGCCAACGAGGTCAAGGGACTTGCCAATCAGACCAGCAAGGCTACCGAAAGCATCGAGGAAAAAGTTCAGGATATCCAGAACGCGATCGAACTTTCGGTTGGCTCGATCCGGGAAATTGCGGGCGTGATTGATGATCTGGCAGCACGATCGGACCGGATTTCAACCAATGTTGAAACCCAGACTTCGCTTTCAAGTGACATGACGCATAATGTCGAGCAGGCATCGGGCGGGGCGCGCGAAGTAACCGATAACATCACGGCGGTTTCGGATATGACCTCGCAAACCGGGCAGGCCGCTGGCACAACACGCGAAATGGCAACCGACCTTGCCCGACAGGCCGAAAACCTGCGTACCCAGCTTGGCGGTTTTCTCGATAATATTACCGAATTGCTGTATACTACTGCGCGTAAAAAATGATCCGCAGGTAAACCACCGGCAGCATCCTTGAACCGGTATGTCCTTGTGGACCGGTTCAGGGATATGACAATGCGGGTATTTTTTAATGCGCGTCATGATGCCCATGACGTGAAATCCGAATTTTATCACGGCCATACTATTCCGCCGCTTGATGACCCACGGCGCATGGGCATCATCCGCGATGCGCTGGCGCATAAAATTGCCGCCCGCCTTGTTGAACCGGTTGATCATGGCATGGCACCCATTCGTGCAGTCCATGATGCCCGCTATCTGCATTTTCTAAGCCATGCCTGGCAGGACTGGCAAAAAGCCGGTTATGATGGTGCTGCCATCCCGGCCATCTGGCCTGCTTCCCCCCGTCAGGCAGGTGATACAAATTTGTATCGCAGGAATTTCACAAACTTAGATGGCACCGCCAATTTGCGCGGCGGAGATGCCGCAAGCGGGCAGGCACAGGAAAGCGGTGTGCCCAAACATGCGCAAGAGCAGCTTTCTGAAGCAGCTTCAGCTTCAGATGCGGCGTCAGACCTAGCCCCAGCCCGGAACATGGCACCGGCGGAAGACGCGCATATCGTCAAGCGACTGGGATATTACGCCTATGCCATTGATACCCCAATTGGCGAAGGAAGCTGGCAGGCGGCTTATTGGGGCGCGCAAAGCGCCATTTCGGCGGCGAATGCCCTGCTTGATGATGGGGAAGCCGCCTTTTGCCTGAGCCGCCCGGCAGGCCACCATGCCCATGAAGCGCGATATGGTGGATATTGCCTGCTTAATAACGCCGCCATTGCCGCCCAGCATATGCGGGCAAAGGGGGCCGGGCGTATTGCTATTCTTGATATTGACCAGGATCACGGCGATGGCACCCAGCAGATATTCTATCACCGGGGCGATGTTTTAACTGTTTCTATCCATGCCAGCCCCGATACCCATTTTCCCTATTTTACCGGCTATGCCCATGAACAGGGGGAAGGTGGCGGATATGGTGCCAATTTGAACCTGCCCCTGGCAGATGGCAGTGGCTTTGCCGGTTTTGGCGCGGCGATGGAGCAGGCTGCTGCAAAAATCGCCAGCTTTAACGCCGATATGCTGATTGTGTCGCTGGGCGTTAATGCCCATGAATTTGAACCCTTTGGCCGTTTGGGGTTGATGACATCCGATTACGAAAAAATCGGCGCACGAATTGCCCAAATCGGCCTGGGGACCCTGTTTGTCATGGAAGGCGGTTATGCGCATGATGTGATCGGGCAGAACGTGGCGGCGGTGCTTGCGGGTTTTCTGGGCGATACCAGTGCAGCCATGATGCCGTAGGTGCCGGGGCGTGTTTGCGGTGTTAGGCGGGCATCATGCCGGATGTACGGGTGAAACAGGGTAAATTTCCCGGACAATTTCCAGCCAGGCGCGGGCGGCATGGGATAAAAACCCGTTTTGCCGCCAGATCATGGCCATGTCCCATTGGGTATCGGGTTCGTCAAGTTCGATATATTTCAGCCCGGTATGCGGGCGTTGCTGCGCGATCATGCGGGGCAGGAAGCTGACACCCAAATTGGCGGCAACCAGTTCCATTATAAAATCAATCTGGCTGCTGCGCGCGGCAATAACCGGATCGATATTTTTGCGCCGTGCTGCATTGATCAGCACGCGGTTCAGGGCAAATCCCTTTTCAAACAGGATTAACGGGGTATCGGCCAGATCATCAAACGAGATGTGGCTTTTATGTGCGGCATCATGCCCGGCAGGCAGCAGGGCGACCAGCGGTTCGCATCTTACAGGCTGGGCAACAAAACCCTGTGCGGTTGGCAAAAGCGATGCACCCAGTTCGATATCGCCGCTTTCAAGCATTTCTTCCAGCCGGGTGCTGCCCTGTTCAACCAGGCGAATATCGATACCGGGGAAGCGTTTGCGATAAATGGCAAAAACCGGGGCGAACAGGGTGTTGCTGCCAATTGGTGGCAGGCCCAGATGCAGGGCTCCTCGTTTTAGGCCGCGGATTTCATCAAGTTCTGCCAGCAGGTCTTCGCGCTCGGCCAGAATGCGCAAGGCACGCGCATAAACAACCTCGCCAGCTGCCGTCATGCGGCTGCTATGCCCGATGCGTTCAAGCAGGGGAATGCCAACTTCATCTTCAAGCTGGCGTACCGCCTTGCTGATGGCCGATTGGGTGACAAAAACGGTTTTTGCCGCCTGCGAAAACCCGCCCTGGCGAACAACCTCGACAAAGGCGCGAAGGGTGCGTACATCCATGATTATTCCCATTTGGAATAAAATTAAGTAAATCAATTCATTTTTATCATAAAATGGATGGTTCTATGCTGCTGGTCAAGGAGAACAACCATGACCAAGCGCCCGAAGCCTTTTTCCACCCGCACATCCAATGCAGCATTACCCAGCGACATGGCGACCGGCCAAACGGCGCGAGACGTTGCCGATGGATTTGCCATGCGTGCTGCACCGGCGCGTGCGCCTGCCATTACCGGGGTGTCGGGCGGGCGTATTGGTCATGATGCGGTTACTGGCACCGTGATTGGCGTGGACGCTGGAACTGGGATCGACACAAATCATGTTTTGCGTCCGGCGCTGCCCCTATCCGGGCTGACGGTGCGGGGGCGTTATGTTTTGCGTAATAGCCAATTGCTGCAAATTGCCGCAATTTTTGCCTTCTGGCTGTTGGGCGAGGCGGTTGTACGCTTTTGCGATATTCCTGTGCCTGGCGGCATTATTGGCATGGTGGTTGTGTTTTCCCTGCTTGCCAGCCGGCGGATCAGCCTGCGCAGCATGCGCCGGGGTGCACAATGGTATCTTGCCGAAATGCTGCTGTTTTTCATCCCGGCCGTGCTGGCGGTGTTAAACCATCACGAATTATTCGGGGTTTTGGGCGCCAAGGTCCTGGTGGTGATTTTGGGCAGCACCGCATCGGTCATTGCGGTGACGGCACTGGTCATGGACCTGTTTGTGCGGTTTCGGGGGCGTCATGATCTGGTTTGAAAACCCGGTGGCACAGGGCGTTTTCTGGTCGGTTGCGACAATCGGGTTTTATCTGGTGGCGCGCAAAATGCACCGGCGCTGGCGTCGTGGCTGGTTAACGCCGCTTTTGATTACCCCTGTTATTCTGATTGCGCTGGCATTGCTGCTGCATGAAAATTATGGCGATTACATTCGCGGGACGGGCTGGCTGGTAACACTGTTGGGTCCAACCATGGTTGCCTTTGCCATCCCGATTTATGAACAGCGCAAATTCATTATTCGCCACTGGCCGGTTCTGGCCGCTGGTGCGCTGGCTGGCAGTGCTACGGCCATGGTAACCGGCTGGTGCCTGGCAACGTTTCTGGGGCTTGATGGGGCGTTACGGCTAAGCCTGCTGCCACGATCCATCAGCACGCCCTTTGCGATGGAGGTTTCAGGCGATATTGGCGGTATTCCGGACTTAACCGCTGTTTTTGTGGTGATTACCGGTGTCTTTGGCGCTGTGCTGGGCGAAATTATGCTGGCCCGCCTGCCGGTTACATCCAGTCTGGCGCGGGGGGCGGCACTTGGCATGGGCGCACATGGTGCAGGTACGGCCAAGGCACATGAAATTGGTACCGAGGAAGGATCGGTCGCCGGTTTGATCATGGTGCTGGTTGGTCTTTTGAATGTGCTGCTAGCTCCAATTGTTGTTTATATTATGAGCTGAAATATAATATGTTTTATTCTATCGGATTTTTTGAAAAGATATTTCGTGATTAAGGAGGTTGTGTGGAAGAAGATGAGGTTCGCTTTGTCCCGTACGCGGAGGGCACTGCCGTTATACGTCACTCTCAAACTGATGAAGTGTTTCACGTTGAAGGTGAGGATCTTGTTTGGGAGAAAATCGGTGGAGAAGAGCGCGAAATGGGGATGGAGTATCTGTATGAGGCAGATATAGATCATCCCGAATTAGGAATATTGGTTTGGTTTGTTTCGGAATATCCTGTTGGTAGCGAAAATTATAAGGAATGTAATGTAAACGGGCACACAATCGAAGAAAATCTTGATTTTGGAATGCGGTTTGAGGTTGAGCATGAGCAGGATTATATAGATGCTGCTGCTATGGAGCTTGTTGAATGGTTCTCGGCTAGATATGAAGATCCTGCTAATAGCTTGCCATATATTACAAAAGAGGGTGGGTATCAGTGGATATATGGTGGGCCGTATGATGCAACAGAGGTTCTTTCTGATAGTTTTCTAGATGCAGACCCTAAAGTGATTGAGAAGGCAGTTGCGATTATTGAAAAAGATGGTTTGTTTGATTGGAGTTTGAAGCCCGAGTTCGAGGATGAATATTTTTCTCAAGACGATGATGTTCTTTTTGAGGAAGATATAGAAGAAAATGAGGATTTGGTTGAAGATGATACATCAGATGTCGAGGGTGAAAGATATTGGTTGAATCAAGATGCTGGGATTCAATTTTCTTTTAGTGGGGATGGAAGGGTAGTAGTTAATGAAGCATTTGTATCGGAAGAAATAAGTTCTGATAAAGAAAAAATAAAATTGGCTTGTTTCGATGTTGCGACTGATTTGGTGGCATGTTTTTCTGGGAGTAATGCATTTCCTTCATTGGAGAGAATATCTAAGCGTTATGCGAATTTGTTGTCGGAAAAATCATTGGATATAAATAACTTATATGTTTTGGGTGTGAGGCTGCAAAATATTCGTGCATCAACTCTCCGTAGTATTTCGAGTGGAGATTTGCCTAGTTTTTCGAGTGATCAGGAGGAGACTTTAAATTCTGTTTTGGAAATTCACGGGGTACTGATTTCCTCTCTTGAAAAAGGAAGGGAGTTGCTGTCTAGGGCAAGAGAATATGCTTTCGATGCCGGAAATGTGGAGCGTTATAAGTCTATTTCTGATGGATTCTCAACGGCATTTTATGGTGTGGAAGATTTATTTGAAAAGAGTGCAATAGAAGAAATAATCGAAGTGAATGAGCAAGTGGGCAGTGGACCTATCCCAGCGATGTCTAATGACGTGTCGAGGTCTATGATCACAAATATTTTAAAGTTATTTAGTAATAGTATTTTTGGAGGGGGTAAATTTGTTGCAGCGTCTATCTTAGGTGGTGCTGTAGCAAGTAGTAGTCTTGGGCTGGATGTTAGCCAGTTATTAACACAGAAAATCGACTATATCTTGTTATTTGTCAGGGACAATTTGCCGCTTATAAAAAGCTTTCTTCCTTTCGTTGCTGGTGATCAAGTATGGCTGATCAATATGATCAAAAAGGTTGAAGAAAAATTCAGATATTAAAATAGAGAATGTCAATTGATGTCGTTGCCCCAAGGTGGCGTGCCGCCAAATTCGGCCACCAGAAAATCGACAAAGGCGCGAACCCGCGTTGGTAGATAGCGGTTTTCGGGATAAAGCGTGTAAACCGCATGGGCGGGGGGTGTGCAGTCCGGCAGGACAATTTTCAGGGCGCCGGACTGAATATGCGGCCCGACTTCCCACATCGATTTCAGGGCAATGCCGTGCCCGTCCAGGCACCAGCGGGTTAAAACCTCGCCATTATCAGAATCCATCGAACCGGATACCGAAAGCGTGGTGGGGGCTTCGTCGCCGTCGCGCTGCAACGTCCATTGATATTGGCGCGAACCGGGAAAGCGCAGTAACAGGCAGTTATGATCCAGCAGATCGGACGGCGTGCGCGGCGTGCCATGCCGTTTGAGGTATGCGGGGCTTGCCACCAGCACCCGTTTGTTGGCCGCAAGCTTGCGCACGATCAGCGAGCTTTCCTTAAGCTCGGCAATGCGAATGGCAAGATCGACCTTATCCTGCAACAGGTCCAGAAGCCGGTCGGACAGATGCAGGCGGATTTGCACATCAGGGTTTTTTTCGACGAATTTCGGAATGATCGGGGCAACGAACATATTACCAAATGCTACCGGGCAGGTAACGGTTACCGGGCCGCGGGTGGTGTTTTTCTGGTTGGCAATGGCGTTTTCGGCTTCTTCCATTTCGGCCAGAATGCGCTGGCAATGGCGATAATAGATATCGCCTTCCGTCGTCAGGCCAACCCGGCGTGTGGTGCGATTAAGCAGGCGCACGCCCAGCCGTTCCTCAAGGCGTGCGATCCGGTTGGAAACCACGGCGGCGGAATGGCGTAATTCACGCCCGGCGGCCGAAAGATTGCCCAGTTCGGCAACACGGACAAAAATCTGGATGTCCTCGAAATCGGACATGGGGCTAACTCTCACTCTTGTTTGGGGGCGGCCCGTTATGCCGGGCGCTGTGGCGATTGGCCTGTTGTTTTGCGCTTTGCCTTGGCCTTGATCGCTGTTTTGACTTTGCCATTTTAAAAAATGTCTTGAAAGTCATTTCGATTATGTCCGCTTCCTAAATAATAGAGCCCCCGCCAGCCCTGTGTTAGGAAAATAGGGATTGTAAGAATTCTGAAAATTCGCGTCGTAATATGCTGCAAGGCAACATCAGGGGCGGGTACCGGGCGCGCAGAGACGTAAATCGCGGCGCAACCCGGTAAAAGAGAGGGACCAAACAGGTGGACATTCTGTTTCAGGACTGGATCAATCTGATCCTGCGCTGGGCGCATGTGATTACCGGCATCGCGTGGATTGGCTCGTCATTTTATTTTGTGTGGCTGGACCTGTCGCTGCGCAAGCGGCCGGGCATGGATGACGGCGTATATGGTGAAGCCTGGATGGTGCATGGCGGTGGCTTTTACCATGTCAATAAATGGATGGTGGCACCCGCCAAAATGCCCGATGACCTGCACTGGTTCAAATACGAGGCCTATTTCACCTGGCTTACGGGTTTTACGCTGCTGGTAACCATGTATTACTGGAGTGCTGAATCCTACCTGATCGATCCATCCGTTATGCCCATGACCAAATGGGATGCGATCCTGACCGGGTTGATCAGCCTGGTTGCGGGCTGGTTCATTTATGATTTTATCTGCAAAAGCCCGATTGGCCGTAAAACCAGCACCCTTGCCATCGCCCTGTTTATCCAGATCATGGCCTTTGCCTGGCTTTATACCCACGTTTTTAGCGGGCGCGGGGCGTTTATCCATGTCGGTGCGCTGATTGGCACAATGATGGCGGCGAACGTGTTTCGCATCATCATTCCCAACCAGAAAAAGGTGGTCGCATCACTGATGGCCGGTGAAAAACCTGACCCGGCACTGGGTCTGCAGGCCAAGCAGCGTTCGACCCATAATAACTATCTGACCCTGCCGGTACTGGCGATGATGATCAGCAATCATTATCCCATGACCTATGCCCATGATCATTCCTGGATCGTGATTGGTCTGATTCTGATTGTGGGTGGGCTGGTGCGCCATTTCTTCAATACCCGCAATGCTGGTGGCAGCGGTGGTGCCATTGCCTGGCAATTGCCTGCAGCCGCCGTGTTCATGGCGATTTTGGTGGTGTTTGTATCCTACGACCCCAATGCACCGAGCGCGGGTGATGTGATTTCGTCAAACCAGGCGATGGGCATTATTCAAACCCGTTGTGCCGTGTGCCATTCCGCCCATCCCACCGAAGATGGCTTTGACGAAGCCCCGGCCGGGGTAATGTTTGACAGCCTTGATCAGGTGCATAGCAACGCACAGCGCATTATGGCGCAGGCGGTTATCGGCAAATCCATGCCGCTGGGCAATTTAACCGAAATGACCGACGAAGAACGTGCGCAGCTTGGTCAGTGGATCCGGGCGAAAATGCCGGAATAGCTAATTATTGCATATCAGGCTCGGCGCGCCTGCTGAGAAAGATAACCAGACAGGGATGCGCATCGAGGCATCCCTGTTTGCGTTTTCGGGTCTTTATGTCTGATTTTAACTGGTTACCGGGTGCCAGCGATAGGCCGTTTCATTTTGATGGCGCGAAACATGGCCCAGCCCCGGAAAGGCAATATGGCATCCCGCAACAAGGAATTGTTCGCGTGCGGCCAGTTCCAATGCCTGTTTGCGGCTGGTGATGGCGGCCGTGATATCAACATCAAAACAAATGGCGATATCGGGGTCTTCAAACTGAAGGATATGACCATGTGAAATATCACCCCAGCAGAGAAGTGCGGTTGCGCTATCCTGCAATCCCACGCCTGTTTGAACAATAATGCCGCTATGCCCCGGTGAATGGCCGGGCAGCAGAATGGACTGCGCAATGCCGGGAATGGGGGCTTCGTTATCATCGTAAATCGAAACGCGCCCGGCATTGGCATAGGGGGTGATGCAGCCAATGGCATTTTTGAAATGCGGTTGCGTGGGGGCTGGGGCCTTTGCCATTGCGGCAGGACTTAGGAAAAAATCCGCATCGCGCTTCGGCATATGCACGCGGGCATTAGGAAATGTCATGTCACCAGTGCGGATCAGGCCGCCGAAATGGTCGTTATGCAGGTGGGTCAGGATGATATCATCGACCTGCGCGGGCTGATAACCCGCCGCCTGAAGATTACCGGCCAATTGGCCCAATGCCGGGCCGCCCAAATCACCGCTGCCCGTATCAATCAGGATCAGGCGGTCAGGGCGCGCGACCAGAAATGCATTAAATGATCCCGGTGCGGGCAGTTCCTGGCCGTGGTGGCGAAACCGGTCGCGCACATGTTCGGGTGTTGTGTTGCGGTAAAGCGCATCAAGCGGAAAGGGCAGGGTGCCATCACAAAGTGCGATGATGGCTGTTTCGCCCTGCATGATGGGATAAAAACCCGGCGCGGCATTGGTGTGCTGTGGCTGGCCTTGCGGGATGGGTTGATCGGGCTGGCTGGATTGGCGGGGATGCGCAGGTGGCATTGGCGAAACGTCCATGATGGCTTCCTGTTTGATCCCTGCGGGCGTATGGGCGGGCAGAGCGGTTGATGCTTTCGAAGTCGCGTCAAACAGGGTATATCTGGCCTTATCATCAATCAAATCGATGCCAGTAATGCATAATATCGACCATTTCAATTTACGGTCTTTTGACCTGAATTTGCTGGTGGCCTTTGATGCCCTGATCAGCGAAGGCAGTGTTACCCGTGCTGCTGAAAAATTGCGGATCGGCCAACCGGCCATGAGCCACAGCCTGGCAACCCTGCGCCTGTTATTGGGTGACGAGCTTTTTGTGCGTATCGGTCAGAAAATGCAGCCAACGGCCCGGGCGCAAAGCCTGGCAGGCCCCATTCGCGAGGCATTGCATCAGGCGCAGGCGGCCCTGAAGGTGGGCCTGCAGTTTGATCCACGCACCGAAAAGCGTGTTTTTCGCATTGGTGTTTCTGACGAAATGGCCCAGGTGCTGTTGCCCGCTTTGATGGCGTATCTGGCGCAAAAAGCCCCCAATATTGGGGTGCTGGCGCGGGATATCAGCCTTGCGACACTGGAACAGCTTTTAAGCCGCAGCGAAATTGATGTTGCCGTTGGCGTACCCTATGTCCCGCAAGGGGCATTCAGGGGCGAGCGCCTGTTTGAGGCGCAGGCCTGTTGCTGTTTTCGTCCTGATCTGATTGGTTTGACAGGCGCATTTGATGATGCCGCCTATTTTGCAGGCCGCCATGCCGTGTTTTCGCAGGTCAGTGACATATCAGGATGCGTTGGCGAAATTTACCGCAATACCGGCCATATGCTTGATGTTGGTTTTGCCGCCCCGGCCTTTGTGCCGTTGCTGGCGGTGGCGGCACAGGCACCCTTGATTGCAACCGTCCCTGCACGGATTGCGCAGCTTTTTGCCCCGAAATTTGGCCTGACAATTGGGCATGTGCCGATCGCATCGGGGTTTTCGGCGGCCCATATGGTGTGGGCGGGGCATGGCGACCATGATGTTGCCCTGTCCTGGTTGCGCGATTGTGTTCGCGCCAGCCTCGAGGGGAAGTAAGTAAGGTGGGTGCCCGTGCAGATCATGCATCCGGCGGAAATGTAAAACACCCTGCCAGGGCAAACTGGCAGGGTGCCTGAGGTATTGTGGTGCAATAACCTCGCGTGGAGGCCGAAACCTCCGGGCGGTGGGATACGCCTGTTGCCGGGGTGGGTCAAGCACCTTTGGGTTGATTAAAAAACAGTCAAAAAAAATCAGTTGAGCGAAAATTAGTCATTTCAAATGAAGTGTGCGCAATAATTTTCTACTATAGCGGATTGTACTATCGTTAAATTGCGTTGAGTCTCTGCGGTTTTGGTGATTTTGCTTAAAACTTCAAAATCTGGCACGATTTTGGCTAGTAGCGCTGCGGTGCAATAAAAACTCGCAGTGGAGGCTACTAATGAAGACGATGCTTCAGACGATCGTCGGCGCGGGGGCGCTGGCGTGGTCTGCAATGGCTATGACGCCCGCGCAGGCTGCTGATGACACGATCAAGATTGGCGTTCTGCACTCTCTTTCGGGAACGATGGCAATTTCGGAAACCACGCTGAAGGACACCGTCCTGATGCTGGTGGACGACCTTAATAAAAAAGGCGGCCTTCTGGGCAAGAAGGTTGAAGCTGTTGTTGTTGACCCGGCATCCGACTGGCCGCTTTTTGCCGAAAAGGCCCGCGAACTTCTGGAAAAAGACAAGGTCGCGGCGGTTTTCGGTTGCTGGACTTCGGTCTCGCGCAAATCGGTTCTGCCGGTGTTTGAAGAAGATAACGGTCTGCTGTTCTATCCGGTCCAGTTTGAAGGCGAAGAAAGCTCGCGCAATGTATTCTATACCGGTGCCGCGCCGAACCAGCAGGCGATCCCGGCTGTGGATTACCTGATGAGCGAAGATGGCGGCGGGGCGCAGCGTTTTGCCCTGCTGGGGACCGACTATGTTTATCCGCGTACCACCAATAAAATCCTGCGTGCCTATCTGCACAGCAAGGGTGTTGCCGATGAAGACATCATGGAAAATTACACGCCGTTCGGTCATTCCGACTGGCAGTCGATTGTTTCCGATGTGAAGGGCTTTGCCTCGGCTGGCAAGAAAACCGCTGTGGTTTCGACCATCAATGGTGATGCCAATGTACCGTTCTACAAGGAACTGGCAAACCAGGGCATCAAGGCTGAAGATATTCCTGTTGTTGCTTTCTCGGTCGGGGAAGAGGAACTGGCCGGTATTGATACCGCACCGCTGGTGGGGCATCTGGCCGCATGGAACTATTTTGAAAGCGTTGATAGCGAAGCCAACGCAGCTTTCATCAAAAAATGGCATGATTACATTGGCGATGAAAAACGCGTCACCAATGACCCGATGGAAGCCACCTATATCGGCTTTACCATGTGGGCGCATGCCGTTGAACAGGCAGGCACCACCGATGTCGATGCGGTTCGCCAGGCCATGTATGGCCAGAAAGTACCGAACCTGACGGGCGGTGTGGCTGTGATGAACACCAACCATTACCTGTCCAAACCGGTTCTGATTGGTGAAGTCCAGGATGACGGCCAGTTTGATACCGTCTGGAGCACCGATGACGTTGTCGTGGGTGATTCCTGGTCGGATTACATTCCTGAAAGCGCAAAGCTGACAGCCGACTGGACCTATCCTTGGGTCTGCGGCAACTGCGAAAAACCGACATACTGATCGGACCTGACGGGCCGGATGCGCCAGATATGCGCATTCCGGCCCGTTTTATTGCCGTCCTGCGGTAAGGCAATGGCCGTTTCTGCCTGATCAGCCTGATCAATTCCGGCCTGCCTGTATCTTTGAATGCGCGATGCGAAGGCTTTGATCATGCGTCAAAACAATTTCCTGCCTGCGCCCGGCGGGCTTTCTGCCCGTATCTTTCGCCGTTTCTGGCTGTCGCTTATGGCTGTTATGGTCGTGGCGGTTATGGCGTCATCTGCCCGGCCTGCCTGGGCCTTCAGTGATGAACAACTGCGCCAGACTGTCGAAAAGCTGAACACCCAAAGTGCGACCAAAAAACTTGATATCATCGCCAAAATGGCTGCCGATGGTGACCCGCGCGTCGCCCCGGTGCTTGAAGCGTTGCTTGAGGGTGACCTTTATGTCAGCAAGGCCGACGACAGGGTTGTGATTGGCAAAAAGCAGGGCAAGGTCTGGCAGCATATCGATGTGGTCAGTGGTGCGGTGACGGGTGAAAGTGCCTCGCGCGATCTTGGCAAAATTCGCATTAACAACCGGCTGCGTGGTGCGCTTCGCGATGCGCTGGCAAGCCTTAATCTTTTCAGTCCTGATCTGGCAACACGCCGGGCTGCGGTAGAAACCATCATGGATGCCCGCGACCCGGAAATGGCCCCGTTGTTAAAACGTGCCATCGAACGCGAAGAAAACCCCGACCTTCTGGCACGCATGGAACTGGCACAGGCGACAATGGCCCTTGCTGCCGGGAAAACGTCGGAAGAACGCCTTGAGGCAATCAATACACTTGCTGGTCAGACCACACCGCAAATTCGTGCCGTGCTGCTGCAATTTGTAAATGCCGCCGAAACCGAAAATTACGACCCCAAGGTGGTTGCCGCCGCCAAGGATGCTGTCGCCTCGGTCGAGGGGCGGTTGAAAATGTGGCAGACCGCCGGGGATGTTTACCGTGGCATCAGCCTGGGGTCGGTTTTGCTGCTGGCCGCAGTTGGCCTTGCCATTACCTTTGGTGTCATGGGTGTCATCAATATGGCGCATGGCGAAATGATCATGATTGGCGCCTATACCACCTATGCCGTGCAACAGGCATTTTCCGCCTTTTGGCCTGCTGGTATTGGCTGGTCGCTGGCCGTGGCGGTGCCAATGGCGTTTCTGGTATCGGGTGGGATTGGCGTGGTGATTGAACGTGTCATCATCCGGTTTTTATATGGCCGCCCGCTTGAAACGCTTCTGGCAACCTGGGGGCTTAGCCTTGCGTTACAGCAGGCCATTCGCAGCCTTTTTGGTGCCAGCAACCGCCAGGTCGTCGCCCCGGATTTCATGAGCGGTGCCATCGAATTTTCAACCGGGCTGGTGCTGACCTATAACCGGCTGTGGATCATTCTGTTTAGCGTGATTGTTGTTGCCGGTATTGCCTTTGTGCTGCGTTACACGGCCTTTGGTTTGCAAATGCGCGCGGTAACGCAAAATCGCCGTATGGCTGGGTCGGTTGGTATTCGTACCGGCTATGTCGATGCACTGACATTCGGCCTGGGGTCAGGCATTGCCGGGATTGCCGGTGTTGCACTTAGCCAGATTGACAATGTCAGCCCCAATCTGGGACAGGGATATATCATCGACAGTTTCATGGTCGTGGTGTTTGGCGGCGTTGGCAATTTGTGGGGCACGGTGCTGGGGGCTTTCAGCCTGGGTATTGTGAACAAATTCCTTGAACCGGTTGCAGGCGCGGTGCTGGCAAAAATCTTTGTGCTGGTGGCACTTATTCTGTTTATCCAGAAACGTCCCAAAGGGTTGTTTGCCCTTAAGGGCCGCGCGGTGGAGGCCTGATCCATGACCGACTATCGCCAGAAATATAAAATGACGCCGGTTCTGGGCTGGTTGCTGCAGGATCGGGGCGGGATGATCCTGCTGGGGATTTTGTTGCTGGGCTGCATCCTTATTCCAGCGGGGAACCTGCTGGTGCCCGAAGGATCGGCCTTTCATGTGCCGACCTGGATGCTGGGGCTTTTGGGCAAATATCTGTGCTATGCCCTGTTGGCGTTAAGTGTTGATCTGATCTGGGGTTTTTGCGGCATTCTCAGCCTGGGGCATGGGGCGTTTTTTGCCCTGGGCGGTTATGCCATGGGCATGTATCTGATGCGCCAGATCGGCGATCGCGGGGTCTATGGCGACCCGGTCTTGCCCGATTTCATGGTGTTTCTGAACTGGAAGGAACTGCCCTGGTACTGGTACGGGTTTGATCATTTCAGTTTTGCCGTGATCATGGCGATGCTCGTGCCCGGTGTGCTGGCATTTGTCTTTGGTTTTCTGGCGTTTCGGTCCCGCGTGACGGGGGTGTATCTTTCCATCATTACCCAGGCGATGACCTATGCCCTGTTATTGGCCTTTTTCCGCAATGATATGGGGTTTGGCGGCAATAATGGCCTGACGGATTTCAAGGATATTCTGGGTTTTGATTTGCAGTCTGATCAAACGCGCTGTGTGCTGGTGGTGGCGTCCGCCATCATGCTGGGCATTTGTTATGTGGTGTCGCGCGGTATTACCCAATCCCGTCTGGGCAAGGTTTTGATCGCCATTCGCGATGCCGAAAGCCGGGTGCGGTTTACCGGCTATCGGGTGGAATATTACAAACTGTTTGTCTTTACCGTTTCTGCCGTGATGGCGGGCATTGCCGGGGCGCTTTATGTGCCGCAAATCGGCATTATCAACCCGGGTGAATTTGCCCCGGCTGCCAGCATCGAAGTGGTGATCTGGGTGGCAGTTGGCGGGCGTGGCACGCTTTATGGTGCGGTTTTGGGTGCATTTATCGTCAATTATGCCAAAACGTTTTTTACGGGCGTCATGCCTGATTTCTGGCTGTTTTTCCTGGGCGGGCTGTTTATTGCCGTCACCCTGTTTTTGCCCAAGGGGGTTATTGGTGCCATTCCTGCCTTTGGCGGGGCGGGGGCCGCAGGGGCAGCAGGCAACTGGCGTGAAAGGCTGGCGGCATGGCGGGCCAATCAGGGGGGCAAGGCATGAACACGGCAGAAGACCTTCTTTCCGAAGAAAGCCGCATGATCCAAAGCGAAAAGGCCGCAACCATCCTGTATGTCGATGGGGTGTCGGTAACGTTTGATGGCTTTCGTGCGCTTAACAATCTCAGCTTTTATGTCGAGCCGGGCGAACTTCGCGCCATTATCGGCCCCAATGGGGCGGGGAAAACCACGATGATGGATATCATTACCGGTAAAACCCGGCCTGATAGCGGCGATGTTCTGTTTCGCAGCGATGTTGATTTAACCAAACTTGATGAAGCGGAAATCGCCAATCTGGGCATTGGGCGCAAATTTCAGAAACCCACCGTTTTTGAAAGTCATACGGTGTTTGATAACCTGCTTCTGGCCTGTTCGGGCGGGCGTGGAGTGTTTCAGGCGCTGTTTCACCGGCTGGCAAACAGCGAAAAGCAGCGCATTGAAGAAACCCTGGCCACCATTCGCCTGGGGGATTTGCGCGATGTGATGGCGGCAAACCTGTCGCACGGGCAAAAGCAGTGGCTGGAAATTGGCATGTTGCTGATGCAGGAACCACAATTGCTGCTGGTGGACGAACCCGTTGCCGGCATGACAGATTCCGAAACCGAACAGACCGCCATTTTGCTGCGCGATATTGCCAAAACCCGGTCGGTTGTGGTGGTGGAACATGACATGGAATTTGTCCGCGACCTTGATTGCAAGGTGACGGTGCTGCACGAAGGATCGGTCCTGGCGGAAGGCCGGTTGGATAGCGTGCAAAAAGACCCGCGTGTCATTGAAGTCTATCTGGGGCGCTGATCATGTTAAGTGTTGAAAATATCGACCTTTTTTATGGGGCGTCCCATGCATTGCGTTCGGTGTCGCTGCGTGCAGAAACCGGCAAGGTAACGGCGGTTCTGGGGCGCAACGGGGTGGGCAAAACATCGCTGATGCGCGCCGTTGTCGGCCAGCATCCGGTATCGGGGGGCGATATTGTCTGGGAAGGCAAAAAAATTTCGCGTGACCCGGCCTGGAAACGGTCTGCTGCAGGTATTGCCATTGTGCCCCAGGGACGCGAGATTTTCCCGCTTCTGAGCGTAAAGGAAAATCTCGAAACCGGCTTTGCCGCCCTGCCGCGTGCCATGCGCCATATCCCTGATGAGATATTCGACCTGTTCCCCGTTCTGCGCGATATGCTGGGGCGGCGTGGTGGCGACCTTTCAGGTGGGCAACAACAGCAGCTTGCCATTGGCCGCGCCCTTGTCACCCGTCCGCGCCTGCTGGTTCTTGATGAACCGACAGAAGGCATTCAGCCTTCCATCATCAAGGATATTCAGCGTGTGATCAAACAGTTGGCGGATCGGGGTGATATGGCGATTTTGCTGGTTGAACAGTATTTTGATTTTGCCCATGAACTGGCCGACGACATCGTGGTGCTGGAACGTGGGGAAGTGGTGCTGGCGGGCAAAAAGGACGATCTGGACCGCGAAAATGTACGCAGTTATCTGACTGTTTGATCAGCATTTGCCTAAAATTCGCACAGTGGCCGCAACTGCCGGGCAAGGGCCGTTTTGCCGGGCGGCAGGATTGGCGGGCCTCGGCGTTTTGGCCCGTATTTTGCTTTTGCCAGTGGAACGTGCAGTGGCGAATGGCCTGCCCCTCGTGGTAAAGTGGGGATGCATGCCAGACGGGACTGAACGTTTCAGGGTGGAAAACGGCGTTGGGTGGGTTCGTGCAACTCGGCAAGATTGAAAATTCTACGCTTGATGATGCTGCATTGTCGGCAGCCATGCGCCCGA